>JAEYPY010000068.1 GCA_023410295.1 Pseudomonadota bacterium | reverse complement strand
TGGGCGATCACCTGGGTCAGCGACGGCTTCGGCGAAGCCGCCGGCTTCCTTCGCTCCTACTGCAACACGGTCTACACGCCCGACGGCGGCTTCCACGAATCCGGCTTCCGCAGTGCGATCGCCAAGGGGCTGAAAGCCTACGCCGAACTGAAGAACAACAAGAAAGCGGCGTTGATCACGCAGGAAGACGTGATGAACACCGGCGCTGGCCTTGTCTCCGTCTTCATCCGCGAACCGCAATTCGAGGGCCAAACCAAGGGGCGTCTGGTCTCCACCGAAGCGGCCAAGATCGTCGAACAAGCTGTGCGCGATCCGTTCGACCATTGGCTTGCCGCCAATACGAACGAAGCCAACAAATTGCTCGAATGGGCGATCCAGCAAGCCGAAGACCGCGTCCGCCGCCGCAAGGAAAAGGAAGTCTCGCGCCAGAGCGCGACGCGCAAATTGCGCCTGCCCGGCAAGCTCGCCGACTGCTCACACGCGGGCGAGAAGGACACCGAGATCTTCCTGGTCGAAGGCGACAGCGCCGGCGGCTCAGCCAAGCAAGCGCGCAACCGCGAAACCCAAGCCATCCTGCCGTTGCGCGGCAAAATCCTGAACGTCGCCTCGGCAGGCGCCGAGAAGATGAGCGGCAACCAGGAGCTAGCCGATCTGGCGCTCGCCCTCGGCGTGCAGATGGGCTCGAAGTTCAAAGTCGATGACCTCCGCTACGAGCGCGTCATCATCATGACCGACGCCGACGTCGACGGCGCCCACATCGCTTCGCTGCTCATCACCTTCTTTCACAAGCAGATGCCCGCGCTCATCCGCGCTGGCCGGCTCTACCTCGCCATGCCGCCGCTCTACCGCGTCACCGCCGGCAAGGAGAGCATCTACGCCCGCGACGACGCGCACAAAGAAGCGCTACTCAATGGCGAGTTCAAAGGCCGCAAAGTCGACATCTCCCGCTTCAAAGGCCTCGGCGAAATGATGCCAGCCGACTTGAAGGAAACCACCATGGATCCTTCCACCCGCACACTCGCGCGCGTGGTGCTGGACGAAGACGGCCTGCCCGATTTCGAGGTGCTGATCGAGACGCTGATGGGCAAGAAAGCCGAAAAGCGCTTCGACTACATCCAGACCCACGCCAAGTTCGTCGCGGACGAGATCGACGTTTAATTCGTATCGATCGTCCAATCCTGCGAGCCGGTCGGACAGCAGTGCGGATCGCCGGGGCGCGGCATTGTCGAAGTCAGCGTGATGCGGCCGGGTAGGATGACAACGTTGCGCGGGCTTTGGCCGTACGCTTCAGCGCTTCGATCATAGACCATGCGCCCGCCTTCGTTGCGGAAGAGCGCCACATCGAGCATCGCGCTGCTGCCACCGCTCGAGTAGAGCACCCATGCCATCGCGTCCGGCGCGCCGTCGCCGGTGAAATCGCCGAAGAAGATCTCGACGGGGTCGAACACGTTCTGCTGGCCGTACTCGCCGAAGGCCCAGGCCAGAATCGCGTCGCGCGCCCCCGCCGGCTCATCGGATGCGGCGCTTTCCTCCGAACCGGTTGCGCTCACCTCGCTGGCTGGCGAGCAGGCGACGGCGACAGCGAGGCAAAGCGAAAAAACGAGGCGTTTCAGCATGACGACCTCCTGATACCGCACACTCAACGCCTGTTTTGCAGTCAGGCCAAGCTCGGAGCCGGCGAAAACATTGACTTTCGGACGTGTTTCCCCCATTTGCCGGGCGTCCGTTGTGCGCGCCCGAGGGCGTGCTCGCCCTTGCTGGACGCTCCGCCGCCTCAATCCGGGGGCCGTGAGCCAAAAGCGCCAACCAAGCGGCCCGCTGGCTCTTCGCGTCTGAGGCGAAGCTGGCGCGCCTCCAAGTGAGACTGAATGACTTCTGAGAATACCGCGCTTGAAGGCGCCCAAGAACCGCAACCCGTCACCAAAACCTTCGACGATCTCGGCCTCTCCGAACCGACGCTCCGCGCGGTGAAAGAGACCGGCTACAACACGCCGACGCCGATCCAGGCCGCCGCGATCCCCGAAGTGCTGAAGGGCCGCGACATCCTGGGCATCGCCCAGACCGGCACCGGCAAGACCGCCGCCTTCACGCTGCCGATGATCGATATCCTGGCTGCGGGCCGCGCACGCGCGCGCATGCCGCGCACTTTGATCCTAGAACCGACTCGTGAACTCGCCGCACAAGTCGCCGAAGGCTTCGACAAGTACGGCAAGTACCAAAAGCTGACCAAAGCGCTGCTCATCGGCGGCGTCTCGTTTGGCGATCAGGACGCCCTGCTCGCGCGCGGCGTCGACGTACTGATTGCCACGCCTGGCCGCCTGCTCGACCATTTCGAGCGCGGCAAGCTGCTGCTCACCGGCGTGCAAGTCATGGTCGTCGATGAAGCCGACCGCATGCTTGACATGGGCTTCATTCCCGACATCGAGCGCATCTTCAAATTGACGCCGTTTACGCGCCAGACGCTGTTCTTCTCGGCAACCATGCCGCCGGAGATCACCCGCCTCACGCAAGCGTTCCTGCACAACCCGCTGCGCGTCGAAGTCTCGAAACCGGCAACCGCCGCGACCACCATCACGCAGCGCGTGGTGATGCTGCCGGGCGGGGACCCGCGCACACGCCGCGCTGGCTTGCGCGCGGTGATCAACGCGAGCGAGATCAAGAACGGCATCATCTTCTGCAACCGCAAGACCGATGTCGATGTCGTCGCGCTCTCGCTGAAGCGCCACGGCTATGACGCCGCGCCCATCCATGGCGATCTCGATCAGTCGCAGCGCACCAAGACGCTCGACCGCTTCCGCTCCGGCGAACTCAAGCTCCTCGTCGCCTCCGACGTCGCCGCCCGCGGCCTCGACGTGCCGGACGTCTCCCATGTCTTCAATTACGAACCGCCGCGTACGCCGGACGATTACGTCCACCGCATCGGCCGCACCGGCCGCGCCGGCCGCGAAGGCGCCTCGTTCACGCTCGTCGGCCCGCAGGACAAGAAGAGCCTCGACGCCATCGAGAAGCTAATCGGCAAGCCGATCGAGAAGGCGACGATCGAGGGCGTGCCGGAAGCCGCCATCGGCGATCCCAACGACCGCGGCGGTCGCGGACGCCGCGCCGAGGAGCTCAAGAAAGAGCACTCCAAGCGGCTCAGCGAAAAGAAACAGCGCTACATGAAGCGCGACGACGATCGCCCCACCGCGTCGATGGAGCCGGTCGAGCCCAAGCCGCGCAGCGAAAAACGCGACGAGCCCCGCGCCGAGAAGTCACGCCCGCCCCGCAACGAGGGCCGCCGCGACGAACCGCGCCGCGATCAGCAAGCGCGCCGCAGCGAAGAGCGCCGCCCGCCGCGCGACGATCGCGGCGGCCAAGTGCAAGGCTTCGGCGACAACGCCCCGGCCTTCCTGCGCAAAAAGTAGAAAATGCGGGGATAGAGCGCGCCTCTATCCCTCGCGCCTTGGAGCGCGGGTCTTCAGACCCGCGTGTTTTGCGCAATCTTATCAAGGTCGAACGCAAAGCGCGCTCGCTGCATCGCGCAAATCAATCCGACCGGCTTCAGCGCAGGCGTAGACTGCTGTGCATGAAGCCACAACATCCGCCACTCCCACCCGAACATCGCCTCGCCCGGCTTGCCGCCTGGGCGCTGGCGGTGATCGCGTGGCTTCTGCGCTGCCCAGGCGTCCCGCGCACTGCAGCCGATCGGCGCCATCATCGCCGCTACGCCCACGTCACTATTCGCAAGCTGCAGCGCTTCATCGCGCACCTCATCATCGACCACGGACTAAGCTTTCTGCCGGTGCGCCCCGGCGCGCGGCGGCGGCTCAACCACGCCCGTGCGGGCTTCAAGCGCCGCATCCGTCCGCACCTCACCTTGCGCCGCGTCGGCGGGACTTGGATGCGCCGGCGCCTCGCCGTCAGCGGCAGCTTCGCCGAGCAACTCGCCCAGCTCGCCGCGATTCTCCGCGACTGGCGCAAACTCGGCGCCGCCTTTGCGCGCCACCGCGCCAGCGGCCTCGCGCGGCTTTGCCCGATCATCATCGCGCGCCCGCCGCACCATCGCGTGCGCACGCTCGCCGCGCTGCCGGTCTTCGCCGCCGACTCTTCCTAAGAGCTAAGTAAGTCCCAGCTTCACCCGCCGCGTCGAACGCAAGGTTCGCCGCGGGCGCCGGCGCACGCCTAAGGCTTCAGCCGCGCATCCACCTGCTTCTTGAACGTCGCCCCGTAGGGCGGACGCATCATGGCGAGGATCTCGCTCGCGGTCTGGCGATAGATCGCCTTCTCGTGGCTGAACTCGATGAAGCCGCGATGCCCATGGTAAGCGCCCATGCCGGACGGTCCGACCCCGCCGAACGGCAGATCGTCCTGCGTCACGTGGAAGATCACGTCATTGATGGTGACGCCGCCCGAATGCGTGCGCGAGAGCAGCGTCTCGCTCTCGGCGCTGTCATCGCCAAAATAATAAAGCGCCAACGGCCGCGGGCGCGCGTTGATGTCGGTCACCGTTTCTTCGATCGAAGTGTAGGTCCGGACCGGCAGCACCGGGCCGAAAATCTCTTCCTGCATGACGCTCATATCGTCGGTCGCGCCAAGGATCAGCGTGGGCGGAATCTTGCGATGCTCCTGCTGGCTGAAATCCTCGTTCGCGGGATTGATTTCGACGATCTCCGCGCCCTTCTGTCTGGCGTCGCTGATGAGGCCCTGAATGCGCTCGTAATGGCGCTGATTGATGATCGAGGTGTAATCGCCATTGTCTTTGATGGTCGGATACATCTTGCCGATCGCGGCTTTGGCTTCGCTGACGAAGCCATCGACGCTTTCCTTCGGCGCCATCACATAATCCGGCGCGAGGCAGATTTGCCCCGCGTTCATGGTCTTGCCGGTCATTACCCGCGCCGCGGTTTTCGCCATATCGGCGCTGCGCCCGATCACCACCGGCGATTTGCCGCCCAGTTCCAGCGTCACCGGCACAAGATTCTCCGCCGCCGCGCGCATCACGTGCCGCGCGACATTGGTGGCGCCGGTGAAGATCAGATGATCGAACGCCAGCCCCGCAAACGCGGCGCCAACATCCGGGCCGCCAAGGATCACCGCGATCTCATCTTCGTCGAAATAAAGATCGAGCGTCTGCGCCATCAGCGCCGAAGTCGCCGGCGTAAATTCCGACGGCTTCAGCATCACCGAATTGCCGGCCGCAAACGCACCCGCAATCGCATCGAACGAAAGCTGCACCGGAAAATTCCACGGCGAGATCACGCCCACCACGCCCTTGGGCTGATAGCGCACTTCAGCTTTTGCGCCGAACACCGCGAGCGCCGCCGGCGTCACCTTGCGCTTTTGCGGGCGCATCCATTTGTCGAGACTGGCCCGCGCGCTCTTCAGCGGATTGATCGCGCCGGCGATGTCCGTGAGAAGCGTCATGTCGCGCGAGCGGGCGCCAAAATCGGCGTTCATCGCTTCGACGAATTCGTCCTTGTGCGTCAGCAAGAGGTTGATGCAGCGAGTCAGCCGATCCTTGCGCAACGCGGCGCTCGGCGGGCCCTTCTTCAGCACCGCTCGCTTCTGCAACTCCAGCAATGTGCGCATGCGCGCCTTGGCTTCTTCGATCGCCGGCTCGACGGGCTTGTTCATCGGGACCTCCCTGGGGTCTTTTCGGGCATCCTAGAGGTTGCCGCCCACGTAAGGGCAATTACCATTTTCTTGACCCGGCAAGACCTCGTTTACCACTCATCCACTCCCTCGCCGCTAGCGTTCCGGACTGTGCTGAGGCCTCAGATTCGCGGGATCGACAGGGCGTGACCGATCAAGACTTACTTCTGCAGGGCCCCGGCGGCGACAATGTCGCCCGCGAAACGCTCGACCTCATGCGTCTGCATGGCGTTTCGCCGACCAGCGCCAATTACGAAGTTTGGCTCTGTTACAGGCTCGGCCGCAACCAATCCCTCCGCGAAGCGATCGACGCCAGGATCGCCAGCGGCGAGAGCTTCACCCCAGATTTCAATGCCCAGGTCTATGAGCGCTTCTTCACCGGCCTGGGCGCATCGGCGCAGATCGTGCTCGCCGGCGAGCGCATCGCGCATGACCTCGGTCAGGTACTTTCGTTCCTGAAACAAGCCGAGGAACGCAGTGGCGATTATGGCCGCACCCTCGAAACCGCCGCGACCAACCTCAACCGCGGCCTCGCCCCCGACCAGATTGAGCAGATCGTCTCCAGCCTCGCCGCCGCTACGCTGGACATGGCCCACCACAACAAGCACCTCAACGAGCAGCTGCAGCGCTCCACGCGCGAGATCGAAACGCTGCGCACCAGCCTTGAATCCGTGCGCGTTGAATCGCTGACCGACAGCCTCACCGGTCTCGCCAACCGGCGCATGTTCGATGAGACGCTGCGCATGCGGCTGGAAGAAGCCCGCGCCCAGCACAGCGAGCTTTGCCTCGTGCTTTGCGACATCGACCACTTCAAGCGCTTCAACGACACTTGGGGCCATCACACCGGCGACCAGATCTTGCGCTTTCTCGCCAGCGCCCTGCAGGCGCATGCACGGCCGGACTTCCTGGTCGCCCGCTATGGTGGTGAAGAGTTCGCCGTGATCATGCCGCGCGTGAACGTCCGCGTTGCGGCGCATACGGCCGAAGCGCTCCGAAGCGCCATCCAGGCCAAGCGCCTGCGCCGGCGCTCGACCAACGAAGACCTAGGACAAGTCACAGTGTCGATGGGCATCGCCCGGCTCCAGGCCGGCGACACGCCCCAGGGCCTCGTCGAGCGCGCCGATGCGTGCCTCTACGCCTCCAAGCGCAACGGCCGCAATCAAGTGACCACCGACGCGACGCCCGTGCTTTACGTTGCGTAGCGCTCTCGCGCAGGCAATCTATCCTACAGCGTCCAGGCTCTGTTAGACTCCGCGCATCAGTGTGGAGGTCGAGATGGCGTACACGAAAGTAAAATACGAGCGCGATGCCGGCGTCGCCATCATCACGATGAACGATCCCGGCACGCTGAACGCCATCGCCATCGACATGACCGAAGAGCTGACCGACGCCTTCGGCCGCGCCACGAAGGAAGCGCGCTGCGTCGTGCTCACCGGTGAAGGCCGCGCCTTTTCCTCTGGCGCCAACCTCGCCAGCGGCGCGCCGCCGATGGACGCCGAAGGCAAGCCCGATCTCGGCGCGCGACTCGAACTCACCTTCAATCCGTTCGTGACCATGCTGCGCGATCTGCCGATCCCCTACGTCACAGCCGTCAATGGCGCCGCCGCCGGCATCGGTTGTTCGTTCGCGCTGCTCGGGGATCTCATCGTCGCCGGCGAGAGCGCGTACTTCATGCAGGCTTTCCGCCGCATCGGTCTCGTGCCGGACGGCAGCGCCACTTATCACTTGCCGCGCATGATTGGCCGGGCCCGGGCGATGGAAATGATGCTGCTGGGCGAGAAGATCCCGGCCAAGACCGCGCTCGAATGGGGTCTCGTCAACCGTTGCGTCCCCGACGCCGAACTCCTGACGACAGCGAAAGCGCTCGCCAAGGAACTTGCCAACGGCCCCGCCGCGCTCGGCATGATCCGCCGCCTCGCCTGGGCTTCGCTCGACAATTCTTGGGCCGAGCAGCTCCAAGCCGAGCGCGCGACGCAGCGCAAGGCCGGCCTCAGCGAAGACTTCCGCGAAGGCGTCCAGGCCTTTTTTCAAAAACGCCCGGCAGACTTCAAAGGCGCCTGAGCACCACCGACGCAATGTTCAGAGCGATCGGCAATTTCATCGGCGGCCTCTGGCGCTCCGCCAACTTCTGGCGCATCTCGCCGATCGAGGGCGTGCGAACGGGCAGTCCGCTGGCCGGCGCCCTCCTCTTCCTGTTCTTGCTGTTCTGCGTCATCGGCGTCGTGCTCTTCGTGCTCGGCGCGATCTTCGGCTTTGGCCTCAGCGACGTCGACGCCTGGATCGCCCGTCAGGGAGGCTGGCTCGATCTCATCGGCAAGATCTTCATTCAAAAAGTGATGATGGCGGTGGTGCTGCTGTTTTGCGTTCTCATCGGCGTGGTGCTGGTGTTCTTCCGCGACAGCGGTTCGCCCGGCTGGCTGATGACCGTTCCGATGCTGCTCGTCCTGCTGTTCGTCGGCTATTGCTCGACCGTCAACATCATCGCCCCGCTCGATCCCTACGACCCGACGCTGCCGGAAAGATACACGCCCAAGGACTAGCGCCTTCAAAGCCGCTTAACCTCGATCGGCTAAGGTCAAGGCATGCAAGAGCTGGCTTGGCTCGCGGAAGTCATCCGCATCTGGCTGGAAGGCGGCACGTGGGCCGAGATAAAGGCCGCGCCCGGCTTCGCCATGCTGATGATTCTAGGCGCCGTGCTCGTGCCCTCGTCGTTGATCATGCTGGGCATCTACGGCCTCCAGGATTGGCGCAGTACGCCATTCGCGGCCTGGTTCGGATTTCATCCCGATCCCGACGCCGGCTGGGCGGAACGCGCCCGCGATATCGACAAGGACGGCGGCCCGGATTTCTAACGCTTGGTCTTCTTCGCCTTCGGCTTGCGTGTCAGAGCCGCCTTGGCTTTCGCAACCGCCAGCGCCTTTCGTCCCCAGCGCACGGCTTCATCGGGATCGTCGAGCGCGGCATCCGGCAAACGCCAATAGCCCATCTCGACATGCTCGCCCTTGCGTGGCCCGTTCTCCGGAATCCAGATGAACGGCGCGCTGCCCTCTTCGCGCAGCTCCGCCCTCAACGGCGCGTCGACTTTGAGATAGATCGCATCGTCGGCGATCAGCAAAAACATACGCCCATCGGCGTAGCCGCCAGCGCCGCCGAACATGCGTTTGACTTGAACGGGTCCCATGCCTGCGAACAGCTCCTTCACGAAATCGTGGAAGCTGTTCTCGGCCATGGCTCAGCTCTCGGCCTTCGCCGGCTCGATGGTGACGCTTTCGCCGCAACCGCAAGCGTCGGTCTCGTTCGGATTGCGGAAGACGAAGCGCGCGGCCAGCCGCGTCGTCTCGTAGTCGATCACCGAGCCCAGCAGGAAAAGCACGGCATCCGCCTTCACCAGGATGGAAACGCCCTGATCCTCGACCACTTCATCGAACGGCTCCGGCGCATCGGCATAGTCCATCACGTATTCCATGCCGGCACAGCCGCCCTTGACCACGCCCACGCGCAAATAAGGCTTGGCGCTTTCAGCCATGATCGCCTTGACGCGCGCGGCGGCGGCGTCTGTCAGCGTCACGATCTTGGGGCGGGGTCTTCTGCTCATGTCCTCAAAGCATGTTCAATTCGAGTTTGGCTTCATCGCTCATTCGCGCCGGCGTCCAGGGCGGATCGAATACCAGATTCACCCGCGCCGAAGTCACGCCCTTCACGCGCCGCGCCGCCGATTCCACCCAGCCCGGCATTTCGCCGGCGACGGGACAGCCAGGCGCCGTCAGCGTCATCTCAATATCGACGTGGCCTTCATCGTTGATATCGACTTTGTAGATGAGCCCGAGCTCATAGATATCAACCGGAATTTCCGGATCGAACACGGTCTTGAACTGCGCCACCAGATCATCGGTGATGCGGTCCAATTCGGGCTGCGGCAGTGCCGGCTGTGGGGGTGATGCGACGCCGTCCATGATCCTAGCTCAAGAGCTTCCGTGCTTTATGTAAGGCTTCGATGAACACATCCACCTCTGCGGCTGTGTTGTAACAGGCAAAACTCGCCCGCGCCGTGGCGCTGACGCCGAGACGCTGCATCAACGGCTGCGCACAATGATGGCCAGCGCGGATGGCAACGCCCTGCCGATCCAGAATCTGCGCCACATCGTGCGGATGCGCGCCCTCAAGTGAGAACGCCACGATCGCGCCTTTATCGGGTGCTTGCCCGTGCAGCTTGACCCAGTTGAGACCCCGCAACGCCTCCATGGCGCGGTCGCGCAGCATGGCTTCGTGCGCTTCAATGGCGGCGCGATCGTGCGAATTGAACCAGTCGATCGCCGCCTTGAGGCCAATCGCCTCGAGGATCGGCGGCGTGCCGGCTTCGAAGCGATGCGGCGGTTCGTTGTAGGTGACGCGCTCGCGCTCGACGATATCGATCATCTCGCCGCCGCCCTCGAATGCCGGCATTGATGCGAGCAGGTCGCGCTTACCGTAAAGCACGCCAATGCCGGTTGGCCCGTAAAGCTTGTGGCCGGTCAGGGCGTAGAAATCGACATCGAGCGCCTGCACATCGACCGGGCCATGCACCACACGCTGACAGCCATCGAGCAGCACCGGCACGCCCTTTGCGTGCGCGAGCCGGACGAGCTCTTCGGCTTTCGTCTTGACGCCAAGCACGTTCGACATGTGCGAAAGCGTCACCAGCTTGGTGCGCGGACCGATCAGGGTCTCGAGCGCCGCCGGATCGATCACGCCATCATCGTCGATATCGACCCATTTCAGCACCGCGCCCTTGCGCTCGCGCAGGAAGTGCCAGGGCACAATGTTGGAATGGTGCTCCATCACCGAGAGCACGATCTCATCGCCCGGCTCAATGTCGAGCCCGGCGGCGACGATGTTGATCGCCTGGGTGCCGCTCTTGGTGAAGACAATGCTATCCGTGCTCGGCGCGTTGATGAAACGCGCGACGGTGGCGCGCGCGCCTTCGAAGGCTTCGGTGGTTTCGTTCGCGAGTGCGTGAAGCCCTCGATGCACATTGGCGTAAGCGCCGCGCATCGCGCCGGCCATGGCCTCGATCACCATTTCCGGCTTCTGCGCACTGGCGGCGTTGTCGAGATAGACGAGCGGGCGGCCATGCACCTCACGGCTGAGGATTGGGAACTCCTCCCGCACCGCCCCTGCATCGAACGGACGTTTAATCAAAGGCGCATTCATGACCGCGTCTCCCGCAACCAGGTGCGCATACGATCTCTCAATTCGTTTTTCAGATCGTCCGACAGACTCTCGGGGATCGCATCAGCCAGAAACGCTTCCACCAGCAACGCCCGCGCTTCGGCTTCCGAGACGCCGCGCGAGCGCATGTAGAAGAGCGCGCGTTCATCGATACCGCCGGCGGTGTTGCCGTGAGCGCACTGGACGTCATCCGCGTAGATCATGAGTTCGGGCTTGGCGAAAATCTCCGCGCCGGCTTCGAGCAGCATGCCGTGATGATACTGGCGCGCGTCGGTCTTCTGTGCGCCGCGATCGACCACGATCATGCCCTGGAAAACTCCGCGCCCGCCCTTGGTGGCGACGCCCTTGATCAACTGGCGCGTGGCGCCTCCCGGAACGTGGTGATTGATCACGGATGTGAGATCGGCGTGCCTTCCAGAGCTGACGAGATAGGCGCCATTGAGAACGACTTCGGCGCCTTCGCCTTCGACGTCTACGTGCGTCTCGATGCGTGCGAGCTTGGCGCCGAACGCAAGCACGACTTGCGTCAACTTCGCCCCCGCGGCGAGTTGCACACGCGCCATGGAGAGCGGAATGCCCGCGCCGCTCTGGATCACTACGCGCGTCAGAGAACCGCCCGCGGCGACCTTGAACTCAGAGGTGCGCGCATTGAGACCCTGCCCGTCCTCAATGCGTTCCACAACAAGGTGATATTCGCCCGCCGGCACTTCAGTTCGCTGCGTCTCCGGCGCGAGCCGCTCTATGATGTCGCGTCCTTCGCGCAGCACGACCGGTTCATCGCCAACCGCCGTGCGCAGGTCGGAGTATTTCCACGCTTCGGCGCGCCGGGAGGGGAGCAGGGCCGCGCTCACGCCGCCCTCAGATACTTGTCGTAGCCTTCGCGCTCGAGCTCATGCACGAGCTCCGGCCCGCCATCGGCGACGATGCGGCCGCCGGCGAGTACGTGGACGCGATCTGGCTTGATGTAATCCAACAGCCGCTGATAGTGCGTGATCACCAGCATGCCGCGATCAGGCGCGCGCAGGGCATTGACGTTCTCCGCGACGATGCGGAGCGCATCGATGTCGAGGCCGGAATCGGTTTCGTCGAGGATGGCGAATCGCGGCTGCAGCACCGCCATCTGCAACGCGTCGAACCTCTTCTTCTCGCCGCCTGAGAAACCGACATTGAGCGGCCGCTTTAGCATCTCTGCATCGATCTTCAGCGCATCGGCCTTGCTGCGAAGCAGCTTCAGCAGCTCCGGCGCCGGCATCGGCGCTTCGCCGCGCGCGGCGCGCTGGGCGTTGAGCGCGGCTTTCAAGAAGGCGATCGCCGACAGCCCAGGAATCTCGACTGGATATTGGAACGAAAGGAAAAGCCCTTGCGCGGCACGTTCTTCGGGCGTGAGCGCGAGGAGATCAACGCAAGCAAGCTTGGCAGAGCCTTGTGTGACCCCATAACCATCGCGCCCGCTCAGCGCGTAGGCGAGCGTCGATTTTCCGGAGCCGTTCGGCCCCATCAACGCATGCGTCTCGCCTGCGGGCACGCGCAGCGTCAGACCCTTGATGATCTCAGCACCGTCGACGTTGACGTGGAGGTTTTCGATTTCAAGCACGTTGCTTCTCCCGCCGATAATCGGCGACGGTGCGCACGCGATCGCCCTTCTGGCGCGCGACCGTGAGGTAAAACATGGTTCCTACGAACGCGAACAAGACGAAGATGACAACGCCTTCGGCCATGCGATCACTGGCGCCGACCCTGGCGATGGCGACGCCGCCGATGATCAGCGCCGTCACATAGATGGCGACGACGGCGTAGCCCTTCCAGTGCACAGGCGACATCCCGGCGCGGGGACTGCCGACGGGGAAGCGGCGGGCAAACCAATATTCTGTCATTCGAACACCTGCGCTGCGGGTTCGGCGCAGAAGCGCGTGCGCGCGTCCTGCTCGCTCAAGTTCAGATCGCGAAGGCCGGGCGCTTCAGTGAGCCTGCAACTGGGCCCGCTCGATCGCCCTGTTGACGCCTCGACGGCGATCGTCGCCACAGGATGCAAGCCGTCCTCATCGAGCCGATAGAACGCGACATCCCATTCCGTCGCACTCGATCGCGCTGGCGCGACGATCAGGCCATCCCCCGTGCGCTCGATGGCGACGCCGTTCACGTCGCCGACCCGCTCGTAGGCGCCGCGCTCGCCGCTATAGATCCAGATTGCTTGACTCGTATTCACGTTGCCAGCGGCGCGCGCGATCAGCACGTCGGCGCGGCCATCGCCATCGACATCTTGAACGCTCGGCGCACGATACTCCGCGACATCCGGCTCAAGCATGGTTTGAATGACACCGCCGTCTTCACCCAGAACTTCGGCAGTGATCATGCCGAGGCGCGCACCGCTTGCGAGCGGGGCGAACTTCACGTGCAGCACGTTTTCGCCCGCCGTCAGTTGGCACTCAGCTTCCTCCAGCGCGCCGGAGAACTCGACCTCATCGCATCCTGCGATGTCGGTCGTCTCCACCGGCTGCGCCGGCGGACTGCATGCAGCGAGCGCCGCAACGCAAAGAAGCGATGCGAAAAGCCTCACGGGCAGAGCTCCGAGGTCCATTGCCCCGCCGCGGCCCCGCGCGCGCATTGCGAGCGGCGATAGGCATTGGTCGGATACCAGCCCTCCGGCTCGCGCCGGAATTCGACGCGCAAGTGACCAGCGGAGACTGAATCGTCGGCCATGCCCGAGCGCACGATGTCGGCCACGGCGTTGTCGCCCTCTTCGCGCACGGTCAGGGAGAGCTGTGAGCCTTCCTGATAAGCTTCAGGGCCGATCACGGACTCCAGCGCCGCCATCACCGTAGGCGCGCCGAACACGCCGATCTCACTCGGCTCGATTGCGGTAAAACTGCCCGCCGGCGCGGCGACCAAGGTCGGATCGACTGGCGGCAGATCGGCTGGGACTTCCTCCGAAACGATTTCTTCGTCCGGCGGCGGCCCGCCAGTTGAGCCAGTTTCCTGATGCTGCGGCTGGCCGCACGCAACCAGCGCGAACGCTGCAGCGCCCGCAATAAGAATACGCCACCCCATCATCCCACACTCCCCTCGAGACTGACTTCCAGCAGCTTCTGCGCTTCGACCGCAAACTCCATCGGCAATTTCTGCAGCACTTCGCGCACGAACCCGTTCACCAACAGCGCGACCGCCTCCTCCTCGGGGATGCCGCGCGCACGAAGATAAAAGAGCTGATTGTCGGAAAGGCGCGTCGTCGTCGCCTCATGCTCGAACTGCGCATCGGGTGTGCGCGTCTCGACGTACGGCACCGTGTGCGCGGCGCAGTGATGGCCGATGAGCAGCGAGTCACACTGCGTGAAATTGCGCGCGCCTGACGCTTTGGCGTGGGCGGAGACAAGACCACGATAAGCGTTGGACGATTGCCCGGCCGAGATGCCCTTGGAGATGATCCGGGAGCGGGTGTTCTTGCCCAGGTGGATCATCTTCGTGCCAGTGTCGGCCTGCTGGCGCCCGTTCGTCACCGCGATGGAATAGAATTCGCCAGAGCTTTCATCACCGCGCAGGATGCAGCTTGGATACTTCCAGGTGATCGCCGAACCCGTCTCGACTTGCGTCCAGGAAACTTTTGAGCGCTTGCCGCGACAATCGCCGCGCTTGGTGACGAAATTGTAGATGCCGCCTTTGCCTTCGGCATCGCCAGGCCACCAATTCTGCACGGTGGAGTATTTGATCTCGGCATCATCGAGCGCGACCAGTTCGACCACGGCGGCGTGCAGCTGATTTTCATCGCGCATCGGCGCGGTGCAGCCTTCGAGATAGGAGACGTAGGCGCCCTTGTCGGCGATGATCAGCGTGCGCTCGAACTGGCCCGTGCCCTCCGCGTTCATGCGGAAATAAGTTGAAAGCTCCATCGCGCAGCGCACGCCGGGCGGCACGTAAACGAACGAGCCGTCGGAGAAGACGGCGCTGTTGAGCGTAGCGAAGAAATTGTCGCTCGTCGGCACGACCGAACCCAGATACTGCTTTACCAGCTCCGGGTGCTCGCGGATGGCTTCGCTCATCGAGCAGAAAATGACGCCGGCCTTGGCGAGTTCTTCTTTGAACGTCGTCACCACCGAGACGCTGTCGAACACCGCATCGACCGCGACCTTCGGCGCGCCTTCAACGCCCAGCAGCACTTCCTGCTCGCGCAGCGGAATGCCAAGCTTCTTGTATGTCTCCAGGATTTCCGGATCGACATCCTCAAGGCTCTTGTACTTCGCGCCTTTCTTGGGCGCGGCGTAATAACGCGCGGATTGATAGTCGATCGGCGGATAGTTCACGAGCGCCCAGGTCGGCTCGTCCATGCTCAGCCAACGGCGGAAGGCGCCGAGGCGCCATTCGAGCATCCACTCCGGCTCACCTTTCTTGGCCGAGATGAAGCGCACGATGTCTTCATTGAGGCCGGCAGGCGCGAACTCCTGTTCGACCTCGGTGACGAAGCCGTGTTTGTACTTCTCCGCCTCAAGCGCGCGTGCGGCCTCGACGGTGCCGCGATCGATGGTTTCCTTCACCGCGCTCATGCGGCCTCCGTGCGCGTACGGCGCGCCGCAATTTTGTTGAGAGCATAGAGCGCTTCGTCGACGTCGCTCTCCTTCGACTCATGGCCGAAGCTGACGCGCAGCGCCGCTTTCGCCAATTCTGGCGCAACGCCAATGGCCGCCAGTACCCGGCTCGAACGCACCTTGCCGGAAGAGCACGCCGCGCCAGAGCTGATGGCGATTCCTTCTAGATCCATGGCGATGACCGCGGTTTCTGCCGCAAGGCCAGGCAGCGCGAAGTTCGAGGTGTTTGGCAGGCGCGGCGCGCCGGCGCCGAAGACAACGGCGTTGTGCGGCAGTCCCGCTTCGAAGCGATCGCGCAACGCGGCGAGCCGCTTTGCTTCTGCGCCGAGATCACGCAGCGCCCATTCCGCCGCCACGGCGAAGCCAACGATCGCGGGACCGTTCTCCGTTCCGGGCCGGCGGCCGCGTTCTTGTCCGCCGCCGAAGCGGCCGATCTGGAACGGCGCGCCGGGCGCCAGCACAAGCGCGCCCACGCCGGGCGGGCCGCCGATCTTGTGGCTCGAAACCACGAGATACGTTGCGTCCAAATCAGCGATATCAACAGGCATGCGGCCGAAAGCTTGCGCCGCATCCACCAGCAGCATCGCGCCATGCTCACGCGCGAGGGCGGCGATCTTGGCGATCGGCTGAATCACGCCGGTTTCGTTGTTTGCGAGCTGCACGGCCAGCAATGCGGGCTTCGGCGCTTCGCGCAGCACCGCCTCCAAAACCGCCAAGTCGATCAGACCAGTCTGAAGAACCGGCGCGCGCAGAGCTGCGCGATGCTTGGCGTGTTCGAACACGGCATCGTGCTCGACAGCCGAGACAATGAGCGAGGGCGGCGGCGTTTCGACCGGATAGCCCTCTTCGTCGAAGACAGGCGGGATTGCGCGCGCGGCCGCTTCAAATGAATCCAGCACCAAGTGCAACGCTTCGGTGGCGCCGGACGTGAACACGACGTTCTCGGCGCTTGCGCCCACCATGCCGGCGAATTTCTCGCGCGCGTCTTCGATCAGCGCGCGTGCGCGGCGGCCGGCGCCGTGGACGCTCGACGGATTGCCGGCGTTGGCCAGCGCGCGCGACATCGCAACGGCCGCTTCCGCGCGGATCGGCGCGCCGGCGTTGTAGTCGCAATAGACGAGCGGCTTGGTCATTGATCCTATTCCGCGGCCACGCGGGCGCTGCCGTCGAAGCGCTGTTCGAGCACGTCGGCGAGCGACACCGAGGCTAGGAAGTGGTGAATGCGATCGCCCATTTCCTGCCAAAGGCCATGGGCGATGCAGCGGCCAGTGCGGCCAATGCAGCTCTTGGTCGAGGCCGCATCGCAGCGCGTGGCTTTGATCGGCTCATTCACTGCGACGATGATCTCGGCCACCGTCAGCGATGTCGCGGACCGGGCCAAACGGTAGCCGCCGCCTGGACCGCGCACCCCGGCGACCAGACCGGCGCGGCGCATGCGCGCGAACAGCTGCTCCAGATAAGAGAGCGAAATCTCTTGCCGGCGGGCGACTTCCTGCAGCGGCACAGCCCGGGCTTCGCCGCCGTGCAGCGCCAGATCGGCCATCGCCATCACGGCGTACCGGCCTTTTGAGGTCAAACGCATACCTGTTCCCTTCCCGCGCCCTCGCACGCCCCCAAATTCATGTGCTAGAAGGCGCCCCCCTTCGCGGGGCTGGGCCCTGAGCCCATCTTAAGCGGGCCTGTCTTAGGCGCAGAGCTAAGATACCTGAGTGTTTTGGTCAAGAAATGGCGGCCGATTTGTTCCGTCGGCGGCTGGGGTCGTTTGAATGCCAGAAGTGATTTTCCCGGGTCCTGCAGGACGAGTCGAAGGCCGCTACCAGGAGCCGCCGCGCGAAGGCGCTCCGATTGCGCTCATTCTGCACGGCCATCCGCGCGCCAGCGGCTCAATGCAGGACCGGGTGAGCGTCCAGCTCTACAAGCTTTTCGTGGACAAGGGTTTCGGCGTCCTTCGCTTCAACTTCCGCGGTATCGGCCGCAGCCAGGGCGTCTTCGACAACGGCATGGGCGAGCTCTCGGACGCCGCCTCCGCGCTCGATTACCTCCAGAGCATGAACCCGAACGCCGAGCAGTGCTGGGTGGGCGGCTATTCGTTTGGCGCTTGGATTGGCCTGCAGCTGCTGATGCGCCGCCCCGAGATCGACGGCTTCATCGCCGTGGCGCCGCCAGCGAACCATTACGATCTGTCGTTCCTCGCGCCTTGCCCGGCTTCAGGCGTCATCATCTACGGCACGCGCGATAGCGTCACGACGGCGCAGGATATGGAGCGCGTCATCAGCCGCATCCGCACGCAGAAGAACATCAAAGTGGATGGCCAGCCGGTTGAAGGCGCCGACCACTTCTTCCGCGGCCGCGACCCGGGCGAAGACCATCTCGCCGACGTAGAGCGGCACGCGCGCGAATATCTAGAAAAGCGGCTGGCCGCACCGCCGCGGCCGCCGACTTCAACCAAGCGCTAGAGCTTTAGTCGCCGCGTAGAAACGCGGGGCGCGGGCTGTTGGAAAATCCTTCCGGCCCGCCTTCGCGCTCGCTATCGTCACGGCGCGGACGTTCTTCACGCGGCGCACGTTCGCGGCGTTCTTCGCGGGGCTCGCCTTCGCTCCGCGCCTCACGCGGGCGGCGCTCACTGCGTTCTTCGCCGCCTTCACGCGCCTCGGCGCCTTCACCTTCGCCGCCCGGACGAAAGCGATTGCGACGGCCACGCCGACGGCCGGCGCCTTCGCGGTCAGACTGCTGCTGATGCTGGCCTTGCGGAAACTCCACATCCGGCTGCTCGTCGCCTTCGGCGGAAGCGTCAGCGCTGTTCTCAGCGCGCTCCATCTCGGCCGGGACGTCCTCGTCGGCGCCCTCGCCTTCAGAATCGTTGAAGCGGTCTTGCTGCTGTTGCACCGGTTGGGCCGGCTGCATCGAACGCACCAGACGGAAGTAGTGATCCGCGTGCTGCAGATAGTTTTCGCTCAGAACCCGGTCGCCGGAACTCGCCGCATCGCGGGCGAGCTGCAAATAGCGCTCGTAGATGTGCGAGGCGGGCCCACGGACTTTGGTGTCCGGGCCGTTGCTCTCCATCGTCCGGTTCGGATTATTGTTGTGCTGATGGCCGCCACCGCCGCCGCCACCGCCGGGCCTACGGCCGCGGCCCCGCTGACGCTTCATCGATTGTCCACCATGGTGCATGTTGCCGTCCATTGAGCGTCTGGCCGGACCCATTGAGGTCCTGACAAGGATCGCGCTCGCTTAAAAAGCCCTATCGCAATTGCATTCGTTTCGTTGTGGGCCGCGTCGGCAGGCGTGGTTCGCCGCGTTTCGTGGTCCTGACCTCTTGCTGAGGAGCCGCGGCGGCGTCGGGGAGCCCGCCTGCCATCACGGAACCGCTTGCCGGTTCAGCCCCTGAACCCCGTCTAGCAACGATTCCAGGACCCAAGGTAATGCGTCTCTACGGCTGCTCCAAGGAAAAATTCAGGCGCCGCAATCATGCCGCACAGGTCCCGACCACAACCCGCGGTATCCCGCTGAGGTCGCGGCGCGGCTCCAGCGTGGTGAGGCCTGCAGCCTGCGCCAGCGCCTCGACCGCCTCGGCCTGCTTCCAGCCCACCTCCAAGGCGAAAAGGCCGCTGCTTTTCAACAGGCGCGGGAGCGCAGCTGTGATGACACGATAAGCCTCGAGCCCATCGAGCCCCCCATCCAGCGCCAGGCGCGGTTCATAGCGCGCCACCTCCGGCGCGAGCGTTTCGATCTCCCCTGTGGCGATGTAGGGCGGATTGGAAACAACGACGTCAAAAGCTTCATCGATGCCGGCGTCCCAATCGCCGACGCGCCACTCGATGCGGTCGGCGACGCCGATCGCATCTGCGTTTTGCTTTGCGACGTCCAGCGCGGCAGGGCTGAGATCGACACCGACGCCGGTGGCGAGCGGGCGCTCCCTGAGGATGGTGATCAGAATGGCGCCTGAGCCCGCACCAAGGTCGAGCACGCGCGCGGTGCGATCGACGGGCAACGCTTGCAGCGCCGCTTCGACCACGAACTCCGTCTCCGGGCGCGGCGTCAGCACGGCCGGCGTGACGGCGAGTTCGAGCGTCCAAAAGTGTTTGTGTCCGACGATGTGCGAGACCGGCTCGCGCATTTCGCGCCGCTTCGCCAGTACTTCGACGGCGGCGACTTGCTCTTCTGTCACCGGGCGGCGCGGATCGGTGATGATTTCAATCCGCGTGACGCCCGCGCCCGCTTCCAACAGCAAACGCGCATCCAGCACCGGCGAATCTACGCCTGCTGCTTCGAGACGATGCCGGACTTTGGTCCATAAGGAGACCAGCGTCTCGCTCACGCCTCCTCCTCCAGCGCCGCGAGTTTGCGCGCTTGGTCTTCGGCTGCGAGCGCATCGAGGACGGGATCGAGTCCCGATCCATCGATCACTTCAGGCAGATTGTAGACCGTCAGATTGATGCGATGATCGGTGACGCGGCCTTGCGGGAAATTGTAGGTGCGGATGCGTTCGCTGCGGTCGCCCGAACCAATCTGACCTTTGCGTTCGGCGGCGCGCGCAGCGTCGCGCATTTCGCGCTCACGGTCGTAGAGCTTGGCTTTCAGCACTGTCATAGCCTGCACGCGGTTCTGGTGCTGGGATTTCAGCTGACTGATGACGACAATGCCGGTCGGCAGGTGTGTGATGCGCACGGCGCTATCGGTCTTGTTGACGTGCTGACCGCCTGCCCCGGAAGCGCGCATGGTGTCGATGCGGATGTCCTTGTCGTCGATGACGATGTCGACGTCGCCCTCGGGCTGAGGCAGAACGGCGACGGTGGCGGCGGATGTGTGGATGCGCCCGCCGGCTTCGGTTTCCGGCACGCGCTGGACGCGGTGGACACCGCTTTCGAACTTCAAGCGCCCGAACACGCCCTTGCCGCTGACGGAGGCGACGGCTTCTTTGACGCCGCCAATGCCTGTTTCGGAGATGTCTTCCAGCTCGAAGCGCCAGCCGCGGCGGGCGGCGTAGCGCTGATACATGCGCAACAGATCGCCTGCGAAGAGCGCTGCTTCTTCACCGCCGGTGCCAGCGCGGACTTCGAGGATGGCGGAGGCGTCCTCGTCCTTGTCCTTGGGCGCGAGCAGCAGCAACGCGCGCTGCTCCAGCTCCGGCAACGCTTCGCGCGCGGCGTCTAGCTCTTCTTCAGCCAGCGCGGCCAATTCCTTGTCGCCGGCGCTGTCGCGCAGCATGGCTTCGAGATTGGCGATTTCAGTGCGCTTGGCGTTGAGCGCCGCGACTGCATCCGCGAGCGGCTTCAGCTCCGCGTGCTCTTGCCCCAAACGTACGATCTCGGCGCCGTCGGACGCAGCCGCGAGGCGTGCTTCCACGCGCTCAAAGCGGTCCATCGCTTGCGCGAGGCGCCGTTCCAGACGTTGAAGATCAGGCATGGGGCAGCGTCACACGACGTCGGTGAAGATCTCGGCCTGAACTTCCGTGATCTGCGGGTTTTCAAAAGCGATCTGGGAGTCGCGGCGCGCGTAAGGTACGATCACTTCCACGGCGCTGCCATTGGCGACTTCGATATGGAAGCAAAGCGCAGCCGCATCGTCGCTGCGGGCACGGCCATCGAACACGAGCCCCGCGGCCATGAGACCGTTCTCGGCTTCGTCCTTGCGGAATCCGGCGATGAGGCCGGAGATGTGGTCATTCGGCGATGAGCGGTCGATCGGCAAATCCACGTTGGTGTGAATCTGTTCGCCGGTCTTGCGGATGCCGGCGCCGAACGGCGCGAACGAGCCGCCGTCGAGCAGCGCGCGGTGCGCGTTGTCGAACAGATACTCGTAAGTGTCCTGCAGGTGCCGCTGCAGCATGCTCAGCCCTTCGCCGCTTCGCGCATGGTGCGGGCGCGTTCCTCAACCAGCTCTACGATATGGTCGATCATGCCGGCATTGTCGACCTTATGGTCCGGCTTGCCGGCGACATACATCATGCCCGCGCCCTTGCCGCCGCCGGTGAAGCCGAGGTCGGTCATCAGCGCTTCGCCCGGGCCGTTGACGACGCAGCCGATGATCGAAAGCGTGATCGGCTCGGCGATGTGCGCCAGGCGCTTCTCGAGCGTCTCGACAGTCGCGATCACGTCATAGCCCTGCCGCGCGCACGAGGGGCAAGCGATGATGCTGACGCCGCGGTGGCGCAAGCCCAGCGATTTCAGAAGATCGTTGCCGACCTTGATCTCCTCCACCGGATCGGCAGCGAGCGAGACACGGATGGTATCGCCAATGCCGGCCCAAAGCAGCGAGCCCATGGCGATGGATGATTTCACCGTGCCGGTACGCAGCGCGCCTGCTTCGGTGACGCCCAAGTGCAGCGGCGCATCCGTCGCTTCCGCCAGCGCTTGGTAAGCGGCGACGGTCAAGAACGGATCGGAGGCTTTGACGCTGATCTTGTACTCGCGGAAATCGTTCTCTTCGAGCAGCGCTGCGTGATAGAGCGCGCTTTCGACCATCGCCTCCGGGCACGGTTCGCCGTACTTCTCCAGAAGGTGATGTTCGAGCGAGCCGGCGTTGACGCCGATGCGGATCGAGCAGCCGTAATCCTTCGCCGCCTGGACGACTTCGCGCACGCGCTCGGCCTTACCGATATTGCCGGGATTGATGCGCAGGCACGCGGCGCCCGCGGCGGCGGCCTCAATGGCGCGGCGATAGTGGAAGTGGATGTCAGCGACGAGCGGCACCTTGGATTCGCGCGCGATGGTGACGAAGGCGGCGGTGGAGTCTTCGTCTGGACAGGATACCCGAACGATGTCGGCGCCCGCCTCTTCCAGCCGGCGTATCTGATTGATGGTCGCCGCCGCGTCGGGCGTCGGCGTGTTGGTCATCGACTGCACCGTGATCGGCGCGTCGCCGCCGACCTCCACGTTGCCGACGCGGATTTTACGCGAGCGCCGCCGCTCAATCCGCCGCCAGGGGCGGATGCGGTGCATGTCGCCGTGCGCGCCGTCCATGACCATCCTTTCGGCTTGGAGATAGCCCCTTCGGCCACCGCCTAACAGCCCTGCTGGCTGCGGCTCAGCTGCGCGGGGTGGGTAGGCCCGCCTGCGCCACGGGCTGAATCTCGTCGATCGAGCGGCCAAGCACCGGCATGCCGGGCGTGCCGAGGGGACCGGCCGAGGCGCCGTCGACGAAGAGCTCGAAGGCCCCGCCATCGCGGGCGTGCAGAGTCCAGCCGGGGCTGGGGTCGGGGCGGTAAACATCGCCGGCGCGGAGCGTCCGCGACAGGAACACGGTGCCGTCCGGCCCGCGCGCCTCAAGCCAAGCCTCCGCGTTGGCGCGGATTTCGACCACGCGGCGCGGCTGGACCTGTCCCGGCGCAGGCGCTTCACCGCCCGTCCCGGTTGATGGGGCGACGGCCACCGTCTGTTCGGGCGTCACATCGCCCTTGCTGAGTTCCACGGCGCGCCAGCCGACGAAGAGCGCCGCCACCACCACGAGCCCAGCCGCCAGCAACCAGGGGCGTTCCCGGCGCGGCTTGGAGCTGGGGGTACGAATGGGCTTGTTGACGTCTTCTCGAGTGAGCGCGCTCTCGTCCTGGAACTGGTCGATGATGGCCTTCTCATCCATGCCCAGTTCACGGGCGTAGGACCGCAGGAACGCCAGCGCATAGGCTTTGCCAGGGAGCAGCTTGACGTTCATCTCCTCGAGAGCCTCGAGGAATTCCTTTCGCACCCGAATCCGCTCCGCGACCTCTTCGAGGCTCCAGCCGCGCTGACGGCGCGCTTCGCTGAGCTTGCGCCCTGCCCGCCATTTCGGGTCGAGCTCCGGCGGCGGCGACGGCGCTTGGCGCCGCTGCTGGGCGGCCTCGCCTTCCGGCTCAATCGGCGGATCGTTGGGTACGGGTTGCAGCATTCGTTGGCGGTCCCTCCTTACGAGACCATCCGTTTACAAAGGCAAATTTTAAGCCACCAAAGAAGCTTAATCGCGAATCGCAACAGGCTCAACGCAGAGCATCGCGCCCATCACAGCGCATATCCACGGGCGACTGCAAAATCTGTGAGTTCGCCGCGGATCGTTGGGCCATCGGAACGCAACATGCGCGCAACAGCGACCGCCGCATCTCGCGCATCAAGCGATAGAACGAGCCGCTTCACAGGCCCGATCCCCGATGCCGGCATGGATAAGCGGCGAAAACCGAGCGCTGCGAACGCCATCGCCTCAAGTGGGCGCCCCGCAGCCTCGCCGCAAATGGAAACTTGCAGGCCGGCTGCGTCGGCGTCCTCGCGGATGCGCTTCAGGAACCGGAGCGCCGGCGCGCTCAGGATGTCGTAGCGGTCGGCGACGCGCGCATTGCCGCGGTCGGCGGCGAAGAAATACTGCATCAGGTCGTTGGTGCCGATAGAGATGAAATCGGCGCGGCCCTTCAAATCCGGGATGCTCCAAGCCAGCGCCGGCGCCTCGACCATGACACCGACTTCGACATGCGCCGGGGGCTTGCGGCCGTGCTGACGGCACCATGCGAGTTCGCGATCAACCAGAGCGCGCGCCGCGTCGAACTCGCTCGCGATGGTGACCAGGGGAAACATGACCCGGAGCCGACGCCCCGCAGCGGCGCTGATCAGCGCGCGCAGCTGGTAGCGAAGCAGCGCCGGCCGATCGAGGCCGATGCGGACGGCGCGCCAGCCGAGCGCCGGGTTTTCCTCACGCTCGGCAGTCACGTAAGGCAGCACCTTATCGCCGCCGAGATCGAGCGTGCGGAAGGTGACGGGACGATTGCCGGCCGCCTCCAGCACGTCACGGTAGAGCAGAGTCTGGCTCTCAAGGCGCGGCAGCGTCTCGGAGACCATGAACTGAAACTCGGTGCGGAAGAGGCCGATGCCTTCCGCGCCAGTTTCATCGAGATGGTGCACATCGAGCGCCAGGCCTGCATTCAGCAGCAGGGACATGCGCTCGCCGTCCTGCGTGACCGGCGGGATGTCCTTCAGACGCGCAAATTCCGCGGCGCGCACGGTGCGCAGCGTGAGCCGCTGTTGGTAGGCGGCGATGACTTGCGCCTCGGGCCGCAAGCGCGCCTCGCCGCGTTCGCCATCGAGCACCAGCGGATCGCCATCTTCGACGCGTGAAAGCAGCCCCGAAAGATTGCCGACCATCGGAATGCCGAGCGCGCGCGCGACAATGGCGGCATGCGCCGTGTTGGCGCCCTCCTCCAACGCCACGCCGCGCAGCCGCGATGCGCCGTAATCCAGCAGCTCCGCTGGCCCCAGTTCGCGCGCCACCAGGATGGCGTCCTCCGGCAACACGCGCGCCGAAGCTTCCACGCCAGCGAGTGCGCGCAAAAGACGATTGTCGAGGTCTTCCAGGTCGTGCAACCGTTCGCGCAGATAGGGATCGCGCGTGGCGTTGAACTTGGCGCGGTGCTCGCCACGTACGCGCTCGACCGCAGCATCAGCGGAGAGACCAGCGCGCACGCCGTGCTTCAGCTTCACTTCCCAGCTGGGATCGGAAGCCAGCATGAGGAAGGTCTCCAGCACCTCGCGCGAGACGCCCGAGATGCGCCCCGCATCACCCTCCAGCATTTCTTCCAGCGTGCTGCGCACCTGCGCCAGCGCTGCATCGAGCCGGGCTTCTTCGCGGATCGGATCGTCGGCGATGACGCGGCCCAGCGGCGCATGCGGTTCGTGCAACACGGCAGTGCCAATGGCGATGCCGTCGGAGAAGGAGCGGCCCGTCAGCAGTTCGGGACGGCTGGCGCGCGCTTCGACGTCGGCTAGGCCCGAGAGATCGCCAAACGCGCCGGAAGCGACCATCTCGGCCAGCACCATGGCGATGGTCTGCAGCGCCTCGACTTCATCATCGCCATAAACCCGCTGCACGCGATTCTGGACGACCAGCACGCCGAACACGCGCTCGGAGCGGATGATCGGCACGCCAAGGAAGGCGTTGAACGGCTCTTCGCCGGTTTCAGGCCGGAAGGCGAAGCGTTCGTGGTGCTGCGCGTCGGCGATGTTTAGCGGCTGGGCGGTTTCGGCGACGAGACCGACGAGGCCCTCGCCTTCCTTCAGCCGCGTGCGGTGCACGGCTTCGGGCTTGAGACCTTGCGTCGCAAACAGCTCATGGAATGCGCCGCGCGTCAGGTAGATCGAGCAAACATCGGCGACCATGGTCGAGGCGATCATGGCCACGAGCCGGTCGAGGCGCTCTTGCGCCGCCCCGCCCGCTTCCATGATCTCCCGCAGCTTGCGCAGGAGAATGCGGGACCCGCCGATGCTCGCCGGGGTCACCATCCCTCGCTCGCGCCTCCTTCGTGCCGCTTAGACGGCGTCCAGACCATAAGCCGTATGCAGCGCCCGCACCGCAAGCTCGGTGTAGGCGGCATCGATCAGAACCGAGATTTTGATCTCGGAAGTGGCGATCGCCTCGATGCTGATGCCTCTTTGGGCAAGCGCCTCGAACATGGTGCGCGCCACGCCCACCTGGCTCTTCATGCCGATGCCAATAACCGAGACTTTGGCCACATCGCGGCGGATATGGATTTCCTCCACACCGATCTTGTCGCGCGCGGCCTCAATCGTCTCGGCCGCACGCGGGGCGTCACGGTCCGGGCAGGTGAAGACGATGTTGCGCTTGCCGGGCTGACGCGCTTCGGTCTGCACGATCATGTCGACGTTGAGATTCGCGTCGGAGAGGCGGCCGAAAATTTCGGCGGCGCTGCGGATATCATCATTGACGCCGAGCAGCGTGATCTTGGCCTCGTCGCGCGAATAGGCGACGCCGGAGACAACTTGCTTTTCCACGATCTGATCCTCCGGACAAACCAATGTGCCGGGATTGGGAGCGCCAGGCTCCACGAAACTTGAAAGCACGCGCACGGGCACGCGCTTGGCGAAGGCAAGCTCGACGGAGCGCGTCTGCAGCACCTTGGCGCCGAGCGAGGCCATCTCCAGCATTTCTTCGTACGAGATTTTTTCGAGGCGCCGCGCTTTGGCGACGATGCGCGGGTCGGTGGTGTAAACGCCATCGACGTCAGTGTAGATGTCGCAACGCTCGGCGTTGAGCGCCGCCGCGACTGCAACGGCTGAGGTATCCGAGCCGCCACGGCCGAGCGTGGTGATACGTCCCTCCTCAGTGACGCCCTGAAAGCCGGGAATGACGGCGACGACGCCGCTATCGATCGAGGCGCCGAGCGCATCCGTGGCGATATCGCCAATCCGCGCCTTGGCGTGCGCGGCATTGGTGCGGATCGGGATCTGCCAGTTCTGCCACGAGCGCGCCGGCACGCCGAGACGGCGCAGCGCCAACGCCAGCAAGCCGGTTGTCACCTGTTCGCCGGTGGCAATGACGGTGTCGTACTCGTCGAAGAAATCGAGCGAAGCACCATTCCCATGCGCGCCCGCGGCGGTGGCGAGGCCGATGAGCCGATCCGTTTCCCCAGCCATGGCGGAAACGACGACTGCCAGCCCGCGTCCCGGCTTCACTTCGGACGCGACTAAACGCGCGACGCGGGCGATGCGGTCCACGTCGCCTATGGACGTGCCGCCGAACTTCATCACCAGACGTGACATGGAGTGTTCGTACCGTACCGAAGCGCTTCGCACCGCGCTTAGCATGGCCCGCTGCGGCGCGATACCGGCTTGACCTGCACCGTTGCTTTAGCGAATTGAAACCATGTCAGGCGCGACGACCGATCCGGCGGAAATCGAGAAATTCAGCGCGCTCGCGGCCGAGTGGTGGAAGCCCGATGGGCCGTTCGGCGCCCTGCACCGCATGAACCCGGTGCGGCTCCAATATGTCCGCGACCTGGCGATGGCGCATTTCGGCGCCCAGGGCCGCAAGCCGCTCGAGGGAATCTCCACGCTGGACATCGGGTGCGGCGGCGGGCTGGTCTCCGTCCCGCTCGCGCGCATGGGCGCGGAGGTGACAGCGGTCGATGCGTCGCCGGAAGCTATCGGCGCGGCGCGCGCTTACGCCAGCCAATCCGGGCTCGACATCGCCTATGAGTGCGCGACGGCCGAAGCGCTGGTCGAACGCGGCGCGCAATTCCAGCTGGTGACCGCGCTTGAGATCATCGAGCACGTCGCGGACGTGAACGCCTTTCTCGCCGCCGCCTCAGCGCTTGTGGCGCCGGGCGGGCTGCTCGTGATCTCCACCATCAACCGCACGCAGAAAGCGCGTGCGCTCGCCATTGTCGGCGCCGAGCGCATCCTGAAATGGGCGCCCGAAGGCGCGCACGATTACGACAAGCTGGTGACGCCCGAAGAAATCCGCGCCGGCGCGCCGGATCTGCGCTGGGATGAACCCGTTGGCGTCAGCTTTCAGCCGCTCGGCAAAGGCTGGGCGCTCAGCAGCGATATCTCGATGAACTACATGATCACTGGACGGCGCGGCGACTAATTGCGCTCACGACTCTGTTGAAACTGCGCGCCCGGAGTCTCGCCTGGAGGTGGCTCAGCAACTACTCGGAACAGCTGCCCAAGCACTTCTCGATCGCTCGCCGTCAGTTCGCGATCCTCAATGACTTCGACGACTTTGAAGACATAGAGACAGTTCGTCATGTTTCCAAAGCGCCCTCGAGCGCTGAGGTAGCCACGCAGCTCAGCAAATCGGCCCTCAACCACTTCGCTCAAATCTCGCCCATCTCGGAGACACAAAGGCCCATCCAAGCCGAGCGCGAACAACAGATGGCCGTCGTGCGAACTGTAAAAGCGGTAGCCAATGAGAATCGTCAGTGTGGTGCTGAACCGCGGCGCTTCCGATGTTTGGGCCTCGCGGGCCTGACACCCCGCAACCAAAAGGAGCAAGGCGATCAACACCGAGGGGCGCAACGCGTCCATTTGCCTAGTTCAGCTTCTTCGGCAGCACTGGCGCGAGCTCCGGCGGCAGCGGCGCGGCGGGGATGCCATCTTCGGCGAGGGCGCGCGCTTCGTCCGGCGTCGCTTCGCCCCAGATCGCGCGCTCTTCGCTTTCGCCTTCGTGCATTTTGCGGGCTTCGTCGGCGAACTTGTCGCCGACATAGTCGAAGTTGTCCTTGATGTGCTCGCGCACTTTCGCGGCCATCGCCATTGCGACAGCGCGCTCCTTTTGCGCTTCCTTCTTGCGCGAGGTGCGCACCGCCGGCGCCATCGGCGCCTTGCTCACACCGCGCGAGCCGCAATGCGGGCACTCGACGAGCCCAGCTTCGGCTTGGCGATCGTAATCGGCGATCGAGCCGAACCAGGCTTCGAATTCATCGCCGTTATCGCATTTGAGATCGTATCGGATCATGGCCCTTCGAACACATTCCCGCCTTGCCAGGCCGGGATTTTTGCACGCGCTTCGGCGACCTGGTCCAATTCCAAATCGGCGA
The DNA here is from genome assembly GCA_023410295.1 of Pseudomonadota bacterium. Lineage (GTDB taxonomy): Bacteria > Pseudomonadota > Alphaproteobacteria > Caulobacterales > Aquidulcibacteraceae > Vitreimonas. The sequence goes on along the minus strand of JAEYPY010000068.1, from coordinate 17,546 downwards.
CGATGAAGCCCGGCTCGTCATGGTCGAGCTTCGCCAGCACCTTGCCCCACGGATCGATGATCACCGAATGACCATAGGTGGCGCGTCCATCCTCATGGCGCCCGCCTTGCGCCGGCGCGATGACGAAGCAATGCGTTTCGATCGCGCGCGCGCGCAGCAGCGTTTCCCAATGCGCCTGCCCCGTCGGCACCGTGAACGCGGCCGGCACAGCGATGATCTCCGCGCCCGCACGCGCCAGGGCGCTGTAGAGCGGAGCGAAGCGCACATCATAGCAGATGGTGAGCCCGAGCTTGGCGTCCAGAGGGCCGACTGCGAGCACGGCCTTGTCGCCGCCAGCAAAGGTGTCGCTCTCGCGATAGGTCTCGCCACTGCCGAGCTGCACGTCGAACAGATTGATCTTGTCGTAGGTGGCCGCGACGCGCCCGCTGGGATCGAACAGGAACGAGCGGTTGAACACCTTGCCTTCGCCCGCGGGCACCGAGCCCGAGCCCAACAGCAGCCACACGCCCAGCTCCTGCGCGGCGCGGCCCCAGGCCTTGATCTCGCTCTCGATCTCGGCCGAACTCACCGTCGCCAACATGCGCTGCTTGTCGCGGTCCAGCACCATGGTGCATTCAGGCGTGGCGATGAAGCGCGCGCCCGCGGTCGCCGCCTCGCGCACCAGCGGCATCGCCGCTTCGCGGTTCGCCGCCGGCCGGATGCCGGAGCGCAATTGGACCGCCGCAACCCTCAGTTTACGCATCACGTCCCCGCCAGAAGCGGATCCAGTCCACCGCGTTGTTCCAGCGCGTGCAAGTCGTCACACCCGCCCACATGCACCTCGCCGACGAAAATCTGCGGGAAGGTCCAGCGCCCGGAGCGCGTGATCATCTCATTGCGCTTCTCAGGATCGCCGGTGGCGTCGATTTCCGTCACGGGAACGCCTTTGCGCTTCAGCAGCGCCAGGGCGCGCGTGCAGTAGGGGCAGAAGGCGCGTGTGTAGACGGTAACTGGCCGCATGTCCGACTCGAGCATGTCAGATAGAAATATCTGTCGGCCTAACAACGCGCGCCAGCGTCACGGCATGCACTTCTGCAGCCCCCGCTCTGCGGAATGCACGGGCGCAGGCCTCAAGCGTAGCCCCTGTGGTGAACACATCGTCCACTACGAGCACAATTTTGCCCTCGTAGCGGCCCCTAGCCTTGATGGCGCCGCCGACATTTCGCCGCCGTTCCGATGCGGAAAGCCCGGCCTGGCTCTTGCGCCGTTTGACCCGGGCCAGCGCGCCCGGCTTCCAGGGTTTGCCAGAGGTCCGGGCGAGCGCCTGGGTCAACCACGCGGCCTGATTGAAGCTGCGGACGGCAAGGCGGGTCCAATGCATGGGTGCGGGGGCGAGGAAATCGGCCGTCTTCAACGCCTCGCCGGCCGCCGCAGCCATCCAGCGCGCGAACACCGGCAAGCCATCCCGGCGCCCGCCGCGTTTCAAATCCAGCACCAGCCGACGGGCATGGTCGTCATAAGCCAGCGCCGCGCGGGCGGTGTCGTAGGCTGGTTTGCGGCCATTGCAGGCGCCGCACAGCGTCGGCGCGCCCAGCTCCTCCGGCAACGGGAAGCCGCAGCGGGCGCATTGCGGCGCGCCGAGGAAGGTGAGTTCACCCCATAGCTCCGGCTCGATGACGCCGGGACGGTCCACCAGGGCTTCTGACAGAAGCGAGCGCGGCGGCCATATGAGGTCCGACAGCCGCGATACAAACCCGCGTTTCCGAAACGTCCCCGCCGCGCGATAGGATGAGCCCATGTCCGCCCCCCGCACATTCGAGCCACGCCTCGTGCGCCAGCGCAAGCGCCGCGCATTGGCAGGCTTCCGGGAAAGCGCGTTTCTGCACGCCCGCGTGGCGGCCGATCTGGCCGATCGCCTGGAAGCCATTCCGCGCCGCTTCGAGCGCGGGCTGGCGCTTGGGGGCGGAGGTCTTTTTTCCGAGGAGCTGCGCGCGCGGCCTGAACTCGCCGCGCGCATCGGCCATGTGAACGAAGCAGATGTAGCGAGCGGCGCCGTCGTGCTCGATCCTGAAGCGCTACCGTTCGGCGCGGGCGTGTTCGATCTCATCGTCTCGCCGCTCGTGCTGCACAGCGTGAACGACCTGCCGGGCGCGCTGATCCAGATGCGGCGGGCGCTGAGGCCCGATGGCCTCATGCTTGCCGCGTTGTTTGGCGGCGAGACGCTTAAGGAGCTGCGGCTTTCGCTGTTGGAAGCGGAATCCGAACTTACCGGCGGCGCCGGCATGCGCGTCGCGCCGTTCGCCGAACTGCAGGATGCAGCGGGCCTGCTGCAGCGCGCCGGGTTTGCTTTACCCGCGGCGGATCGCGACGTCGTCACCGTGCGCTACGCCGAGCCCATGCGCTTGCTTTCCGATCTGCGCGCCATGGGCGAAACCGCCGCGCTCGCCGAACACGCGCCGCGCAGCTTGAGCCGCCGCGTTCTCGCGCGCACGTTCGAGATCTACGCCGCGCGTCACGCTGACGAAGAAGGCCGCGCGCGCGCCACGTTCGAGATTCTCACGCTCACCGGCTGGGCGCCGCACGAAAGCCAGCAAAAGCCGCTGAAACCCGGCAGCGCAAAAACGCGACTTGCGGATGCGCTGGGCGCGAAGGAGCAGAGCGCGGGGGAGAAGGCCGGCGATTAGGGGCGCGGCGTACGCGTCATGGTCCAGAAGCGCACGCCCGGCAGTTCGAACGCGCCTGTAACTTCGAAGCCGTGCCGCTGATAGAGCGCCACGTTGCGCTCCTTCGAAGCTTCGAGATACGCCGTCAGACCTGCTGCATCGAGCGGGGCGAGCATGGTTTTGAGCATCGCTGAACCCACGCCGCGGCCTTGGGCCTGCGAGGCGACGCCGAGGAACACCAAATGCGCATGCGGTTCGCGAGGATGATGCTCCGCAAGCTTGGCGCCCAGTTCGCGCCCGCGCTTCAAGCCATCTGGTCCAGCGATCGCAAACAGCAGCGGCGCCATCAGCAACTGCTGCAGCGGCGTGTGGTCGAACGCGATCACGCCAGGTGGCAGCCACAGCGCGGCGCCAACGCCTTCACCGCCGTCGCGCGCCAGCCAAAGCTCGCGCTTGGGATGCACCGCCGTACGTACAGCGGCTTGGAAGAAACGCCGTCGGGCCGGCTCTTTCCGCGCACCTTGGCGCAGCCAATAGTTCAGCCCGTCTTCATCGACGAAGGCGTCATGCAGCACATCGACAACCGCCGCGCGCTCATGCTCGCCAGCGCGGCCAACCAGCGGCGGTGCGTTCATACTTTCTCGGAAATCCGGATCGCGGCGCGGCAGCCGGCTTTGATCACCGCCGACAACACGGCGTAGCCCGGCGCACTGCGCGCGCCTTGCTCCACCGCCGTATCCTTGTGCGCGATTTCATCTTCGCGGAAGCGGTCGACAACGTGCTTCAATTCGGAATCGACGCCGCGTAGCGCATCGCTTTGACGCCCGTAATGCTCCTCGATCACTTCTTCCACGGCCTCGGTGCAGGCGTGCGCCGCGCGTTCGCCCATCAGCGCGGTGACAGCGCCCAAGCCGAAACCAGCGACGCGCCAAACCGGGGCCATTAGCGTCGGCCGGACGCCGCGTTCGGCGATCAAGCGGTCGAACGTCTTCAGGTGCTCCTGCTCGCCTTCCTCCATCTCGGCGATGAGGCGCGCCGCGTGTCCCTTGCTCTCGATACGGTCGAACACGGCGCGCTGGCCGCGATAGATTTGCACGGCGCCAAATTCGCCAGCGTGGTCGACGCGGATCATTTCCGCAAGCCGGCGCTCGCGCGCGTCCTGGCCGGGCATGGGCGGGGTTTGTCTCATGACTTGCGCTCCGGCAGTGCGGCGATGGCGAAGCTCGCCAGCGCCATCAGCAGACAAGCGATTGCGTTCCAGCCCGCCATGGAAAGCCCCGCCATCTGCCAAGCGATCTCATCGCAACGCGGCGCTTCGAGCGGTTCGCTGAAATCCATGGGACGGATGTCGTTCGGATCGATGTTCGCGTCGCACTGGGCGATGACCCAATGCTGCTCCACGGCGACGTGGTAGGCGCCCATCGCGGCGCTCCCGAGCAGCACGAGCCCGATCAGCAGCGCCATCCAGCGCGCGAACCCCGGTTTAAAGCGCACGAGGATCAGCGCCAGCAGCGAAACGCCGAGAACGCCCCAATGCCATTCGCGCTGATCTAGGCACAGCGGACACGGCTGAAGGCCGAGGAAACGCTGAAAATAGAAATGCGCCGCCGCCAGCATGGCGGCTGAAAATAGAAGCGTCAGCAGCGGCCAGTGGGGCCTGAGACGGTCGGCAAGGCTCAGCATCGACGCCAGTCTAGCCTAGAAAACCATGGCCGATCTGCGACGCCCCGCCGCGTCAGTGCATGAAACGAAGCGCCAGCACCGCGACGACGATCACCACGGCGACGACCAGAAGCACCAGTCCCATCCGCTTTTCCATGATCGGCGCGATCTTCGGGCCGAAGCGCTGGAAGACGTAAGCCACGGCGAAGAAGCGAAGCCCGCGCGTGATGATCGAAGCGACAATGAAGATCGGCAGCGAGAAGTGCAGCGCGCCGGAAAGGATGGTCACCAACTTATACGGGATGGGCGTCAGGCCTTTGAGGAATATGAACCAGGCCCCCCACTGGTCGTAGAAGGCGCGCAGCTCCATCTCGCGGTCGCCGGAATAGCCGAAGAAGTTGAGGATGTGCCGGCCGACCTGATCCATCAGGAACATGCCGATGGCGTAGCCAAGCAGGCCCCCGAGTACCGAGGCGATGGTGCACGTCAGCGCATAGCGCATCCATTTCGACGGATCGGCCGCCGCCATCGGCCCCAGCATCAGGTCTGGTGGCAGCGGGAAGAACGAACTCTCCGCAAAGGAAACGACAAACAGCGCCCGCTCAGCGTTCGGCGAGCGGGCGGCGGACATCATGTTGTCTTTGAGACCGGCGAGCATGGGGCTTGCCGCTAGCACGGTTCGGGCCGCCCCGTCAGCGGCATTTCAGCGGCGGCGTTTGACAGCGGCGCGGCGCCCTCTTAACCCTCCAGCCCCGCGCCAATGGCATGCCCCAGTGGCGGAATCGGTAGACGCAGCAGACTCAAAATCTGCCGCAGGCAACTGCGTGCCCGTTCGAGTCGGGCCTGGGGCACCATCCTTCGTCGCCATCTAAGATGGTTTGCGGCAACCCCGGCTTCCGCTAGCAAGCGCGTACAAGCGCGGGGGGATGCATGGCCGAACCGGCGGTGGCGGTGGCGGAGACGGGTTTTGGCGCCTTCGGCCGCCGGGTCGGTCTCATTTTGGGACCGGCGCTCGCGATCGGCCTGCAACTCTTGCCCCCGCCGGACGGGCTCAGCATCGAGGCTTGGCGCGTCGTCTCGCTGGCGGCGTTGATGGTGACGTTCTGGGTTACGGAGGCGATCCCGATCTCGGCCACGGCGCTGCTGCCGATCGCCGCCCTGCCGCTGATCGGCGCGGCCAGCATCGGCGCCGCCACCGCGCCTTACGCCGATCCGATCGTGTTTCTATTCATCGGCGGCTTCATTCTCGCCGCGTGCGTCGAGCGCTGGCATCTGCACGAGCGCATCGCGCTCTCTATTGCCTCAACCGCCGGCGGGCGGCCGATTGCGCTGGTTGGCGGCTTCATGCTGGCGTCGGCGCTGATCTCGATGTGGATCTCCAACACCGCGACGACGCTTATGCTGGCGCCGATCGCGATCGGCGCGGCGCGGGCGATGTCAGTCAACGGCAAGCCGGACCTTGCGCTCGGCGGCGCGCTGACGCTCGGCGTTGCGCACGCGGCCACGATTGGCGGCATCGGCACGCCGGTCGGCTCGCCGACCAACCTCATTGGCCTTGCCTTCTTTGAGCGCGCCGGCGAGCCGATGGCCTTCATAGAGTGGATGAGCCGCGCCATTCCGATGATGTTGGTGATGCTGCCGCTGGCGTGGCTGCTCCTTTGCGCCCCGCTGTTCGGCCGCAACGCGCACGCGCGTTACGACGCGATCGGCGCGGTGGTGAAGGACGCACTGGCCAAGCTCGGCCGCGTGAGCAAGCCCGAGCTGCGCATCGGCGTCGTCTTCGCGCTGGTGGCGCTCGCCTGGATGTCGCGCACCGAATTGCAGAAGCTGCCGGGGCTTAGCGGGCTCAGCGACACCGGCATCGCCATCATCGGCGCGCTATCGCTCTTCTTCATTCCGTCCGGGCGCGCGAGCGGGGAGAAGCTGATCGACTGGAGGACGGCGGAGCGCATTCCGTGGGGCATCGCCGTGCTGTTCGGCGGCGGACTTTCGCTCGCCGCGGCCATGGAGGCGACCGGCCTTGCCGCCTGGATCGGCAGCTGGATCGCCGGGCTCGAAGGCCTCTCGCTGATCGGCCTCATCGCCATTCTCGTTGTCGCGACCATCCTGGTCTCGGAACTCGCCAGCAATGTCGCGACGCTGACATCGATGCTTCCGGTGGTCGCCGCGGTCGCGCTGGCGACCGATACGCCGCTCACATCGCTGGCGTTTCCGGTGTCAATCGCCGCGAGCTTCGCCTTCATGCTGCCCGTGGCGACCGCCCCCAACGCCATCGCTTACTCTTCCGGATTGGTGACGCTGAAACGGATGCTTTCTGTCGGCATCGGGCTTAACATCGCGGCTGCAGCTCTCATCATCGCCACCGCCGCGGCCTGAGGGAACAGCTCTTTAAACTTCCGGTTCAGCAGACATGACCAAGCGCACGCAGGAAGAAGCCGAAGCCGCCGTCCGCGTTCTCATCGAATGGGCGGGCGACGATCCGAACCGCGAAGGCCTTCTCGAAACGCCGGCGCGCGTGGCTCGCTCCTATCAGCAGCTCTTTGCCGGCTATCTCGAAGATCCGCGCGACTATCTGGAGAAGACCTTCGAAGAGGTCGGCGGCTACGATGAGCTGATCGTGCTGCGCGACATCCGCGTCGTCTCGTTCTGCGAACACCACATGCTGCCATTTCTCGGCCGCGCGCATGTCGGCTATCTGCCGACCAATCGCGTTGTCGGCATTTCCAAGCTGGCGCGCGTCGTGAACGGCTTTGCGCGGCGGCTGCAGATTCAGGAGAAGCTGACGGCCGAGATCGCCGAAGCGATCCAGGACGTGCTGCAGCCGCAAGGCGTCGGCGTCATGATCGAGGCGGAGCATTCGTGCATGACCATGCGCGGCGTCAACACGCCGGGCTCGAACCTGATCACGTCGCGGTTGATGGGCGTCATTCGTGACGATCCGCGCACGCGTGAAGAATTCTTGCGCTTAGCGCGCGGCGACTAGAGGCTCCACCCGCTCCCAGAACGCCTTGGGCAGGTCGAGGCCGGAAAGGCGCTTGAGCTCTTGCGCCAACGTGGGCGAGGTGACGTTGATCTCGATCAGCTTGCCGGCGATGACATCGAGGCCGGCGAAGACAATGCCTTCGCGCTTCAGCAGCGGCGCAACCGCGGCCGTGATGGCGCGATCGGCATCGTCCAGTTCGCCCGCCACGGCCTGGCCGCCGACATGCAGATTGGCGCGGAAGTCGCCTTCCTTCGGCATGCGCTTCAGCGCGGCGAACGGTTCGCCGTCGATCACGAACACACGCTTATCGCCGGCCGCCACGGCCGGCATAAATTCCTGCGCCAGGATCGGCTCGCGGCCCGATGCGGCGATGAACGCCGCCGCCTTCTCGCGGAAATCGGGCGCGCCGCTCTCCAGCTTGATCACGCCATCGCCGCCCATAAGGTAGAGCACCTTCAGCACCACCTGGTCGAAGCGCTTGGCGAAAGCTTCGAGCGCGTCGATGTCCTGACCGACCCAAGTCTTCGGCGTCAGCTCCGGAAAATGCAGGATCGACATCTTCTCGGAGATGTTGCGGATGCCACGCGGCGGATTGACCACCAGCGCCTTCTTCGCCAGCTCAAGCAAGTAGGTATTGGTGACGTAGCCCATGTCGAACGGGGGGTCCTGCCGCACCAGCACGACGTCGAAATCATCGACCGCGCGCACGACATCTTCGTGCGTCTCGTAGTGCTTCTTCTCATCGAAGCTCACTGCCACACGGCGCGCCCGCGCTTTCACCAGGCCCGTCTCGTAATGCAGGTCGCCCGGCGCGAACCACCAAATCTCATGACCGCGCGCCTGCGCCTCGACCATCAGCGCGAGCGATGTATCGTGGTTCACGATCATCGTTTCGATCGGGTCCATCTGGACGGCGACGCGCAGCGATTTCATCGGATCCCCGCCTCGCCCGTCTAGCTGGCGCGCGTCTTACGCGCCGTGTCGCGCGCGGTGCGTAATTGCTCGGCGATCAAAAACGCCAGATCGATCGCCTGCGCCCCGTTGAGACGCGGATCGCAATGCGTGTGATAGCGGCTTGAGAGGTCCTGCTCCGTCAGCGCCGCCGCGCCGCCAAGACATTCGGTCACTTGCTGGCCGGTCATCTCCACGTGCACGCCGCCTGGATAAGCGCCTTCTGAAGGCAGAATATCCGTGAATGCGCGCACTTCAGCCAGAATGCGGTCGAACGGACGGGTCTTGAAGCCGCTCTCGGTCTTCAGGGTGTTGCCGTGCATCGGATCGCACGACCACACCACGGCGCGCCCTTCGCGCGTTACCGCGCGCGCCAGCTTCGGCAGGCCAGCTTCGACCTTGTCGGCGCCAAAGCGCGCAATCAACGTCAAGCGCCCCGGCTCGTTCTGCGGATTAAGGATGTCGATCAGGCGCAGCAGCTCATCTGGATCGAGTGATGGTCCGCACTTCATGCCGATTGGGTTTTTGATGCCGCGCATGAATTCGACGTGCGCACCATCAGGTTGGCGCGTGCGGTCGCCGATCCAGAGGAAATGCGCGCTGGTGTCGTACCAATCGCCCGTCGTGGAATCGACGCGCGTCATCGCCTCTTCGTAACCCAAGAGCAGCGCTTCGTGGCTGGTGTAGACGTCCACCTGCTTCATCTGCGGCACGCTTTCCGGCGTGATGCCGCACGCTTCCATGAACGAGATCGCTTCCGAGATGCGATCAGCGATTTCCTGGTAGCGTTTGCCCTGCGGGCTGTCGGCGACGAAGCCGACCATCCAGCGATGCACGTTGTGCAGATCGGCGTAGCCGCCATTGGCAAACGCGCGAATGAGGTTCAGCGTCGAGGCTGACTGGCCATAGGCCTTCAGCAACCGCTCCGGATCCGGCGTGCGCGCTTCCGGCGTGAACTCGATGCCGTTGATGTTGTCGCCGCGATAGGAGGGGAGCGTGAGGCCCTCCTTGGTCTCGGTGTCGTCGCTTCGCGGCTTGCCGAATTGACCGGCCAGTCGGCCAATCTTCACCACTGGCCGCGAGGCCGCGAACGTCAAGACAACGCTCATCGCCATCAGCGTGCGGAAGGTGTCGCGGATGTTGTCGGGATGGAATTCCTTGAAGCTCTCGGCGCAGTCGCCGCCCTGCAACAGAAACGCCTTGCCAGCCGCGACTTCCGCCAGGTTTGCCTTCAACCTGCGCGCCTCGCCCGCGAACACGAGCGGGGGATAGGTGCGCAGAGTCGCTTCGGCGCGTGTCAGCGCCTCCGGATCCGGATAATCCGTCGGAATGTGCTTGGCCGGCTTGGCGCGCCAGGCCGATGGGGTCCACTTTTCTCGCATCAGCCCATCTATCCCAAGAACGAGGGCGCAAGCGAGACCCCTTGCTGCAACATGGGCGCAAGCAGCGGCGTCACCAAGAACCATGTCGCCGCGCCTACCGCGAGCGCGAAGCCGGCGGCGGCCATATAGAATGCGCCATAGCGCCAGCCGCCAGTGACGATGGCGATCCCGCCTTTGGCCAGCGTGTTCATCACGACCGCGATCAGCACAGCATGGGCGCCGACCGAGGGTTCCAGGCCGCCTCGGACGAGGCTGCCGGCAGCCAGCGTAACTGCATCCACGTCGGCTAGGCCTGCCGTCGCTGCGAACGGCAGCAGCCCGGCTTGACCAAATGTATCGGCGATCAGCCGGCCAGCGACAATGATGGCTCCCAGGAAGATCGCGAACTGGGCCACCGAGGCGAGGTCGAGGGGACTGCGCACCTCCTGCGCCGCGGCGCCGGATTCTTCTTCCTTGTCGAAAAATCTGAGAGCAAACGCGGCGGCGACGAAAGCCAACGTCGCGGCAACCAAAGCTGCTCCAGCTTCCGGCAGCATCAGTGCGCCCGCGATCACGAGCAAGATAACGACTCGCCCGACACTGACTGCCGCCGCCAACGCCGCAGCGGCGCCGCCGACCATGGCGTGAGACTCGCCCTTGCGCACGCGCCGCCCAAGTTCGGCGGTGACCACCGTAGATGAGACCAGCGCGCCCGCCGCCGCGCCGACGAGCACGCCGACATCGCCGCCAAGCACGCGCACAGAGATGTATCCAGCGAAGGAGGCGCCCGCGACGAGGATCGTCAGCAGCCAGAGCTCACGCGGATTGATCGCGCCCCAGGGATCGACGGTCTGATCCGGCAACAGCGGCAGCGCCACCGCGCTTGCGCCGAGAATGATCAGCGCGGAGCGCAGCTCCTTCCATGTCACCCTGTCGAGCCAAGCGTGCAGAGCGTCCTTGAACGCCAGCAAGCCCACCAACGTCACGCCGACGGCCGCTGCGATGCGCAGATCGCCCCACATCGCGTAAACGCCGATCGAATAGACAAGCAGGCCCGCAATTGTCCCAGTCACGGAGACGTCGTTATCGCCAAGGCTTTCGCGCACCTTGAATATGATGAACGCGGCAGCGACGGCGAGCGTGATGGCGGCGAAGCCTGCCTCGCCCACCATCGGCATCAGCGCACCGGCGGTCCCGCCCATCAGGCCCAACACGGCGTGCGTGCGCAACCCGGCAGCGCGCGTGCCTTCCGGTGCGTCACGATGCTTCCAGCCGCGCTCGACGCCGACCAGAAAGCCGACGCCAAGCGCGACGCCGAGACGCTGGAACATCTCAATTAGAAGGGGATCAGGCACGGGCGGCGTCAATCTGCAGCATGTTTCGTTCAATTCTCCCTGCCTGGGCGCATCGAGGCCAAGGGCGCGCACCCAGGGCGCGAGCCGGCGGCATTGCCAACCCGTAACGGGCGCCTCTAGGTTCGCGCCGGATGGTTGGGGCAAGGTGAATGGCGGCGGCATATCTTGCCTTCGAGCAAGCGGACGAGGAGACGGCGCGCCATGTCGCCGCCGAACTCGAACGCAATGGCTGGAGCATCGTGCGCTCCAACGCCGAGCTGCGCAGCGCCGAGCGCCTTGCGGCGCTCGTGCAAACCATCGGCGAATCCGGACTTTTCGTTGTCATCGCCTCCCGCGCCGCGGAAGAGAGCCAATGGCTGCAGCGTGAAGTCGCGGCCGCCATCAACAATGGCCGGCCCATCATCGTCGTGCTGGCGAGCGATCTTGCGCCGCAATCCTGGATCAACGCGACGCTCGACACTGCCGCCGCTGTCGATCTGCGCGACGGTCTCCGAGCGGAAGCCCTCGGGCAGATCAGCGACCGCGCGCGCACGGCCAACGGGCGCGGGCGCGTCATCGCCATGCTCAACATCAAGGGCGGCGTCGGCAAAACTGTACTCGCCGCCAATCTCTTCGCCGCCGCGCACCTCGCGGATAAGCGCGCCATCAGCTTCATCGATCTCGATCCGCAGCATAATCTGACGCAGTATTTCCTCTCGCCCGGCGAGCGGAACCGCATCCGTGACCGCAACCACACCATCTACAACATCCTCAATCCGCGCGGCGACGCGAGCGCGCCGCGCGAGGATTTCGGCGCCATCGCCGTGCCGCTCAATCGTGCGCGCGGCAAGCAGCCGAATTTCGAGCTCATCGCCGGCGATGAGCGCTTGTTCGAGTTCACGCTCGACACCCGTTCGGACCGCGACAAGGCCGAGGCGTTCACGCGATTTCGCGCTCTGGTTGCCGCGCTGCGCGCGCGATCGGACGCCGTGATTATCGACGCCAATCCGTGCGCGACGTTCCTGACCCGCCTCGCCATCACCACCGCCGACCACATCATCGCGCCGGTGCGGCCAGAGAAGTATTCGCTCACCGGATTGAACATGCTCGAACACGTCGTGCGCGAAGTCAGGGGAAGGCCCTTGCGGCCGGAGGAATTCTCGGTCCTGCTGAACGGCGTGAACGACCGTACGCGATCCGGCGAGACTGGCGACGCCGACGCCATCACCCGCGCTGAAATCAGCAACGCGCCGTTTTTCGGCGCAGCGCTCTTGCCGCAAGAGATCCCGTACTCGGCCGTGTTGCGCTCGGTCCCAACCGAGCGCATTGCCGCCAATCCGATCAACGTCACAGCGATGATGCGCGTCGGCGGGCGCCCAGCCAAAGAAGCGCTGACACGTGCGGCGGCGGCGATCCTGCGCAGGGCCGCGCCATGAGCTTTTCGCCCGAACAGGTGAAAGCGCTGAAGGTTCTCGCGCGAGGGCGTAAGCCGGCCGAACTCAAGCGCCTCTTCGCCGCGATCCGCGCTCAGGATGACAAGACCCTGCTGGCGGCGATCAAGCCGAAACGCAGACGCGCGGCGAAGAAGGCGGGTGATCCGCTGCTGAAGGAGTTGGAGCAAACGCTGAAGCCGCTGCTCGCGCCGTCGGCGGAGAAAGCCGATCTGCTGGTTGAGCACATCGCCAAAAAGCACCGGCGCAAGCTGGCGTTGCAGCCCAAGGGCCTCGCTGACGCGACAAAGCAGCTCCGCACCAGGTTCAGCGACGACCAGATCCGCGCTGGGGCCCAGAGCCTGATGAGCCACTTGGCCAAGATGTACGGCGACCGCGAGACGGTGGTGTAACACCAAGGGCTTGCTGGACGAATGAGCCGGGACTCCCCACGTTCATTGCCATGACCCGTTCCCAATCCGGCTTCGATCTCACGCCGCCTACCGCTGACGAACGAACGCGCCTGGAAGCGACGCTCGACGATGAAGAGCGTCGCGTGCTGCTGCATCACGGCACCGAAGCGCCGTTTTGCGGCGGTCTGCTCGATCAGAAAAAGTCGGGCGTCTACATCTGCCGGCTTTGCGGGCTGCCGCTGTTTCGCCATCAGACCAAGTTCGAAAGCGGCACCGGCTGGCCGAGCTTTTATGAACCCATTGACCCCAAACATGTGGTGGGCGTGGAAGACAATGCTTTCGGGATGCGGCGGATCGAGACGCGCTGCGCGCGCTGCGACAGCCACCAGGGTCACGTCTTCCCTGACGGCCCACGGCCGACGGGGCTGCGCTATTGCATCAATTCGGTGTCGCTGAGTTTCGTGCCGGAGGACGAACCCTTACCCGATCCGCTTGGGCGCGGCGATGCGCTGGCCTAGAGCCGGGCGCTGCGCAGTTGCTCGATCAAGCGGTCGAGATCGCGGCGCATCGAATGAAGGACGACGTCGTCGGCGCCGCCATCGCGGAAATGGCTGAACGCGCGCGACATCACCTTGCCGACCAGCAGGTTGGCTTCGTTGGTGTCGTTCGTGAATGAGCGGGCCTTGGCGGCAAGCTCGCCTTGGCTCGACAGAATGGCCGTCACAGGTTGCGCCATGAGCGCCTCCTCTCTGCGTTCCGTGGCCGAACGTTCCCCCAGTCCGCACGGCAGAGGCGGACACCATAGCAGAGGTTTTCCCCAGTTCGGAGAGCGAAATGGCCGCTCTTTCAACTTTTTTAGAAGGCGGCGGCAAAGCGATGGAACGAAAGCCTTTGTTAAGCGCGTTGGGACGGAATGGCGCCAAGCGGCTGCACAAGCTTGACGGCGTGAAAGGTTCATCGGCCAATGGGCGCGCGTGACTAAGCATTTTCCCACCAAGAACCTGCGCTTCTTTCTGACTGCGCCATCGCCCTGCCCCTATTTGCCCGGCAAGCGCGAGCGCAAGGTGTTCACCGCGCTCGAAGGGCTCGACGCCGAGAGCCTGCACGATGTGCTGACCAACAACGGCTTCCGCCGTTCGCAGAACATCGCTTACCGCCCATCGTGTGACGCGTGCGAGGCGTGCGTGTCGGCGCGGGTGCCGGTCGAGCATTTCGAGTTTTCGCGCCGCTGGCGCAAGGTTATGGCCAAGAACGCCGATCTCGCGCGCGCGCTTCGCCCGGCGGAGGCCAGTCCTGAGCAATTCCGGCTCCTGAAGCGCTATCTCAATTCGCGCCATTCCGAAGGCGGCATGGCCGACATGAGCTATGGCGATTACGCGGCGATGGTGGAGGAAACCGCCGTCCGCACGCACATCGTTGAATATCGCCACACCGGCGGCGAGAAGACCGGCGAACTCGCCGCCGCGGCGCTGGTCGATGTGCTCGGCGACGGTCTCAGCCTCGTCTACTCCTTCTTCGATCCTGCCGAGACCAAGCGCGGGCTCGGCGTCTACACCATCCTCGACCACATCCAGCAGGCGCGCGCGGCGGGCTATGGGTACGTCTATCTCGGCTACTGGATCCCAGGATCGGAGAAGATGGATTACAAAGCCCACTTCCGGCCGCTGGAACTGCTGCTGGGCGGGGAGTGGCGCCCCTACGAACCGGTCCAGTTCTGATTATCGCTCCGGTCCAAAGCTGTGGGATAGATTTCCCATGGCCGATTCCAAAAAACCGCTTTGGCGCGCCGGTGAGATCGCGCCGGCGATGCGCCCCTTCACGCAGAAGCTCAATTCGAACTCGCTCTTCCGCGCCGCCGGGCTCTCGCGCCTTGCCGGCATGAGCCGCGCGCATGTGAGCCTGGTGAAGCTGCCGCCGGGCAAAGACAGCTTCGCCTACCATGCGCACATGCTCGAGGAGGAATGGATCTACATCATCTCCGGCCGTGCGGTGGCGGAGATCGACGGCAGGAGCACCGAGGTCGGCCCGGGCGACTTCATGGGCTTTGCGACACCGGCGGTGCCGCATCTCTTGCGCAATACGTTCGACGAGGAGTGCGTCTACCTCATGGGCGGCGAGGACCGGCCGATCGATGTCGTCTCCTATCCGGAGCACGATAAGCGCTACCTCATCATGCAGACCGACAAGGGCGCCGAATTCTACGAGTTGGGCGAGCCGATCAAGCCGTACGGCAAGGCCGAGTAGTCAGAGCACGACGCCCTGGCTGGTGCGTGCGCCGTCGGGTGCGGCGTAGACCAACGTGGCGCAGAGCCGGCTTTGCGTCGCGTTTGGGCCTGGCGGCTCTTCGCCGGCGAATACCAGCACCGTGACCGTGCGCGCACGTTCAGCGTAAGCAAGCGCCACATAAGACGGCGCTGCCGCGCCACAGAGACCGCGTGCGCCGCCGCTGAGGTTCTGCTCGGTGACGCGCCGGAGTTCGATAGTGAGATCGGCGGGCGCGACGGCGACATTGGCGTAACTCTCGCCGTCGCGGGCGATGCGTTCGAGGCCGCTGCGCGGATTAAGCGTGCGCGTGTAAAGCGTAACGCCCCTTTCAAAGAGGATGCCGCCGCGCTCGATCGAGACGGCGCCCGTCGCTTCGCGCGCCGGACCGGAGGCGGCGACGTACTCGCCGGTTAGCGTCGCCGGGCCTGGCGGATGCGCGTCCGCGGCGCCGCCGTCTTCGCTGCAGGCGGCGAGCGCGGCCAGCAGCAGGGGGAGAAGGAGGGCGCGCATGGTGGTCGAAATTTAGCCCTTCGGGACGATCCCCGCGACCGCGCCCCGTCGCATTTGTCGCCCCGCTTGTCGTTTCTAAGACGCGGGCTGAAGGCCGCGGGTCAGATAGGCGCAATTCTGGGCTTGCGCGAGTTCGCCCAAACGCTGGCTGCGCATCAACGCCGGCATCATGATTTCCATATTCCGCAGCGAGGCGATCATCTGCTCCTGGCTTTCTTCGGCTTGGGCGGACATCTGGTTACGCATCATCATGCCCTGCACCATGCCGAGGGCGGGCACAAACTGACCGGCAACGCCGAGCGCGAGGTTGGCGGCAGTGTTGCCCATTATCGAATTTTGCATGTCTTCGGCCTGCGCCATGCTTTGCGCAGAGTTCACCATCGAGGCCGTCATCGCCGCGCGCATCTCCGGCGTGTTCATCACCGCGATGCTCTCAGCTTCGATCTGCTCGCACGTGAGCGCTTCATCGCCGGGACGGCTCGCTTCGGCCTGACCGCGCGCTTGCGCCGCTTCGAGCGCGGCGGCGGCAGCTGCGAGTTCTTCGTTGCCGTGCGCCGGCGTGGCGACGGCGAACACGACGGCGAGGAGTGCAATGGGGATGATACGCATGGGCGGCTTCTCCGATGCCGAGATGCGGTGGCGCTAGCGCGTGGACGCATAGCTGAATTGCGGCGGCGCGATTTTCCGCGCTGTTCAAGCGTTTGTGAGCGGGCGCGCGGCCGCCTGGGCGATCCTAGCGATCCGGGTTGTTAGAGCTTGAGGCTCATGAACACCGTGTTTTCGATCGGCGTCGCGTAATAGGCGCCGATTTCGGTGAAGCCGAGGGCGCGGTAGAGGGCTTGCGCTTCCGTCATGCTGGCGAGCGTGTCGAGGCGCATTTCGCGATAGCCGGCGGCGCGCGCCGTTTCGATGATCGCTTGCGCCAACGCGCGGCCGAGCCCGCGGCCCCTGCCCACCGGCGCCACGTAGAGACGCTTCATCTCGCAGACGCCTGGCTCGTCGAGCGGACGCATGGCGACGCAGCCGAGCGCGGCGCCGTTGTCGTCGCGCGCGAGGAGGAGTGCGCCGTGCGGCGGCGCGTACTTGCCGGGCAGCGCGGCGAGTTCGCCGTCAAAGCCTTGGTAGCCGAGATCGATTGGAAGCGAGGCGGCGTAGGCGCGGAAGAGTTGCGTGATGGCGGGGACATCGGTGGGGAAGGATGCGGGGGTGATCGGCATGGCGGGGTTCAACCGCCCGAGCACGCGCGTAACACATTACCGAGCAATCCAATCGCAACGAGAACGCCGAAGAACCACAAAACTACAGTCCCACACCCTTTCCAGAATCGTTGGCCGGCCTCGCGCCTAATTCTCTTTTGACGATCCCGCTCGCTCGCTTCCTGTCTCTCCAGCGCCGCCTCCAGTCCGCGGGACTTGCCAAGTATGCCGCCAGACGCCACGACGCGAGCCATCATCTCAATGGCGATGGTCACAGCGTAGCTAGTCACATCCTGAAGTGGACTATTGGACAGACCGCGCGCCACACTGTCGCCGGATTGGGAATGAGAAATGCGCCCTCACTGGGTTCGATGTAATAGAGATAGCGTCGCTGTCCTGGATCACCCTCTATCCGGTCAATGCCGAACTCGAACATGTTTTGGGTCCACGCTTTTCCATCCTTCAGGAAGCTAATTCGTGCCAAAGCGCCGTGTGCTCGATCGTCTGCTTCGACGCATTCTACGGAGTGCGACGTTTTTTCCGTGAGGGCGTCTAAGAAATGCTGAACGACACGAACTCGTTCGGTCCGCAGATCACCATCCCGAGCACTTTCGTCCTGTATTGCTGACGCTCGCTCAGTCCGGATTTCCTCCGCACGCTTGTTGACAGGATCGTCGTCGCTGCTCACTCAGCCTCACAACGGAATATTGTCGTGTTTCTTCCAGGGGTTTTCTAGCTTCTTGTTCTTCAGCGTCATCAGCGCGCGGATGATGCGGCGGCGGGTTTCTCTCGGCATGAT
>JAEYPY010000231.1 GCA_023410295.1 Pseudomonadota bacterium | reverse complement strand
AATACGCAAGACGCCGCTAATGCCCATGCCCGTCTCATGGCAATTAGCTTGACCTTGGCGCTGCGCCGCCGCCAGTAACATTCAAGTCACTACGACCAGCTGAAGGATTTCGTCGATGGAGCGCAGCACGATCGTCAGCGGCGCCGATAAGTTCGCGCTGTCGGCGCTGCATCTGCGCGCGTCCAACCCGGTTGGCGGTGTCGTCGTGCTGCAGGAGATCTTCGGTCTCACCGATCATATCGCCGACATCGCGTCGGTCTTCGCACATGCGGGATACGACGTGATCGCACCGAGCTTGTTCGACCGCATCGAGCCGAATTTCCAGGCCGGGATGGACCCTGACGGGGTGAAGAAGGGCATCGCCGCCGTCGCCGCGTCGCCCTGGCCGCAAGTGATCGACGACATCCAGGCCGCCATCGATGCGCTGCCGCAACCGGTTTACGTGACCGGCTTCTGCTATGGGGGTACCGCTGCGTGGATGGCGGCGGCGCACTGCACCGGCCTCAAGGCCGCCTCCTGCTTCTATGGCCGGCTCATCGCCGACCATCTGGACAGCAGGCCGAAAGTCCCGGTCATGTTGCACTATGGGGCGCGCGACGCCTCGATCCCACCGGAGAACATCGAGCGCGTGCGCGGCGCGGCGCCCGATGCGCCGCTTTATCTTTACGATGCCGGCCACGGCTTCTGCCGCGCCGGCAGTCATGATTACGACGCGCCCGCGCGCGAGCTTGCGTTGACGCGCACGCTCGACTGGTTCGCGCGCTGGCGCTGAGGGAGAACGGCATGGCCATCGATCACGTCTCTGTCGGCGTCACCAATATCCAGCGCGCGAAGGCCTTTTACGACGCCGCGCTCACCCCGCTTGGCATGAGTGCGGTGATGCCGGTCGAGATTAATGGCCAATTGCTAGGCGTCGGCTACGGCGAGAAGTTTCCGAGCTTCTGGATTCAGCTGCCGGTCAATGGCCAGCCCGCCAGCATGGGCAATGGCGTCCACATCGCCTTCCGCGCCGAAACCCGCGCCGCCGTCGACGCCTTCTTCCTTGCCGCGCTCGAACAGGGCGGCATCGAAGACGGGCGCCCTGGCATGCGCACCGAATATCATCCCAATTATTACGGCGCCTTTGTCCGCGACCCGGACGGCAACAAGATCGAAGCCGTCAGCCACGCGCATGAGTGAGGCGCCGTTCGCCGTTATCGGCGGCGGGCCCGCAGGATTGATTGCCGCTGAAACGCTGAGCGCCGCAGGCGCGCCGGTGATCGTGTACGAACGCATGCCAAACGTGGCGCGCAAGCTTCTGATGGCGGGCCGCGGCGGACTCAATCTGACTCATTCGGAAGCGTTCGAGCGCTTCGTCACGCGCTATGGCGCAGCCGCGGCTCAGCTCCGGCCCATGCTCGAAGCGTTTACACCGGCGGATTTGATCGCCTGGGCGAACGGGCTTGGTCAGGAAACGTTTGTCGGCTCGAGCGGGCGCGTATTTCCCAAAGCCATGAAGGCCTCGCCGCTGCTGCGCGCTTGGCTGGCGCGGCTCAGCGCACAAGGTGTCGAGATCCGCACGCGCGTGCGCTGGACTGGCTGGACGGACGATGGCGTCCTCGCCTTCATGCGCGATGACGGGACATCAGAAACGATAAAACCGCGCGCTACCTTGCTCGCGCTCGGGGGCGCCAGCTGGCCGAAGCTCGGCTCGGATGGTGCGTGGACGCAAGTGCTCGCTCAGCATGGCGTTGACATCGCGCCGCTCCGGCCTGCGAACATGGGCTTTGAGATCGCTTGGAGCGATGTCTTCCGCGAACGCTTGGCCGGCGCGCCGCTGAAGCAGATCGCGCTCCGCTTCGGCGACCACACCGCGCACGGCGAAGCGGTGATCACCGGCTACGGCATCGAGGGCGGCGCGATCTATGCACTCTCGGCCGCGCTACGTGATGCACTCGAAACAGCTGGCTCTGCGACGCTACACATCGATCTGAAGCCCTCGCTCGACGCAGCCGCGCTCGCGTCGCGTCTTTCGCAGACACGCGCTGGGGACAGTCTATCCTCCATGCTGCGCAAGCGCGCGGGCCTCTCGCCTGTTGCGATCGGCTTGCTGCGCGAGGCGAGCAGTGGCGCGTTGCCGAAAGAACTGACGCAACTGGCTGCGCTGATCAAAGCTGCGCCCATGACCCTCACCGCCGCGCGCGGGCTGGATCGCGCCATCTCAAGCGCCGGCGGCGTCAGCTGGAGCGCGGTCGATGACGCGCTGCAGCTCAAGGCCAAACCCGGACTCTACGTCGCCGGCGAAATGCTGGACTGGGAAGCGCCGACCGGCGGCTATCTGCTGCAAGCTTCATTCGCCACGGCCATGTGGGCCGCACACGCAATGCTTCGGTGAAACTAATGCTTTAACGCTGCGGGACTGGCGCTGCTCACGAACGCCAGCGGCTGCAGACTGAGCATGCCTGCGAGCAGCACCGCCACCACGACCAGCGGCTCACCTGCACTGGCCACCAGAGCGCCAAACCCGCCCACGTCCAGCGCCAGCAATGCGCCGGCAAAGCCAGCGCCAAATCCCGCGCACACAGCGCAGTGAAGCGCCAACGTGCGAGCGAGAGTCTGAGGCCTCGACTGCGTCATGCTCGCCAACGTCACCGCCGTTCAGGCGGTTCCGCTTGTCGGGGCGCGGCGCCCCTGCTAGCACCCACGCCTCCCATGCCTCAGACCTCCGCCCTGCTCAACGTAATGATCGCCGCCGCGCGCAAAGCGGGCCGCGCGCTCTCGCGCGATTTCGGCGAAGTGGAGAATTTGCAGGTCAGCCGCAAAGGCCCGAGCGACTTCGTTTCCGCCGCGGACCTAAAGGCCGAGAAAACGCTGTTCGAGGAGCTTTCCAAGGCGCGACCCGGCTACGGCTTCGTCATGGAAGAGCGCGGCGTCGTGGAAGGCACCGACAAGACCAACCGCTGGCTGATCGACCCGCTCGACGGCACCACCAACTTTCTGCACGGCATTCCACACTTCGCCATTTCGATCGGCGTGGAGCGCGAAGGCGTTCTCGTCGCCGGCGTTATCTACAATGTCGTGCGCGACGAGCTGTTCTGGGCCGAGAAAGGCGCCGGCGCCTATCTAAACGACCGGCGCCTGCGCGTCGCCGCGCGCGCGGACATGCGCGATGCGCTCTTCGCCACCGGCACGCCTTTTCACGGCAAGCCAGGGCACGAGAAGGCGCTCAAGGAAATCGGCAATGTGATCGCGGTCAGCGCCGGCGTGCGCCGCTGGGGCGCGGCCGCGCTCGATCTCGCTTACGTCGCCGCCGGCCGCTTCGACGGCTATTGGGAACGCGGCCTCAATGTGTGGGACATCGCCGCCGGCGCCGTCATCGTCCGCGAAGCGGGCGGCACGGTCGCCGAGATCGATGGCGGCGATTTCATGAAAACCGGCGCTATCGTTGCGTCAAACACATCCTTGATGCCGCAGCTCACCAAGGCGCTGCGTTCTTGATCGCGCCCGCGCGCTCATAGACACTAGCGCAAAGCGCGCCTTCCCAACGGCGCGGGGAGGATGCGCGTGGCCGAACAAAGGACCAGCGAACGCAAGCTGCCGATCTGGGAAATCGCGGCGTTTGCTGCTCCTGCCGGCCCGTTGCTGGCGCTTTCGCTGCCGGTCATCATCTTTCTGCCGCCGCACTTCGCCGAACATCTGGGTCTGCCGCTCTGGGCGGTCTCGGCCATCTTCCTCGGCGCGCGCGTGTTCGATCTGCTGATCGATCCTTGGATCGGCGGCGTTCAGGACAGAACGGAATCCAAGTTTGGCCGGCGCCGCTTTTGGGTTGCCGCCAGCGCACCATTCCTGATGGCACTGTTGTGGCTCGTCTTCCTCGCGCTGCCACCTGGCGTGTCGCCATGGGCGGCGGGGTTTGCGGTGTTTGCGATGTATCTGGCCTACGCCAGCATGATGATCGCGCATCTCGGTTGGGCCGGCGAATTGCAGCCGACCTATCACGGCCGCACCCACGTTCTGGGCGCCGTGCAGATCGCAAGCATGATCGGCCAAATCCTGATGCTGGTCACAGCCGCGATCGTCGCGCAGGGGCTCGGCGGCTCGAACGCCGACGCGGTGCATGCGATGGGGTGGTCGCTGCTCGTGCTACTGCCGCTCTGCACGTTCATTGCGGTGCGGTTCGTGCGCGAGCCTTATCGTCCGCCGCAGCCGCATCTCAGCTTGCGCGAAACCCTAGCGACGCTCTTTGCCAACAAGCTGGCCTTGCGCGTGCTGATGCCGGACTTGCTGCTGGGGGTGGCGCAAGGCGTTTCGGGCGGGCTCTTCCTCTTCTACTTCCAGTTCGTGCTGCGCTTTGAAGGCGAAGCGCAAACGCTGCTGGCGATCTATTTCGTTGCGGGCCTTATTGGCGTGCCGATCTGGTGGTGGCTCGCGCGCCGCTACGCCAAGCACATCAGCCTGCAGGCTGCGCTGCTGTTCGGCAGCCTCACCACCGCGGGCCTCCTATTTCTGCCCGCGGGCAATTTCGCGGTGGTGGCGCCGCTTATGGCCGTCGCCGGTCTTGCGCAAGGCGGCGGCATTCTGTTGACGCGGGCATTGATGGCCGATGTCGTCGATGCGGACGAACTCGCCACCGGCGCGCGCCGCTCGGGGCTTTATTTCGGCGTACTGCTGACGACCTCGAAGCTTGGCGTCGCCGCAGGCCCCATCACCTACGCCATTCTCGGCGCGGTCGGCTTCGTGCCGGAACTGCGCGGCGACAACACTGAGCTTGCGCTCGGGACGCTGACCTTCCTGTTCATCGGGGTGCCGATCGCGCTCTATCTCGCGGCAGCGATCTCGCTACACCGCTATCCGCTCAACGAAGCGCGGCAAGCGGAAATTCACGCCGCCATCGAGGCGCGCCACGCAGCGAACAGCGAGAACACTCTCGGCCCATCGACCAAATAACGCTTCCACAACCGCCCCGGCTCACTCATGAGCCGATGCAGCCATTCCAGCCCCGCGCTCTGCATCCAGCGCGGCGCGCGCTGCTTGCGGCCAGCGAGAAACTCCAGCGCCGCGCCACAGCAGATGCCAACTCCGCGCGCGTCGGCGCGTTGTGCGAGCGCATAGGCGATCATTTCCTGCTGGGGCGCGCCCACACAGATGAAAGTAAAACGCGAGGGTTGCGCCGCGGCGAACGCTGCTGCGCGCACGATGGCGCCGGGCTTCTGCTTCAAATTTTTCGGCGCGCGATGCCAGCGCACGTCGGTCAGATAATAGCGCCGCTTCAGCTCGGCGACGGTCTCTTCATCGCCGCCGATGATGGTGATCGGCTCGTGGCGATCGATCACGTCATCGAAAAGGCGCGCTGTCAGGTCTGAGCCCGTGGCGGTCGGCAGGTCCAGCCCAGCATGCGCGGCGAGACCCGAGAGCACGCGGCTGTCATTCAGCAAGAGCCACGCGTTCTCATAAAGCGCCTTTCGCCCCGGTTCACCGGCAAGGCCGACGACATGGTCAACATTCGGCGTCGCCACATAGGCAAAGCGCGCCCCTGGAATGCTGGCGCGCGCAGCGACCGCATCGACCGCGCTATCCAGATCCATGGTGGAGAAGTGAAGGTCGAGAAAGTTCACGCTCGAAGCGCGAGCAATTCCATCAAAAGGCATCAGAACTTAACCCAAACGCGAATTTAACGCCGTTTGAGCGCCCTATGCAGGAAGCGGGCCGGGTGGATGGCGTCGAGCGCCGCGCGCGAAAGCGGCGGCGGTTCACCGCACATTTCCGCGGCAATGCGTTCGCCGAGCAGCGGCGCGAAGGTAAATCCACGCGCGCCCAAGCCGCCGATAACGTAAACGCCGTGATGCGCCGGCGGCGGCGCATCACTCACGAGCGGCGCGCCGTGTGCGAGCGATGCGTATTGCGCGCGCCATGCAGGCGCATTGGGCAAGAGGCCAGCGATTGGCAATCGATCCGGCGTCGTCGCACGCAGCGCCGCACGCGATTGTAGCGTTGTCTCATCGACGCTCGCCGCAACCTCCGGCGCTATTCGCCTTAACGCCGCGAGATTGCGCGCACGGCTTGCTTGGACCGCCGGCGTCTCGCCGGCGTCGTTCACCTTGTCGAACGTCGCGCCAAACAGCACGCCGCTTTCGAACGGCGCAACGTAGGAGCCGCGCGTGATCGCGCGCGGTGGCGGCGCGCCGGAGCCCCACTCCACTTGTCCGTGCGAGAGCCCTATCGGCAGGAATGACGCCGGCTCGAAGCGCGTCAACGCCGCGCCGCAGGCGAGCACGACGGCATCGGCCTTCAGCGTCGCCCGCCCGTCGGACGCGCGCAGGATCCATCGTCCATCGTCGGCCCGCTCCAGCGTCCGCACTTCTGCTTCGAACTGCAATTGCGCATCCCGAAGCATCGCCTCCACCACGGCGCTCGGCCGCACGACGCCAGCGCGCGGGTGCAGCGCACCATCGGCCATGGCTGACAACCAGTCCGCGAGGAGTGGCGGGTCGGCGAGCAGGTCTGCAAGGGCTGCGTCGTGCTCATCCACGCGCTGCTCAACACCGCGCGACTCGAAGACGCCGAGCGTCTCGTACGTGGCCACGGCGTCGAGATAGGCCGCCAGCAGGAACTCGCGCCCGGCCCCGCCGCCGCGGTCGAAGCGCGGCATGACCAGCGCCGCTGGATTGCCGCTTGCGCCAGCGCCAAGCGTTCGCGCCGCCTCCAGCACCACCGTCTCCACGCTGCGCCGCGCCAGCGCCGCTGCGCAGGCCGCCCCAGCGATGCCAGCGCCTATAACGGCGACGCGCTGGGGGTTCACGGCGGCGTAGGGGTAAATTGGACGCGGGCCTGAGGACCCGCGCTCCAGGACCGCCTCCAAGCGCTCGCGCTTGGCCCCGAAGCCCGGTTTTTTCTCCACCGCGAAGCCGGCTGATTCCAGCCCCCGCCGGACCGCGCCGGCGACAGTGAAGGTGGCCGCCCGCGCTCCCGGGGCGGAGAGTCGCGCGATCTCAGCGAACACCCCGTCCGTCCACATGCCGGGATTACGCGCCGGCGCGAAGCCGTCGAGGAACCAGGCGTCGAACTGGGCTTCCATGCCGCGCAGGATCGTTTCGGCTTCGCCCGTGAACAGCGTCAGTGCAAAGCCATCGTCCGGAAACCAGAGCCGTTGCGGCGCATAGGCCCGCACAGGCCAGCACGCGAGCAAGGCCTCGGAAAGTTCGGCCACCTCAGGAAAGTGCGCCAGCGCGCGCGCCGCATCAGCTACCGCGAGCGGGAATGCCTCGATGCTGGTGATATGCAAAATTGCATGAGGATTTCTGCTCGTTTTCCAGCCCTTCCAGGCCGCCAGGACGTTTAAACCCGTGCCGAAACCCAGCTCGCATACAGCGAAACGATCCCGATTTCGCCAACGCTCCGGCAAGTCTGTTCCTGCGAGGAACACCGCTTCGCTCTCCGCGAGCCCTCCAGCTTTTGAGAAATAACCGTCGTCAAACGCGCTCGCGACCGGGACGCCCTCGGCGCTCCAGCTCAGTTCGGGCGATGGCGGCAGACGCGGCATGTGCAGGGCGCTTAAACGCAAACGAGCCGCCCTTTCGGGCGGCTCGTCGCTAAACTACGTCCGTAAGTGATTACGGCGTGGTCGGAGCAGGCGTGGCGCCATCGGCCGGCGGCGTGGTCGTGCCGTCGGTCGGGGCAGCAGCCGGATCAGCCGGGGCTTCAGCCGGAGCTTCCGGAGCCACGGTTTCGGTTTCGGTCGCAGCCGGCTCTTCCACGGTCGTCGTTTGGCCGCAGGCCGCGACGCCGAAGGCGAGAACGGCAGCGGCAGCAGCCGCCATGCCCAACTTGAACTTCGTCATAGGTTCTACCCCTCGTCTCAGCGTCGGGGTCTACCCCCAACGCGGGAGGCGACTCCATGCCAAGGATTAAACATAATGGCAAGCGTTACGGCCCCGCTGGCCCATGCAAAACCGCATAGGTTCGGGGCATCGCATCAAGCCTCGACGGCGGCTGCCAAGGCTTCTTCGAGCTGAGTAAAGCTCGGCTGCAGCGGAGTCGGCACCGAGCCGCGCCCGATCTCCACTGAAACTTGGGCCGCGTTGCCGTGCAAGTGCGCCACGAGCACATCGCGGATGATTTTGTAGAATTGCGCGTCGTGTTCGATGACGCCGTTGAGCCGCGACGCAATCGGGCCAACGATGCCGTAAGCCAGGAACACGCCGAGAAAAGTTCCGACCAGCGCCTTGCCGATCATGAGGCCGAGAATTTCCGGCGGTTCGTTGATCGCGCCCATCGTCTTCACGATGCCGAGCACCGCCGCGACGATGCCGAGCGCCGGCAGGCCATCCGCCATGCCTTGCAGCGCATGCGCCGGATGCAGGCTTTCGTGATGGTGTTTTTCGATCTGCTTTTCCATCGCGTCCTCGACCTGGTGCGGATCGTCGAGGTTCATCGTCATCATGCGCAGCGTGTCGCAGATGAAATCGACCACGAAGTGGTCTTTGCAGAGCTTGGGGTACTTCTGGAAGATCGCGCTCTCGTTGGGCTTTTCGATGTGCGCTTCCAGCGCCACCACGCCCTTGGTCTTCATCAGCTTGGTCAGCTGGAAGAGCAGCGCCAGCAGATCCTGGTAATCCTTCTTATTCCACTTCGGCCCGCTCATGACCTTGCCAAAGCCGCCGGCCACCTGTTTCAGCCCGTGCATGTCATTCGAGATGATGAGCGCGCCCAGGGCTGCGCCGCCGATCATCATGAACTCCATCGGCGCGGCTTCGAGCAGCACTTCGAAATGGCCGCCGGCGAGCATGAAGCCGCCGAACACCATCCCGAACACCACAACAAGGCCGATGATAGGAAACATGGATAACGCGCGTTTACCGAAGGCTTTCTGCCGACAGCGCGTTATGCACGCGCGCGCTTAACGCGCCGTTTCGGTTGATGAGGGGAAAATGCTAAGCTGCGTTAAGACGCCCTAGCCGCGCACGTGGCGCACGGCGTCCTCGGCGCCTAGATGGGCTGCATGACCGACCTGACGCGCTTTCCAATCACACAACGTTGGTCCGCAAAGCATCCCGATCGCCTGCAGCTTTATTCGCTGACGACGCCGAACGGCGTGAAGGTCTCCATCGCCTTGGAAGAGCTGGAGCTGCCCTACGAGGCGCACTACGTGGATTTCGGCGCGCGCGACCAGAGGTCGCCGGAGTTTCTCTCGCTTAACCCCTACGGCAAGATCCCCGCCATCCTTGATCCCAACGGCCCAGGCGGGGGACCGCTTGCGCTCTTCGAATCCGGCGCGATCCTGCTTTACTTGGCGGAGAAGACCGGGCGCCTGCTGCCACGCGACGCCGCGCGTCGCTACGAAACCATCCAGTGGCTTTTCTTCCAGGTCGGCGGCGTCGGACCGATTTTCGGCAAGCTCGGCTATTTCAAGAAATTCGAAGGCGCCGCCATCGAGGACAAGCGTCCGCTTGAACACTTCCGCAAGCAGAGCGTGCAATTGCTCAAGGTGCTCGATCAGCGTCTCGTGGATCGCACGTGGATCATGGGCGAGGAGTACACCATCGCCGATATCGCCATGATCGGCCCGGTGCGCAATCTGATCGGCTATTACGGCGCGCACGAGCTTGTCGACTTCGACACCTTGCAACACGTCCCCGCCTGGCTGGAGCGCGGCCTTGCGCGTCCCGCCGTGCAGCGCGGCCTCAAAATTCCCGCGCGCCCGCATTCACAATAGCACGCGAGGCGCTACTGGCGCCTCACGCCCTCTCGGCGTAGCAAGGCGCGCCCTATGCCGGATGCACAGCCTCCCCTACCCAGCCACGCGCCGACCGATCAGCGCGCGCCGATCGGGCGCAACCGGCAATTCAACCTCCTCTTCATGTGCCTGCTCATTATCGGAGCGGGCAATTCCATGCTGCTGGCGGTGGCGCCGCCGCTGGTTCGCGAGTTGGGCCTGTCAGATTCCAGCGTGGGCTGGATCTTCTCGCTGTCGGCGGTGCTCTGGGTGTTTTGCAGTCCGTATTGGGGCCGCCAGTCCGACCGGTTCGGCAGGAAGCCCATCGCGGCGATGGGCCTTGCTGGCTATGCCGTCTCGATGGCCGCGTTCGGCGTCATGGTGATGCTGGGTCAAAGCGCCCTCATCACCGGCTTCTCACTTTTTCTCGGCCTCATACTCGCGCGCGCCATTTTCGGCGCTGTCGGTTCAGCTTCGTCGCCCGCCGCGCAAGCCTATATCGCCGACCGCACTAGCATCTACGAGCGCACCGAGCAGCTCGCTGGCCTCACCTCCGCCTTCGCGCTCGGCCAAGCCTTCGGCCCGGCGATCTGCGCGGCGCTCGCAGCATGGCTGGGCCTTGTGTTTCCGATCTGGCTGATCGCAGCGCTCGCGGCGCTCGCGGCGTTTTCGATCTGGCGCTACTTGCCTGAGAATACGCCGCCAAAAGTAGAGCGCCCTCGCGGACAGTGGCGCGAGTCGCTGGCGTTGATCGGCGACAAGCGCCTCTCGGCCTATCTCATCTACGGCTTTGCGCTTTCGATGGTCGCAGGCGTCACCGTGCAGGTGTTCGGCCTCTTCACCATGGACCTGCTTGATGTCGCCGGCGAACGCGGCGCCGAACTCACCGCCGCTGGTTTCATGGTCAACGCGCTGGCGCTGCTGGCGACGCAGATGGCGATCCTGCCGCGCCTCAAGATGGGGCCGCGCGCGCTGATGGCGTGGGGCGCAGGCGTGCTCGGTCTCGGCGTCGCGATGCAGATCGCAGCGCCGAGCCTTGGCATGCTGCTCGTCTCACAAGCGATGCAGGGACTAGGCGCAGGGCTGGCGCGCCCCGGCTTTACCGGCGGCGCCTCCGTCGCTGTGCGCGCGGACGAACAAGGCGCTGCAGCGGGGCTCGTCGTCGCCACCAATGGCGCGGGATTCGTGTTCTCGCCGCTGATCGGCGGCGTCGCTTATGAACAGCTGAACATGTACGTGCCGCTCTACATCACTCTGGCGATACTCGTCGGCATGCTCGTGTTCACGCTGATGAGCCGGCGCCTGCGCAATCCCGTGTTGGACAGCGCGCCGCCGCCGAGCGATCCGGCGGCGGACTAGCCCGCAGCCGCGCGCGCAGCTTCGAGCACGACATCCGTCGCGCGCCCGCGCACTTCCAAGCCACGATCGCGTTCAAACGAGCGGATGGCCGCACGCGTGCGCGATCCGATTTCGCCGTCAGCGGGGCCGGCGCTGTAACCGAGGCGATTGAGCAAGCGCTGCAGTTCACGGATGCCGGCGCGCTGCAAACCGCGCGGAGTCCGCGCCGCTTCGGGCTGCGAAACGCCGGCGCGATCGCGGATGCGCGTCAGCAGCGAGGCTGTTGGAAAGCCATCGGCCGGCAAGCTCGCGCTGGCCTGGAACGCGCGCACGGCAGCACGCGTCTTCGAGCCGAACAAACCATCCGCCTCGCCTGCATCGAAGCCGAGGCCATTCAGCAGCGTCTGCAATTCCAGGGTTTGTTCGCGGTTGAGCGATCCCACCGCGCGGGGCCAAGCGCGCACCAATTCACTCGAACCGCCGTCGAATGTGCGCGCCAAAAGCGCAACCACGAGCGCGTAGCGATCGGAATTGTTGTACCGGCGGATCACCGCGAAATTGTGGTGCAGCAGCAGCGCCGGCCCTTGCGCGCCCGCCGGCAGCCAAAGTTGCGCTTGCAACTGCCAATGCTCGGCCGGCAACGTCCCACCACCGACACTGCGTACGCCGCGCTCGGCCCAATCGGCGACGCTGCGCGCCGTGCCATCGGCTAGCGCATAGTCAAAGCCATCCGGCAGACGCACTTCTTCGAACACCGGCTCGCCGCGCCGCCAGCCGCGGTCGGCGAGGTAATTGCCGATCGAGGCCGCGACATCGCCGCGATTAGTCCAGATGTCGCGATGCCCATCGCCGTCCCAATCGACGGCCGTGGTCAGATAGACGTCCGGCATGAATTGCGGTTGCCCGAGCGCGCCGGCCCACGACGAATTCAGCTGGCCGCGATCGGCTAGGCCGCGTTCGACCATCTCGGTCAGCGCCATCAGATACGTCTCGAACTGCTGCCGGCGCCGGCCTTCGTAGGCCAGCGTCGAGAGCGCCGCGGCAGCATCGTAGTTGAGGGCCGCCTCGCCGTAATTACTCTCAAGGCCCCAGATGCCGAGGATGATGCCGGTCGGCACGCCGTAGCGCTGCTGCACCGCTTCCAGCGTCGGCCGGATCGTATTCTTGAGCTGCATGCCGTCCTGGATGCGGCGCGGCGTCACCCGGTTGGTCACATAATCCCAAACCGGAGCCACGAACTCGGGCTGGCGCCGGTCGAGCTCGATGATGCGGTCGTCCGGGGCGATCCCGCTCAGCAGCCGGGCCAGCACCGCCGGGTCGCGGCCTCGCTCCACCGCCCGGCGGGCAAAATCGCTACGCCAGGCGTCGAACTCGGCATTACCGGAGGATTGGAACCGCGGCGGCTCGGGCGCCGCCTGGGCGCGGACCGTCGTTGGCCCGCAGGCGATCGCCAGCGACATAGCCGCCGCCAAAACCACAGCACGCGCCATCCAGTACCCCTTCATCATGCCTCTCAACGCCCTAAGCTGCGTTGCAAGGTCCAACAACGTCCCCAAGGACCTTTGGCCCACGTTGACTTTGCACGGGGCGGCCTTTATCCACCCCGCTTCCTTTTCGACCCGGAAATATCGGCCATGAAAGTCAGATCGTCGCTCAAGTCGCTCAAAGCCCGCCACCGGGCCTGCCGAGTCGTGCGCCGCAAGGGCCGGGTCTACATCATCAATAAGGTCGACCCGCGTTATAAGGCGAAGCAGGGCTGAAATAGGCCCCAATTAGAGCCTCGCGGCGCCCTCGCCTCTCGCGAATAAGCTGAACTTCGGGTAGGGTTACCACCACCCGAGTCAGGACCCCATGCGCCCGCTGATCACCGCGTTCATTGCCGCGCTGACGCTCGCCGCCTGCGGCGTGGGCGATCGCACGCCCGTGCGCGCCGACCCCGAACTCGACGCCCTCTTCGTCCAGCTTGAGCAGGCGCCTGATGAAAGCGCTGCCGCCACGGTCGAACAGCAGATCTGGCAACGCTGGGCCGACAGCGGCTCACCCACGGTTAACATCCTTCTGGAACGCGCTGCCGCCGCCGAGACGGCCGGCGACGCCGAACTCGCTGGCCGCTTCCTCGACCAAGCCAGCGATCTTGCACCCAATTACGCCGAGACCTGGAATCGCCGCGCCAACCTCGCCTACCGCGAAGAGGATTATCGCGGCGCCGTCGCAGCGATTCAGGAAACGCTGAAGCGCGAACCTCGCCACTTCGCGGCGCTCGCCGCGCTCGGCATCATCTACGAAGAGCTCGGCCAACAGCGCGCCGCGCTCGAAGCCTTCCGCGCCGCTCTCGCCATTCATCCGCACTACGAGATCGCGCACCAAGGCGTGCGCCGGCTTGAGCCGCGCGTGGACGGCCGCGACGCATGATGGCGTGGCTGGCGGCGTTCGCCACCGCGCTTGCTCTTATCGCCCTCGTGCTCGCGATCCATGCGCGCAGCTACACCCACCGCGTCGAAGCGCGCTTTCCGCCGCAGGGACGCTTCGTCGACTTTGACGGCATGCGCCTGCACGTCCGCGAAGCCGGACACGAAGGCGCGCCACGCTTGCTCTTGATCCACGGCGCCAGCGCCAATCTGCGCGAACTCTGGACCCCGCTCGCCGACGAGTTCGCCCCGCTCCACCGCGTCATCGCTTATGATCGCCCCGGCATGGGCTACTCGGATCGCCCACGCCGCAACGGCCACGCCATGACCTATCAGGCCGCGTGCGCGGCGCGCGTACTGGAGGCGAGCGGCGACGGCCCGGCCACCATTATCGCGCACTCGCTCGGCAGCGCCGTCGCTCTGCGCGTCGCGCTCGAACATCCGCACCTTGTGCGCGGCCTCGTGCTCATCGCGCCGGCTTCGCACCCCTATCCGTGGAAGCCGGCCTGGTGGGCGCGGCTGTCGGCGACGCCGGTGCTGGGCGACATCTTCTGCGGCCTGCTCATTCCCGCGCTCGGCCCGCCGATGAGCCCTGCCAGCATCGCCAACAATTTCTGGCCAGCATCCGCGCCGCACGATTACGTCAACGAGGCCGGCGTGCCGCTCATTTTCCGCCCGCGCGCCTTCCGCGCCAGCGCGCTCGATGTCTGCGCCTCAAACGCCGAATTCGGCGCGCAGCAGCCGCGCTATGGCGAGATATTCACACCCACCGTTATCGTCACCGCCGAAAAAGACCGCATCGTCTCCCCGAAGCGCCATGCCCGCGCGCTCGCCGCCGATCTCCCCGCCGCGGAACTCGTGATCGCCCCCGACACCGGGCATATGCCGCACCGCCTGAGGACAGATCTGGTCATCGCAGCGATTCGGCGTGTCAACGAGATGGCGAGCCAATCGGCAGGTGGTTAGCCTTCATCAACGATTCGATTCTCGAACGAAGGTGATGGGCAAATGCCGGATTTTGGTGGGACGGAGACGGTCGCCGCGCAGTCGCTGACGCAGACCGCACAAGAGAAGCTGCGCCAGCTCGTCGCGCGCATCGAAAAGCTTGAAGAAGAGAAGAAATCCATCGCCGACGACGTCAAAGAGACCTACGCCGAAGCCAAGGCGATGGGCTTCGACACCAAGGTGCTGCGCCAAGTCATCCGCATCCGCAAACTCGACCGCCAGGAGCGCGAAGAACAGGAGCAGGTGCGCGATCTCTATATGCACGCGCTCGGCGAGATTTGAGCGCTCGTCATTCCGGGGCTCAGCGTAGCTGAGAACCCGGAATCCAGGGGCCGCCGGCGAGCCCTGTGCCCCTGCATTCCGGATCGCGCTTCGCGCGTCCGGAATGACGATGTAAGGTCGATGCGGGAGTAGTCATGCCCCGCGACGTCGATCCAAAGCAGACGCGCAAGGCGCTGCGCATCGTGCGCAAGCTCGCCGCCAAGAGCGCTGCGCCGGAGACGATCGATCCAGAAACCGGTGAAGTGAAGCCCGGCGAGGCGGCCGTCGATTACTCGCAGTGGGAAACCGAGTTTCTGACCGAAGTCGACCAGCGCCTGGAGAAATACGGCAGCGCCTTCGCCGATCTGAGCAAGGGCCGCAAAGACGATGCGCTCTCCATGCTGCAGACCGTCAAGCTCAAGGAAATCGCCGCCAAAGCCCGCGGCAAGAAGCGCAAGGGGCTCACAACGAAAAAGCCGCTGGGTTGGAAGCAACGCCAGCGGCCTAATCGTTCCGAGGAAGAGTAGCGTTAGCCCTCCGCCGCCGCGCGTTCTTCCAGTCCATATTCGCGCAGCTTGCGATAGAGCGTCGAGCGGCCAATGCCCAAGCGGCGCGCCACTTCCGACATATGACCCGAATAATGATCGATCGCGAGTTCGATCAGATCGCGCTCGATCTGCTCCAGCTGACGCAGATGCCCTTCGCCGTCAAACACCGCGACCGGCACAGGCGCGGCTTCGACCGCCGCGTGCACCGCCGCGCTGAACGAGGCTTGCGCGGCGACGATGTGATGATCGTTTGCGGCGACCGGGGTCTCTTCCGGCGTTGAATCGTTCGCCGCCACCAGAGGCTTCAGCCCAGAGATCTGCGGGAAGTCTTCCGGTTGCAGATAATCGCCTTCGCACAGGATCACGGCGCGGAAGACGCTGTTCTCCAGCTGGCGCACATTGCCCGGCCAATCGAAGTCGATCAGCATGCGCATGGTGGCTTCGGAAGCGCCGCGCACGTTGCGGCCTTCTTCGGCATTGAAGCGCGCGATGAAGCGCGAGACGAGCGCGGGAATATCTTCGCGGCGCTCGCGCAGCGGCGGCGCTTCGATGGGAAAGACGTTGAGGCGGTAATACAAATCCTCGCGAAACTTGCCGTCGGCGACGAGCTTGGCGAGGTCCTTATTCGTGGCGCTGATGATGCGCACATCGACCTTCACCGGCCGCTTGCCGCCCACCGGATCGACTTCGCCTTCCTGCAGCACGCGCAGCAGCTTCACCTGCATGTCGAGCGGTAGTTCGCCGACTTCATCGAGGAAAAGCGTGCCGCCGTGAGCTTCCACGAACTTGCCGGCGTGATTGTCGGTCGCGCCCGTGAACGAGCCCTTGGTGTGCCCGAACAGAATGGACTCGACGAGATTTTCCGGAATGGCGCCGCAATTGACGGCGACGAACGGGCGTCCGGCGCGATCCGAAGCGCCTTGAATTGCACGCGCCAGCAATTCCTTGCCTACGCCGCTCTCACCGGTGATCAACACCGGGATGTTCGAGGCCGCCGCGCGCTTGCCCATGCGCACAACCGGGCCCATCACCGGCGCGGTCGCGACCATATCGTCGAACGAAAGCTGGCCCGAGGCGCGCTTCTTCATGCGCACGACTTCGGTTTTCAGATTCGACATTTCGAGCGCGTTGCGGATCGAGACCATGATCCGTTCTGGGCTCGCGGGCTTGACGAAGAAATCGCACGCGCCCGCCTGCATCGCTTGCACGACAGTGTCGATGCCGCCGGAGGCTGTCAGCACGATGCAGGGCAGATCGGCGCGCCGCATGCGGATTTCCTTGAGCGCTTCCTGCCCGCTCATGCCTGGCATGACGAGATCGAGAAGCACCGCGTCGATATCAGCGTGCGTCTCTACCGCCGCCACCGCCTGGGCGCCATTCTCCGCCGCACGTGTCAGGAAACCATTGCGCTCCACAGCCGCCTGCAAAAGACGGCGCTGTGCCGGATCGTCATCGACGATCAGGATCGTCTTACCCATGTTACCCACCAATTCTTTGGCCGCGTTTCTCTGACGGAAACGCTGGTCGTGGGCGGACCATACGGACGGGAAGTTCAGGTCGCGTTAAAATGGCACACTGGAATGCGATTTTCGTAAGCGATTGGCAGCACTACATGAACGCCGTGTTCACCACGTTCCCCCGCACATGAGCGATCCTCGCGATCCAGAACGCAACCGCATCACCGCGCGCATTGGCCGGGTGGCGCAGGTCGGCGCGAACATGTCTGGGGCCGTCGCCGCGCGCGTGGCGGGCAAGGACGATGCGGCGCTTGCGCGCGCGCTGCGGCAGGCTTTGGGTCGTTCCAAAGGGCCGCTGATGAAGGTGGCGCAGCTTCTCTCCACCATCCCCGACCTCTTGCCCCAGGCCTATGCCGAAGAATTCCGCAAGCTGCAGGCGCAAGCTCCGCCGATGGGCTGGCCGTTCGTGCAGCGGCGCATGCGCGCCGAGCTGGGCGAAGGTTGGGAAAGCAAGTTCGCATCGTTCGAGCGCGAAGCCGCCGCCGCCGCCTCGCTCGGCCAGGTGCACCGCGCCACCGCCCATGACGGCCGCGCCCTCGCCTGCAAGCTGCAGTACCCCGACATGGCCAGCGCCGTCGAAGCCGACCTCTCGCAGCTGCGCACCCTGCTCGGCCTCTTCAAAAGCATGGATGGCTCGATCGACTCATCCGAAGCCGTGCTCGAAGTGGGCGAGCGGTTGCGCGAGGAATTGGATTACGCGCGCGAGCTGAAGCAGATGCGCCTCTTCGCGCTGATGCTGGCGGGCGATGACCGCATCAAGACGCCCGAGCCGCTGGAAGAGCTTTCCACCAAGCGCCTCCTCACCATGACTTGGCTCGAAGGCCGCGGCCTCATGCATTGGCTCGAAGAGCCGCAGGAAACCCGCAACCGCATCGCCGAGCTTTTGTTCAAAGCCTG
This sequence comes from Pseudomonadota bacterium, assembly GCA_023410295.1. Classification (GTDB taxonomy): domain Bacteria; phylum Pseudomonadota; class Alphaproteobacteria; order Caulobacterales; family Aquidulcibacteraceae; genus Vitreimonas. The sequence continues at coordinate 10,501 of JAEYPY010000231.1, read as the reverse complement.
GTGGGGGCCGATGACGCATTACGGAATCATCCACGGCGATCCGCACCTCGGCAATTACGCGCTCACCGAGAACGCCGAACGCCTGCACCTCTTGGATTTCGGCTGCGTCCGCATCTTCCCGCCGCGCTTTCTGGAGGGCGTGGTCGGCCTCTATCGCGGCCTGAAGGCCGGCGACATGGCGCAAGTCGCGCACTCGTATGAAATCTGGGGCTTCAAGAATTTGAACGCCGACCTGATCGAAGCGCTGACCATGTGGGCGCGCTTCATCTATGGCCCGCTGCTCGATGACCGCGTCCGCACCATCGCCGACGATGTGCCGCCTTCGATGTACGGCCGCCGGGAAGCCATGGAGGTGCGCAAACGCTTGAAGACGCTCGGACCCGTGCTGATCCCGCGCGAATTCGTGTTCATGGACCGCGCCGCCCTCGGCCTCGGCGCCGCGATCCTGCATCTCAAAGCCGCACTCAAATTCGGCCGCATGTTCGCGGAAAGCGTCGAAGACTTTTCAGTGGAAGCGCTGAGCGAGCGACAAAGGTCGGCGCTCGATGCGGTCGGGCTTTAGCTCGACATCATCGCCGTCAGGCCCAAGAACCCGACCAGCGTCGACACGAACACCGCTTGCCCGCCGAGCCGGTAAACCGCGCCATGCGCACCGGTCCAGCACGAGGCCAGCAGCACCATCGAGCCAAGCGCCGCAACCGGCGGCAGCCAGAACGCCGTCGCCGACATCGGCGCCATCAGCGCGATCAGCGGCCACGCCGCCAGCGTCGCCATCACCAGCGAAGCGGCGATGGTGCAACCGCGCGCGTTGCGCGCCAGCGCGTCCTGTAGCGTTTCGACGGCAAAATAGAGCGCCAGCAGAAAGAGCGGCGAGCCGATCGTCATCGGCCAGGCATTGGTGCGTCCGAGCGCCAGCGCGCCGAAGAGACCGATGAGCACGCCCACCGCCACGCCGCCCGTGACCAGCCCCAACCGATCCGCGCGCGAAAACGAAGCGTTCGCAACAATCGCCTGCGGGAGCGCCCCTGAATCGTAAGCCATGCCAGCCTCTTGTCGTATCCGTGGCGAAAAACGGGCGCCCGGGGATTCAGTTCCCGCAAAGCTAGATTGCAGGCGCCGCGCTTGCGCGTGCGCGCCCCGATGTGCCTTATGGAACCTGCTGCGAGGGAGGACGAAGGGCGGATGGCCGAACACGGACTGATCACGACCCTCGTGGCCGCGATCGTGCTCGCCTTCATTTTCGGCTTCGTCGCGCAGCGCCTCAGGCTTTCGCCAATTATCGGCTACCTCGTCGCCGGCTTCGCCGTCGGCCCATTCTCACCGGGCTTCACCGCCGACGTTGAACTGGCGCTGCAGCTCTCCGAGATCGGCGTCATCCTCTTGATGTTCGGGGTCGGGCTTAAAATCTCGATCGACGACATCTGGTCGGTGCGCTGGATCGCCGTGCCCGGGTCGCTGCTGCACCTTGGCCTCGTCGCCATCCTTGGCGCAGCTGTGGGGCTCGCCTTCGGCATGGCCCTCGTCGAAGCCGCGCTGCTCGGCATCGCCATTTCCGTCGCCAGCACTGTCGTCTTCCTGCGCGTGCTGGAGGACCGGCGCGTGATGAAAACCGAGCCCGGGCGCATCAGCGTCTCCTGGGTGCTGGTCGAGGACGTCGTCATCATCCTCGCCATCGTCGTGCTGCCCGCCCTCGTCGGCGCCATGACGGCGAGCGGCGCCAGCGTCTCCCCCGTCGCCATCCTCAACGCCGTCGGCATCACCCTGGCCAAGATCGCCGCCTTCGTCGCGCTAATGCTGATCGTCGGCGGGCGTTTCTTTCCCTGGCTCCTCGTCCAGATAGCGCACACCAAGTCGCGCGAGCTGCTCTCGCTCGGCACCCTGGCGCTCGCGCTCGGCGTCGCGGCCGCGGCTTATTTCTGGTTCGGGGCGAGCTTCGCGCTCGGCGCCTTCCTCGGCGGCCTGGCGCTCAACGGCTCGAAGTTCAGTCATCGCGTCGCCGAGGATTCACTACCGCTGCGCGACACCTTCGCGGTGCTCTTCTTCGTCGCCGTCGGCATGCTGCTCAATCCGGCGATTATCCTGGAGCGGCCGCTGACGCTTGCCGCGCTCGTGCTCGTCATCGTCGTCGGCAAGGCCGTGCTGGCCTATTACCCGATGCGCGTCCTCGGCCAGAACCACGCCACCAGCCTCTTGGTCGCGCTCGGCACGGCGCAGATCGGCGAATTCTCCTTCGTCCTCGCCGACCTCGGCCGGCGCCTCGACGTGATGAGCATGGAGACCTACAGCCTCATCCTCGGCGCCGCGATGGTCTCGATCCTAGTAAACCCGTTCTTGATGCGCCTCGTACCCGAAGCCCCCGCGGCAAAGCCCGCGCCGCTAGAGACGGCGGTGGGGGAAAGCGTGGCTTAGGAGAAAGGACCGGGTGGCCGCTGTTGGCCCAATCCGGGCGTTGAGCGCGACCTACATCGAGGGTTGAATGTGGGGCCGCAGGAGGCCGGATGGTGCGCCCGAACAAATTCAATGGGATGATGCACGAGTTCTGTGTTGGCTTAGGGTTTTGCGGGTCCGTCAAGGACGGCAAGCCGCTCCACGTGACTCAATTCATACCCGAACAAGGGCAAGTTACGGCCGCAGAGTTCGTGAGGTGGCTGCTGATTGCCGATTGCATGGACCCTGAGGATTCGCGTTGGACGAATGAGCTAAAGGCAGTGTTCGTCAAGCATATGGGCAGGGATGCAGTCGATGCGAACGAACTCCATTCTGAGTATCGCGGCACCTAGGTCCTCTCGTGCGTCGATGTCTGCCTCCGGCGAAAAGCGGACACCCTACCTCAGCACCTTCCGCACCACGAGCTTCAGCCCCGACCACGTCTCATCCACTGCGCACACTTTCACATCGACAAAGCCAAGCGGCAGCGCCAGCGCGCGCACGACGTCTTCGGTGACGTCCGTCTCCAGCTTCGCCGCCTTCTTCGGCCACGACACCCAGATCATCCCATCCGGCGCCAGCTTCTCGCGCAAGCTGGTGAGATCGGCCTTCAGTTCGGCCGCGTGCGTATGAAACAAATGCGCCGCCGCGAGCGCCTTGGTCGGCCGCGCCAGATAGCGGGGGCGCACCTCCGCATCGAGCACCGCCCTCACCGCCTCCGGCATGCCCTTGGCCCAGAGCGGCGCGCCGGGTTTGAAGCCCAGCTTCTTGCCCAGCGGCGTGCCCGAATAGCCGGCCATCAGGGCTCCTTCTCGCTCCGCAGCTTGGCCAAGAGCCGCGCCTCCTCCTGCTGCAGGCGGGCCCGTTCGCGCCGTTCGGCCGTCTCCAGCTCGGCCTTGCGCCGTTCGCCCCGCGCCCAGGCGGCCACCGCCACCACCGCGACGCTCGCCAGCCCGGCCAGGAAGATCCAGATCAGCATGCCTCTTTCATTCCTGTCCTTGCCGCGGAGCCCGCCTTAGGCTATCAGCCCCGCTTCCAATTTTCCCGCCATGACCGGCGGCCACCAGGATTCCGGGCGATGAAGAGCGAAGGCCATCCCGACTACCACATGATCACGGTCCAGATGACCGACGGCACCACCTTCCAGACCCGTTCGACCTACGGCCAGGAAGGCGCGACGCTGGCGCTCGAAATCGACCCCAAGTCGCACCCGGCCTGGACCGGCGGCAACCAGCAGCTGCTCGACCGCGGCGGTCGCGTCTCCCGCTTCAACGATAAGTTCGGCGGCTTCATGAAGAAGAAGGAAGGCTAAGGCCAGGTTGGAGCGCGCGCTTCCAAGCGCGCATCGCCTCAATCGCGCCAACCGGCAGAGCCGAAGCGCCAGTCCACCGGTCGATCGCATAGGCCCGCGACGACGGGGTTCATCTCAATATAGTGCTTTGCCGCGTCGAATTGACGTTGGTCGCGCATATATCGGTCAAAGTAGTCCGCTGCCCATAAGCCGCCAGCCCGATTTCGAATTCTGTTTATCTGATTGGCGGTGAAGCGCTTCCACGAACGCACTACCGCGCCGAGTTCGAATTCTTGTGTCGTTGAGAGCAAGACGTGGACGTGATTGGGCATCACGCACCAAGCAGCAATGTTGTAACGCTGCCCGTCGTGAAACAACAACGATCTCGCGACGATCTCGGCGCAAACTGGGTCGCCGAGCAATGCGCACCCAAGCCCGCGATCGAGGACGTCGTCACCCTCTATTGCGTCGGCCGGAACGGAGTCGTGAAGCCGGAACACGACGTGCTGGGCGACGTCGTAACCGTCGAAATGCGGGATATAGCCTCGCCCGTGCCAGCCTTTGCGGCCCATCAGCACGAAGTAACATGATGAACTTGAGGTTGCCAGAATGCGCGCTTGGAAGCGCGCGCTCCAACCTCATTCAGCGCCCGAACGCCTGCGCCAGCATGGCCATCTGGTCGTTCACCGGATTACCGGCCTCGACCCCGCCTTCGTACATCGTCTCATCGAGACGCCGCACGCGCTCATAGATCGCCCCGCCGCGGATGATCAGCGCCTTCAGCGCTTCGGGCAGATCGTCGGACGCCGCAAAGTGTTGCGCCGGCTGGGCCTCGCGCGAGATCAAGCGATATTTCTCGCTCGCCGCTTCGCTCATGGCGATCTCGCCGTCACGCACCGCACGCTGCACCAAAAGCCACGACGCCACCTGCATCAGCCGCGTGGTGAGCCGCATGCTTTCGCCGGCATAGGCGAGCGCCGCCGCGCGCGAGAGGCGCTTGGAGGCGGCCCGGCCGGGGCCATCGAGGTAGGCGGCGGTTTCCTCAACCAGGGCCATACCCTCTTTGAAGGTGCGCTCAAACACCTCCGAACGGGCGAATTCCAGCGCCCGCTTAGGGTCAAAACCCGCCCTCGTTGGCGAAACTTGGTTCGTGTCGGTCATGGAGCCAAAGGGTTCGCAAAGGGCGGGCCGCTCTGGCCCCCGCACTCAGGACGGGCGCGAGCCGAACACACTGTCGGCCGCCTCGCGCTGGGCGCGCTTGGCCGCGATCGCCTTTTCGCAAGCCGCGATCTCGGCCTTGAGCCGTTCGATCCGGAATTCCAGTTCGTCGATCGACGCATTCTCAAGCTGCTGCTCCAGCGGTAGAGCTTTCTTCACGGGCGGCGCGAAGGGATCGTCGTCGAGCATTGGCTGGGCCTCCTTCGCACATAGTTTAGCCCAGAACCGCGCCGCCTTTAAGCGGCGGCGGAGTCACGAAGGAGCGCCTATGCGCAAGATCATCCACGGTCCCGATACGCCGCTCACCTTGGCTGTCGTCGCGCGCCCGGAACCCGGGCCCGGCGAAATTCTAATCCGTGTGGCGGCGGCAGGGGTTAACCGGCCGGATTTGATGCAGCGCGCAGGGCTTTATCCGCCGCCGCCCGGCGCGCCGGAAACCTTGGGCCTTGAAGTCGCGGGCGTGGTTGAAACCGTCGGCGCCGGCGTCTCGCGCTGGCACGAGGGCGATGAAGTGTGCGCCCTCCTGCCGGGCGGGGGCTACGCCACGCACGCCATCGCCCACGAAGGCGCCGTGCTGCCCGTGCCGAAAGGCGTATCGATGGTCGAGGCGGCCGCGCTGCCGGAGACTGTCTTCACGGTCTGGGCCAACGTCTTCGAAGCCGCGGGCCTCAAACCCAAGGAAGCCTTGCTCGTCCACGGCGGCGCCTCCGGCATCGGCACCACCGCGATCCAGATGGCCAAGGCCCATGGCGCGCGCGTCTTCGCCACCGCCGGCGATGAAGCCAAGGTGACGCTCTGCGAAAGCCTCGGCGCCGAGCGCGGCATCAATTATCGCCAGGAGGATTTCGAAGACGTGGTCGATCGCCTCGGCGGCGCCGATGTCGTGCTCGACATGGTCGGCGGCGATTACGTGCAGAAAAATCTCAACGTGCTCAAAACGCACGGCCGCTGCGTCATGATCGCCTTCCTCAAAGGCCCGCAGGCGGAGGTGAACTTCATGCGCCTCATGCTGAAGCGCCTCACCATCACCGGCTCGACGCTACGCTCACGCTCGCCTGAAGAGAAAGCCCGGCTTGCGCACGAAGTGCACGAACACGTCTGGCCATGGATCGAAGAAGGTAAGGTAAAGCCCGTAATCGACTCCACCTTCCCGCTCGAACAAGCCGAACAGGCGCACCAGCGCCTGCAAAGCGGCGCGCACGCGGGCAAGGTTGTGCTGACGATGGCCTAAGGCTTGGCGCCGCCAGACTCCACGTCCTGATAGCGCTCGGTGCGCTCATGGCCGCCGAAAATGTCCTCTTCCTCCACCGGCCGGTCGCTCTTGCGCGTTTCGTCCGTACTGCGGGTCGTGCCTTCGTCCACGCCTGAGCGCGACGTCGGCGGGTGTTTCGGCTGCTGCTGCTTCTTCTCGGCCATGTGCGGAACTCTCCTGAGCCAAGGTGAAACCGCGCGCGCCGCCGCCATGTTCCGGAACGTGGGAGCCCTGGTTGCCGTTCATGCTGCAACGGGAGAACTCCATGCCACGACAAACCGAAGCGCCTCGAAAAGCCGTCGCCAAGCAACGCGCGATCCAGGCTGACGTCGATCAGAAGACCAACGCCAAGGCGGCCAAGAAGAAGGCCGCCAAGTCGAACGGCAATGGCAAGGCCAAGCAGAACGGCAAATCTGCAAAGCCTCCGGAGGAAAAGCCGATGCAGGCGGGCGCGCGCCGCTACCCCGAACCGCCGATGCCGGCGCAGCATCTGAAAAAGCCCGGCAAGGAAGCCGACCTCGAGCTCCAGCCGCTCTACGACGCCCCATTCTGGAAGGGCTCAGGCAAGCTCGAAGGCAAAGTCGCCATCGTCACCGGCGGCGACAGCGGCATCGGCCGCTCGGTCGCGGTGCTCTACGCGCGCGAAGGCGCCGATATCGCCATCGTCTACCTCGACGAGCACGAAGACGCCGAAGACACCAAGGAAGCGGTCGAAGCCGAAGGCCGCCGCTGCATCCTCATCCCCGGCGATGTGAAGGACCCGGCCTTCTGTGAAGAAGCCGTGCAGCAAACCATCGACGAACTCGGCGGCCTCGACATCCTCGTCAACAACGCCGCCTTCCAGATTCACACCACCGAGTTCGAAGACATTAGCCTCGAACAATTCGACGAAACGCTGAAGACCAATCTCTATGGCTATTTCCTCATGGCCAAAGCCGCCGTGCCGCACATGGAAGAAGGCGCGGCCATAGTGAATTGTGGCTCCGTCACCGGCATCGAAGGAAGCAAAGAGCTCATCGACTATTCGATGACAAAAGGCGGCATCCACGCCTTCACCAAATCGCTCGCGGGCCACCTCATTCCCAAAGGCATTCGCGTCAATTGCGTCGCGCCCGGCCCGGTCTGGACCCCGCTCAACCCCGCCGACAAACCCGCGGAGAAGGTCAAGGACTTCGGCGCCCACTCCAAAATGAAGCGCCCCGCGCAGCCGGAAGAAATCGCGCCCGCGTTCGTCTTCTTGGCCAGCCCGCAAATGTCGAGCTACATCACCGGGGAGATTTTGCCGGTGATTGGGGGCTATTGACGCTCAGCCGAAGATGCCCCGACAGCCCCGTTGCGCGCGCAGCCATGCCAATGCTGCGGCCATCGCGTGATCGGGCTTGCCTTCACTGGCGCCGGTGGGATCGACTTCGACATCCGGCTCAAGTCCGCGGGGATACGGCACGCCGTTGCGGTCGGTCATCACGTCGGTCGCGATAACGAGATTGGTGCCATCGGAAAGCATGAAGCCCTGCGTCGCCGTCGAAGCGCCAGCGGTGTGGATGCCAAAGTGGCGCGTGTTGGCGCGTCCGCGGAAGGCGAGCGCGGTCGATTCACCTGAACTGCCTGTAGCGTCGTCGATCAGCACCGCGACCGGCGCGCGGCTCAAATCGGGGGATGCGCGCCAGCCTTCGAAGGTGAACAGCCGCATCTCCTCGCCGCGGTCGCTGCTCCACAATTCGCCGCCGCGCAGCCAGCTGCCGTCGTCAAAACCAGGCGCTTGCGAGCCGCCGATCCGGCCTTGCCCGAGCAGCGGCGACAGGCCCGTCAGCATCGGCCAGGAATTGCCGCCCGTGTTGCCGCGCAGATCGACGACAAAACCGCACGCGCGCCGGTTGACGTCGAGCCCGTCGAACAACGTTTGTGCATACGCGTTCAACACTTCCACGGATGCATTGCGCCGCTGTGGCACGACGACATGAGCGATGTTCCGCCCCCGATAGCGCATCATCGTTACTGACGGCTCGCTGCGCTCCATGAAGGTGGAGACCATGTCACGCGGCACGTAGGGCGGCCATGGCATCGCGTTGTAGCGCTCTTGATATAGTGCGAGCCGGTCGCGCGCGATTTGCGGAAATGAGTGGTTGTCGCCGAGCTGCGTCAGCATCCAGACGATCGTGTCGAGCATATCGATATCGTCGCGCGCGCCCGCTTCGCGCGTGAGCGCCTCCGCCTCAACCGCCGCCCAATCGACCTGTCCCGCATTCAGCGCCCGCGCCTGCATCACGCTGATGGCCTCCCGGATATAGGCCGCCTTATCGAACGGCGCCGCTTCCTCGGCTGCCGCCATAGGCGCGATCGCGACAAACGCCGCTGCGATCCAAATTAGAAGTTTCCGCAACGTCCCCTCCCCTTGGACGGACGCTCATAGCAGACGCCCGACGGCCCCCGTCAACGGCAGGCGGCGCCACGCAGCCTAAGGCGCTGACTCCACCGGCGCTGGCGCCACGTTTTCGGCGCGGAAGTGAAGGGCGATTTCGGGAATGAACGGGATCTCCAGCGGCACGTCGTACTCGGCCGAGACGATCGCCACCGGCACGGCCCCGCTTTCATCGATCTGGTAATCGAAGGCGACGTCCGGCGAGCCGATCAGCGCAAGGTCGTCGGCCATCAGCTCTTCGATATCGGCGGCGGTGAGATCGGCGTGGATCATGGCTGAGCGCAGGCTGCGTTCGAGCGCCCACTGGATCGTCGCGCCTTCGTAATAGGCCGCGCCCAGCGCCAGGACGCCGACGATCATCGTCATCAGCAGCGGCGCGACCAGCGCAAACTCAACCGCCGTCGCGCCGCTCTTGGCCGAGGCGAAGCGCCTAGCGGATGCGGATCGAGTCATCGGCGCTCTCTCCAAACTCGACCAGAACCCCGCCCAGCGTCGCGCGTGCGGTGAGGCGGACGTAAGCTTCTGGAATTGAGTTGTCGTCGCATGGCGCCGAACAGGCATGCTCGACTTCCTGGCACAGGCAAAAGCGCAGCGCCTCCACCTCGCGGTCGTCGGGCGCCGAATTCCAGGAGCGCAGCACAAGTTCGCGCGCCGTCGCCAGATCGCGACCGCCGTTCAACACATATTGCCCGCCTGTGCGAAGCGCACCGTGCATGTCTGTGCGTTGGTAGATGACGTGTCCGATCTCGCCGACGCCGATCAAGATCAGCGCCAGCACCGGCAAGATGAGCGCGAACTCGACAGCGCTCGCGCCGCTCTTGTCGCGAAGGAATGTGCGCGGCCAGCTCATTCGACCAGCCTCACTGAGCCCGGCACCTCGATCGTATCGAGCCCCGTACCTTCGCAATCCGTGCTAAAGCCCGAATTGCCGCGCAGGTCGATCGACCTGGCCACGATGCGCAAGCAGCCATTGGCGCCGGAGAAGTTGCCATTCTGCGTCACGCGCTGGCTCGGAAAGTAGAGCGCGCCAGTCAGCTGCGAGTCCGCCGTGCCATTGAAGACATTTTCAGCGTTCGATTGATCGCGGTCGCCGTACATGAGGACGCCCGCATAGGCGCCGCTGGTCGGCGCCGAGAGATTGATCTCGGCGTTGCCGTTGAAATGCACTGTCGCGCCATCGGTCAGGAAGAATGTCACGCCCGCGCCCGCCACATTGGCGTTGGCGTTGATACGAAATTCGCCGCCGCTGATGACGTACGTGCCAGGCGTCAGCGTCACGTCGCCCGAAAGACTCATCCCGCCGCAATATTTGCCGGGCGTTAACGTCTTGGGTTGGTTGGGATTGCCGTTGGGCACGCTGGTGCAGCCGGCGGGGATGGGCGGCTCGGGCAAATCGGCGTACGGGTCCTGCGCCTGGGGCATGTCCTCCATGGGCGCCGCACACGAAGTCAGCGTGAGATCGGCGCTGATCGCCGCGCCGCCGGCCGACACGATGCAAGGCGCCGTCACGTCGGCGCTGCCGGCAATGGTAATGCTATCGTCGGCGAGCGAGTTCGACATCACGACGCAGCCGTTGAACGTCGCCGTCGGGTTGCCGATGAAGATCACGGCATCGTTTGCCCAGGTATCGAGCGCTAGGATGCAGGCCTGCTGCTCACTTTCGTACGCCGCCACTGCGCGCACGCGGACGAGCACCGGCTCCTCTTTGAAAAGTCGGGTGAAATAGCGCGGGATCGTGCGCGCGATCAGCACTTCCACCGCGCGCGCGTCCTGATGCGCGCCAGAGGTCGGCGGCGTGTGCACGACAATAGCGCCGGTGTCAGGATCGAAGCCGTTCTTCTCGGCTTCACGCTCGGCGACATCATCGACGCCCGCCGCGCTCGCGCCTGAACGC
>JAEYPY010000220.1 GCA_023410295.1 Pseudomonadota bacterium | reverse complement strand
CCAAAGCGCGTCGAGGTTTCCGCGCCGTTGGCGCGGACGATCAGGCGATATGAGCCCTCACGCAAACCATCCTTGGCGATGCGCAGCGGTTGGCCGGCGCCGATATCGACGGTCGCGCCATCGACCGGAATATCGCGGCCCGTCCGGCGCCAGCGCCATTGGCCGTTGTCGAGATACCAGTCGTAGCTCCAATCCTCGCGCACGAGCTGCCATTGGACGCCGCGTTGCGCGACGCGCCGCCCATCGGCGTTGAGCGCGATCACATCATAGGCCACGCGCTCGCCCGCGCCGGCGCGGCGGTTTTCGAACTGCGCGTTGAGGCCGAGATAGACGTTGTTCAGCCGCACCGGCACGGTGAAGCTCTCGCGCACGACGCGCCCGCCCGGATCGGCGACGCTGGCCAAGATGCGCGCGCGCAGAGGCAAGGTCGTTTCCGGCTCACTCGGCAAGCGCAGCTCAAGTTGCGCCGCGCCCGAGCCATCGGTAATGCTGCCGGGCAGCTGGAAGAATTGTTCGTCGAAGCTCTCGTCGGCCCGGCCGAAGGTGTATTCGTCGAACTCCGGGAACGGCGTCGGATCGACCATCAGCCGCCCTTCCGCCTCCACCGCAAGGCCCGAACCCGGCGCGCCATAGAGGAAATCCGCCTGCACATTAACCGGCCGCGACTGACCGGCGCGCAGCACATTCTCGCTCGCCTCTATCTGCACCCGCAGGCGCTGCGGCACGAAATCTTCCACCGACCAGCTGACGCTGCCCGCGGATTCCTCCTGCCCGTCGACGAGCAGCTCTGCACGCCACAGCCCGCGCGGCGAGGAGCGATCGAGTTCGATGTTCTTAGCGATCGCGCCGCCATCGACCGCTTCGGTCATGCGTATGCGGCGCGCTTCGGTGCCGTTCGGACGATAGATGACGAGCGTCGATTGCCGATCCGAGATCGCGCGCCCGACCGGGTTGCGGATAAGGCCGATGAGACGCACGCGCTCGCCCGGGCGATAGATGCCGCGCTCGGTGTAGAGGTAAGCGTCGACATCGCCCGGCGCTCGCCGGCCATCGACGCCGCGATCGGAGAGATCGAGCCCCGGCCGTTGCAGATCGAGCGCCGCGAAATCACCGCCGGCCCCGTACGCCATCACGTAACGCGCCCGCGCGGGGCCATCGCCATTGACCAGCGCTTCGGCAAAATGCACGCGCCCTTCGCTATCGGTGCGCGCCCGCGCCAGTTCTTCGTTGTTCTCCGCGATCAACGTCAGCGTCGTGTTCGCCATCGGCCGCGCCGTGCGCAGCGAGCGGACAACGACATCGAGCCCGGTGGCGCCGGAGAAGCTCTGCAGCGCCATGTCAGTATAGAGAATCCAGCGATAGGACGAGGCGCGGCTTTCGTTCTCGCTTTCGCCGCGCTGGCCAGCGCTGGGCGAGGCGTCGCGCACTTTCACCACGTACGCGCCGGGGCGGAGTTCGCGTAGCGCCGCGCCAAGCGCAAATACGGTGGTAATTGCAGTGTTGCGCCGGCTGCCGACATCGATGTCGATCTCGCCCTCATACACCTGCACACCGACATTCTCGCCGGCGCTGTTGAAGCTCCAATAATTCCAGCCGCCCTCTTCGTTCACCTCGCCCGGATCGACAGAATATTGCGAGAGAATGCGGTCCGGGACGCGCAGCACTTCGACTTCGAGGCGCGAAACGTTGACCGTCTCGATGGCGATGCCATCGGCTTCCGAACGCGGCAGGATGACGCCGCCGCCGGCAAAGCCGACATAAGCCGGGCGATCGCCGAAAGTCAGCGTGAACGTCTCGTCGAACTCAGTGCGTTCGCCCGACGCGGACGGCAGCCCTTCGCGGATCGTCACTTGCCGCTCAGGCTCGAACGGCAAGCCGCCGAGGCAGAGGAGATTGCCGGAGACACCGACCTGATACGGCGCGACCGGGTCCAGCACGAGATAATCGGAATAATTGATGTTGGCGTCGGTCGAGAGGTTTTGGCTGAACTCCAAGCACGCGCGCGGCTCGGCCTGATCCATCTCCGCGCGCAAGCGCACGAACGCCATGCCGTCGATCTGCGGCAACCCAGCGCGCGGCGCGTTGGCGCTGCGCGCATTCTCGCTGCCGACGCTGCCCAGCGAGGCAAACTCGAACGCCGGCGCCCCGGCGGAAACGCGGCCAAGCACAGCGCCGCCCCACAAACCGGTCAACAATGCAATCGAGGTGGACAGCACCGCCGTCCGATTGGCGACCATCCAGTCGCGCGCGGGCGCTACCCACGCCCAGTTGAGCTTGCGGGGGTCGAGGCGCTCGGCGAGCGCTTTCCAATCGAAGGCCATGTGGCGCGTCTCCCATCCCGCCCGGGACAGCACATGCTTGCCCGAGGCTCGCGCAGGGAACAAGCACCATTAAATTCCGGCAAAGTTCTGTCCTAGCGCGAAGTTGATGCGCGCCGCGTGACGTGTTTCAACAGCATTAGAAAAATGACGCGCGCGGCGCCTTTGCCGTGACGCGCGGGAGGTCTTTGATGTCCGAGGCGGCCGCGAAGCCAGCTTTTCCAGCCATGTCGATCGAACAGGCGCACGCGCTGCTGACCCAGCCGGGCACGCTGTTGGAGGTCGGCGAGGAGGAGGTCCGCGGCGTTCGGATGAAGGTGTGGAAAGCCGCGCCGCCGACCCTGCACGCCATCTTCGCGCTTGCCGCAGCGTTCGGGCCTCGCGATCACTTAGTTTTCGAGGACGAGCGCGCCAGCATCAACGCTACGCGCGCCGCCGCGGCCGCCTTTGCGCGCCAGCTGATCGCTGACGGCGTCAAGCCGGGGGACCGCGTCGCTATCGTCATGCGCAACCTGCCGGAATGGCCGGTGGCGTTCTGGGCTGGCGTGCTCGCCGGCGCGATCGTGACGCCGCTCAACGCCTGGTGGACCGGCGCTGAGCTTGAGTACGGCATTTGCGATTCCGGCGCTTCGGTTCTGATCGTCGATAATGAGCGCTACGAGCGCATCCGCGAGCACCTGCCGAACTGCCCGTCGGTGAAAAAGATCTACGTCTCGCGCCTGCCCGAGGAGAGCGCCGATCCAGCCGTGGTGCGGCTCGAAAGCGTGATCGGCGGTACAAACGATTGGGCTGGGCTGACGCCGCCAGCGAGCCTCGAGGAATTCCCTGCCCGCGGCCCGGACGACGACGTCACCATCTTCTACACCTCGGGCACGACCGGCCACCCGAAGGGCGCCGTTATTTCCCATCGCAACATCATTTCCAACATCTGGAATGGCGCCGCCGCGCAAGCGCGCGCCTTCCTCCGCCGCGGTGAAGCGCCGCCGCAGCCCGATCCGTCGCTGCCGCAAAAGGCGTTTCTGGTCTCGGTGCCGTACTTCCACGCCACCGGCTGTTTCGCGGTGATGATCCCGTCGTTCATGCGCGGCGATAAATTGGTGATGCAGCGCAAGTTCGACGCCGGCCAAGCGCTGCAGCTGTTCGAACGCGAACGCGTCACCCATTTCGGCGGCGTGCCGACCATCGCCTGGCAAGTGCTCGAGCACCCTGACGTCGACAAGTACGACCTCTCCTCGATCGAGGGCGTCGCTTACGGCGGCGCACCGGCGGCGCCTGAACTCGTCAAGCGCATCAAGGCGCGCTGGCCGAAGTCCACGCCGAGCCAAGGCTGGGGCATGACCGAAACCTCCGCCACCGCGGTCTCCAACGTCGCCGAAGACTACGAGCGCAAGCCGTCATCCACCGGCGTCCCGGCGCCGACGGGCGAAGCCAAGATCGTCGGCGATAACGGCCAGGAACTGCCGCGCGGCGAAGTCGGCGAGCTTTGGTACAAGGGCCCGATCGTCGTGCGCGGCTATTGGCAAAAGCCCGAAGCCACGGCGGAGACCTTCGTCGACGGTTGGATCAAGACCGGCGACCTCGCCAAGATGGACGAGGAAGGCTTCATCTATATCGTCGACCGCGCCAAGGACATGCTGATCCGCGGCGGCGAAAACATCTACTGCGTCGAAGTCGAGAACGCGCTCTACGATCACGCCGCTGTCATGGACGCAGCGGTCATCGGCAAGCCGCACCTGACGCTCGGTGAAGAGCCGATCGCCATCGTGCACCTAAAGCCCGGCATGAGCGCGACCAGCGACGAACTCCGCCACCACGTCGCGCAAAAACTCGCCGCCTTCAAAGTGCCGGTCGAAGTGATCTTCTGGCCGACGACTTTGCCCCGCAACGCCAACGGCAAGATCGTCAAGAAGGAGCTCAAGAAGCAGGTCGAGCAGCCGGCGTTTTAGGCGGCGACGCCGAAGAGCGCGCCAACAGCGGCCGTCGCCGCCATCGCCAGCGCGCCCCAGAAGGTCACCCGCAAAACCGGCTTCAGCATCGAGGCGCCCCCGGCGCTGGCGCTTGCAGCGCCCAGCGCCGCCAGGAAAAACAGCGATGCGGTCGCGACC
>JAEYPY010000201.1 GCA_023410295.1 Pseudomonadota bacterium | reverse complement strand
GATACGCGCAGCATCGCATGCGCTTTGCCAATCGTCGACGCGTCCGCCATAGCGCCCGCCGCCTGGCAGCGCTGCGGCCGGATCGCGTTGGCGTCGGCCGTCGCACGAGCGGATGAGCGCGGTGAGCGCGGGACGTAGATCGGCGCTGCCCCAACCCGGCAGACTGCCGAAGTCGGCAGGCTCAAGCGCGAAGCCAGCAGGCGCAGGTTGCGTGGGCTCGGTGCGTGTCGGCGGCGTCTCCCGGCTTGGGGTCGGCGTTGTGGCGCAGGCGCTGAGCATCAGAGCGGCGAACAACCAGGGCGCGGCGCGGCGAAGCATGAGGTCCCTCCGTGAATTGAACGCTGTCCTAACGCACGAACGCGACATTTCGCAGCCAAGCCCGGTTTCGCTTGCACCGCGAGTCAGCTGGGGGTAACGTTCCTAGGTTATGCTCTTTTGAAGCATAAGGGTGTGGGTGGGGTCTTTTGCGCCTCAAACTGCATCCTATATATGCTCTAACTGAGCATAAGTCGCCCCGACGGGCGCATGGAGGCCCCCATGGCCCGGATCATTGACGCTCCCCTCACCACCGCCGGCGAAGGCGGTTGCGATCCCCGCGCCGTGCATGGGACCTGGGGCCGGCTCGACGCCGCCGCCAAGCGCGGCCTCGCCTACACGCCCGAGATCGCGGCCGAGACCGCCCCGCTCTACGAGCGCGTGAAGCACGTGATCCCGGCGGTCGAGTGGCCGGCCTACGCCCCACTCATCGCCGCCATTAATAAGATCAAGCGCGAGAAGAACGCGGTCATCCTCGCGCACAATTACATGACCAGCGAGATTTTCTACTGCGTTGGCGATTTCCGCGGCGACTCGCTGCAGCTCGCGCGCGAAGCGGCGGAGACGCAAGCGGACGTGATCGTCCAGGCTGGCGTGCACTTCATGGCCGAAACCTCGAAAGTGCTGGCGCCTGAAAAGACCGTGCTGATCCCCGACATGCGCGCCGGCTGCTCGCTCGCCGCCTCGATCACGGGCGCCGATGTGCGCCTGATCAAAGAACGCTTCCCGGGCGTGCCGGTCGTCACCTACGTCAACACCAGCGCTGAGGTGAAAGCGGAAAGCGACGTGTGTTGCACGTCGTCGAACGCTGCTGCGGTCGTCGAATGGGCTGCGCGCGAATGGAAGACGGATCGCGTCATCCTGTTGCCGGACGAATATCTCGCCAAGAACGTGGCGGCGCAGACCGGCATCAAGATCATCTCCTGGCACGGCCGCTGCGAAGTGCACGAGCGCTTCACGGTCGAGGACATCGCCGAATTGCGCGAAGCGCATCCTGGCATCGTCATTCTGGCGCACCCGGAATGCCCGCCGGAGGTCATGGCTGCCGCCGATTTCGCCGGCTCGACCGCGGCGCTGCAGGACTACGTCATGGAGAAGCGGCCCCCCAAAGTCGTGCTGCTGACCGAGTGCTCGATGAGCGACAATGTCGCCAGCGCCGCGCCTGACGTCGATTTCGTGCGCCCCTGCAATCTCTGCCCGCATATGAAGCGGATCACGCTCGAAGGCATCTATGATGCGCTGGCGGAGATGAAGCACGAGGTGCTGATCCCGGAAGACGTGCGCGTCCGCGCCAAGCGCGCTATCGACGCGATGCTGGCGCTGCCGAAGGAAAAGCCGCGCGCCTTCGAAACCGGGCGCGCCCCGGTCGCGGTCGAATTGGTCTGACCGCTCAGCTTCGCCAAATTGACGCCCGCTTTTCCGCCTACGCGCCGCGCACAGCGGAACAGACACGAGGGCGATGATGCGTGTGATGATGATGGGCGCGGCAGCGTTGTTGATGGCGTGCACGGCGACGACACAGGCCGGCGCGCAAGGCGCGGACGATTTCGCCGGCACCTGGGCGTTTCAGACGACGCTCTACGGCTCGCAGCAAGTGGGCGCGTACATGAGCGGCGTCGCCATCATGAGCGAAAGCGCGCCGGATCAGTACAGCATCCGGCTCATGGCCAACGAGCGCTTGGTAAGCCGCGCCACAGGGCAGACGCGGCTTCTAGTGGCGCATCAAAACTGCACCGGCGAGATGGTCGGCGAACAATTCACGATCAGCTGCGAACTGGCCGAGCCGCTCGAAGGCTACGCGCCGGACAATTTCCTGCTGCAGCGCGGCGAGGAAAACGATCAACTTGTCGGCGTGCTGAGTTCGAACACCGAAGCGCAGGTGACGTTCACGCGGATGCGCTGACGCTTGGACGGGCAGCGCGCAAGTGATGCGCAGCTCGATCCTCATCATCGGCGCTGGGCTCGCCGGACTCTTCCTCGCGCTCAAGCTCGCGCCGCGTCGCGTGAGGGTGCTGAGCCAGACGCCGCTCGGACAATCTTCCGCGTCAGCGTGGGCGCAAGGCGGGCTGGCGGCGGCGCTCTCGCCGCAAGACGATCCTGCGCTTCATGCGCAAGATACCGTCGCCGCCGGCGCTGGGCTTGTGGATCCAGCCATCGCTGCGCTGATCGCACATGAAGGTCCGGCGCGCGTCATGGATCTCATCGCCCTTGGCGTGCCGTTCGACCGGACGCCGGATGGCGCGCTCGCTCAAAGCCTGGAAGCTGCGCACTCGCGCCCGCGCGTGGTGCGCGTCTCCGGCGATCTCGCCGGCAAAGCCATCATGGATGCGCTAATCGCCGCCGCGCGCGCCGCGCCGCATATCGAAATTGCCGAGAACAAGCGCGCGCGCACGCTGCTGCAAGATGCCAACGGACGCGTGTGCGGCGCCCTGTGTGATGGCGGTGAAGCCTTCGTCGCGGACGAGACAATCCTCGCCACCGGCGGCGTCGGCGGCCTCTACGCGGTGACGACCAATCCCGTTGAAGCGCAAGGTCAGGGTCTCGCCATGGCCGCGCGCGCGGGCGCGCTCATCGCCGATCCCGAGTTCGTGCAGTTTCATCCAACCGCCATCGACATCGGCCGCGACCCTGCCCCGCTGGCCACCGAAGCGCTGCGCGGCGAAGGCGCCAAGCTCGTGAACGGCGCTGGCGCCTCCTTCGTCTCCGAACTCGCGCCGCGCGACGTGGTGGCGCGCGCCATCCACCTTGAGCGCCAGGCCGCCCGCGGCGCCTATCTCGATGCGCGCGCGGCTATTGGCGCGAGCTTCCCGCAACACTTCCCCACGGTGTTCGCCGCCTGCATGAGCGCCGGCCTCGATCCGCGCGAACGGCCGATACCGATCGCGCCGGCTGCGCACTATCACATGGGCGGGGTCGCGACCGATGTGTGGGGCAAGAGCAGCGTCGATGGTCTCTGGGCGGTCGGCGAGTGCGCATCCACCGGCGCGCATGGCGCCAACCGACTTGCTTCCAACTCGCTGCTCGAAGCGGTGGTATTCGCCCATCGCATCGCGATGCGTCTGCGCGAAGGCGCGCCGCCTACTAAAGCTAAAGCAGAACCCGCCGCGGCGCCGCCCAACTTACCCGACGCGCCGCGCGCGGAGCTACGGGCGTTGATGCAAGCGCACGCCAGCGTCGTTCGCGATGGCGATGGCCTCACGCGCGCCCTCGACCGCATCGACGCGCTCTGCGACACTCACGGCCGCGCCAACGCACTCATCGCCGCCCGCCTCATCGTCAAAGCCGCGCTCGCCCGCACCGAGAGCCGCGGCGCGCATTTCAGGAGCGATTACGAACATGCCGCCGCACCGCAACGCACGTTCATCAGCGGAGAAACCGATGCTGCCGCCGCTGCCTGACATCGTTCTCGAACCGATCGTCAAGCTGGCGCTGGCGGAGGATCTCGGCGTCGCCGGCGATGTGACGACGGATGCGCTGATCGATCCGGAGACGGACGGGCGCTGGATCGTGCGCGCGCGCGAAGCGGGCGTGGTCGCCGGACTCGACGCGGCGACGCTCGCCGGCTGGATGATCGATCCGGATATCGAGTACACCGTCGCGGCGCCAGATGGCGCCGTAGTCGAGACGGGCGAGACCATCCTCGAGATCGAAGGCGCAGCCCGTTCGGTGCTGATGGCGGAACGCACGATCCTCAACTTCATCGGCCGCCTTTCCGGTGTCGCCACGTTAACGAAGCGCTATGTCGATGCTGTCGACGGCATGGGCGTCATTATCGCCTCGACGCGCAAAACGACGCCTGGCCTGCGCGCCCTCGAAAAGCGCGCGGTGCGCCTGGGCGGCGGCGGCGCGCATCGTTACGGCCTCGATGACGCGATGCTGATCAAGGACAACCACATCGCCGCCGCCGGCGGCGTCGCCAAGGCGATGGAACGCGCCCGCGCGGCGGCGGCGCACCTCACCGCGATCGAGATCGAAGTCGATACGCTGGATCAGCTGAAGCAGGCGCTGCCGCATGCGCCGAGCGCGATTCTGTTGGACAATTTCTCCCTGACCGATTTGCGCACGGCAGTGAAATTGGCCAAGGGCCAAACGCTGCTTGAAGCGTCAGGCGGCATCACGATTGAGAACGTATTCTCGGTGGCGGAAACGGGCGTGGACGTCATCAGCATCGGCGCGCTGACGCACTCAGCGCGCTCGCTGGATATCGGGCTGGATGTTGTAGATTAGCCTTTCTTCAGCACCCGCTCGGTGCTCGCCGGATATTTCACCAGCGAGGCCGCCGGCCGGATCGGACGGCGCACCAGTTCGCCGCCACAGTTCGGACACGCGCCTTGTAGCGCGCCATCGGCGCACGCCGAGCAAAATGTGCATTCGAAGCTGCAGATGCGAGCTTCGCTGCTTTCCGGCGGAAGATCGGTATCGCAGCGTTCGCAGTTCGGGCGAAGCTGGAGCATCAGGCCGCCCCCGTCAGCGTGGCGATGGCTTCGCGGCGTTGCTGGGCGAAGCGCGAGAAGAGTTGCTTCACGTTCTCGACGATGCGCTCGTCCGCAGTCTCCGGCCGACCACAGTTGAACGGCGGCGCAGGTGCGTATTCGATCGCGAGCTGGATGGTCTTGGCCGTGTCTTCGCCGGCGAGATCGGCAACGATAGTGAGCGCGATGTCGATGCCGGCGGTGACGCCGCCGCCGGTGATCGCATTGCCGTCGCGCACCACGCGCGCAGGATCAGGGATGGCGCCGAACATGGAAAGCAATTCGCGATAGGCCCAGTGCGAGCCCGCTCGCTTGCCCGTGAGTAAGCCGGCGGCCGCGAGAATGAGCGAGCCGGTGCAGACGCTGGTGACATAGCGCGCGCTGTCGCCGAGCCGCTTCACTTCGTGCATGAAGGCGGGATCTTGCATTGCTTCGGTTTGCCCCGGACCACCGGGGATCATGATCATGTCGGCGCGGTCGATGTCGGCGAGCGCGCGCAGATTGGCGAAGGTGAGCCCCATCTCGGTGACGAGTTCGCCCCCATCCTTCGAGGCGATGACCACCTCGGCGCCGGGCATGCGCGCCAGGACTTCGTAGGGGCCGGTGAAATCGAGCTGCGTCACGCGCGGATAGAGGATGAAGACGATGCGGAAGGGCTGGGCCATGGAGCCTCCAATTGACAGCGCCACCCTAGCGGGCGCAGGCTCTGGCGGACATGTCAAAGAAGCCTCGTTTTCCGCCAACGCCTCGGAACATCGTCTTCGTGCTCTTTCCCGGCTTCCAGATTCTGGACGTCACCGGGCCCTTGGCGGCGTTCGAGATCGCCTCGCGCTTCGTACCCGGCGCTTACAAGCTGAAACTCACCGCCCGCGAGGCTGGCCTCGTCCCCTCTTCCGCTGGCGTTTCGATGCCCACGGAGGCGCTCGCGCAACAGCGCAACATCGACACACTTATTGTCTCCGGTGGCCATGGTACGCGCGCGGCGATGGACGATGCAAAGCTCATCGCTTTGTTGAAGCGGGCGCCGGCGAAAGCGCGGCGGGTCGCCAGCGTTTGCTCGGGCGCTTTTCTACTGGCGCAAGCAGAATTGCTAGAAGGCAAACGGGCGACGACGCACTGGCGCCAAGCGCCGCGCCTGACGGCGGCGTTTCCGAATGTGCGCGTGGAGCCCGACTGCATTCACATCGCCGATGGCGCGATCTGGACTTCCGCCGGCGTAAGCGCCGGCATCGATCTCGCGCTCGCCATGATCAGCGAAGATCTGGGCGCCGATGTCGCGGCGAACGTGGCGCGCGAGATGGTGGTTTACGCCAAGCGCCCTGGCGGTCAGGCGCAGCACTCGGCCTTGCTTGAGCTCGAAGCGCCGCGGTTCGAGAAGCTGAATGCGTGGATGCGCGATCATTTGGCGGAGGATCTCAGCGTCGAGCGCCTGGCGCGCCAAGCGGCCATGAGCGAACGCACGTTCGCGCGCGTCTACGCTGCGGAAACTGGCGTGACGCCGGCGAAGGCCGTCGAGCGCATGCGCGTGGACACAGCGCGCGCGGCGCTGGAGCAAGGCGGCTCGATCCAGGAGATCGCCCGGCGCACTGGCTTCGGCGACTCTGAGCGCATGCGCCGCGCCTTCATCCGCCTCTACGGCGCCCCACCCGCTTCCATGCGTCGAACGCTGCCGCGCCGCGCTTGACGGACGCGCCGGTTCAGCGGACGACTCGCGGCATGGCCGACCAGAAAACCATCTTCATTACCGGCGCCGGCTCGGGCATCGGACGCGCGACAGCGCAATTGTTCGCCGAACGCGGCTGGTTCGTCGGCCTTTCGGATATCAACCAGGAAGGCCTTGAAGAGACCGCGGCGCTGTTGCCCGAGGGGCAACGTATTTCGGTTATTCTCGACACGCGCGACCGCAGTGCCTGGACGCGGGCAGTCGAGACGTACGGGCAAGCCACCGGCCGGCGCATGCATGTGCTCTTTAACAATGCCGGCGTCGGCAAAGGCGGTTGGATCGAGGAGATGCCCGAGGAAGACATCGACCTCGTGCTCGACGTGAACCTCAAGGGCGTGATCAATGGCGTGAATGCGGCGTTGCCATTGCTGCGCGAAACGCCAGGTGCGCGCGTCGTCAATGTCGCCTCCGTAGCCGGCGTGTTCGGCGCGCCGAAAATGGCGGTTTATTGCGCCACCAAGTTTGCCGTGCGCGGACTGACGGAAGCGCTCGATGTCGAGTTCGCACGCTATGGCGTGCGCGTCGTCAGCCTGATGCCGTGGTTCGTCGACACCGCGATCCTCGACGGCCACCAATCAGGGCTGGCCGGAAGCAACCGCGCCATTCGCGATCAGCTGGTTGAGAACAAGACGCCGATCTACCCGGTGCGCATGGCCGCCGAACGCGCCTGGGACGCCGCGCATGGGCGCGAGCTCCACTACATGGTGGGCAAGGAAGCCGAACGCGCACGCTTCGCTGCGCGCTTCTTCCCGAACGCGATGCGCGAGCGGTTGAAGAAGATGATGGTGGACGACTAACGAAAAACGCGGGCCCCGCGGCCCGCGTTTGTTTAAAATCTGCTGCTCTCGCCTAGGTGGCGACTTCGTCGCCGGTCGCCTCCAGGCCCTGCACCGGCGTTTCGGTGGCGATCGGCTTATCGTCCGCGGACCCAGCCTCAACTGGCGCATCGATCACCTCTTCCACCGCTTCCAGCGCCGCGGCGTCGGCTTGCGGGATGAGGTCATCAGTGGCGCGGCGGCTATAGCCAGTCGTGGCGCGGCGGCGCGCCAGCGCTTCCTGGT
>JAEYPY010000183.1 GCA_023410295.1 Pseudomonadota bacterium | reverse complement strand
CCGGCGGCTGAGCCGGCCGCCGGCGCTTCTGCTTCGACCCTTAGGGCGGGTCGAGAACCTGGCCCCGGTACGAGCGAGGGACGAAAAATCGTCCGGAACCTGGGATGATAAAACACCACCCGGCTTGAACCGGCCCTGAATCGGTTAATCAGCTTGAACGATCGCGCCCGCCCCAGTCCGCGAGCACCGCAGCGGCTTCCTCGGGCGCGCCGCCGGGCGGGCCCTGGATTGCCGAAGGCGTGCGTGAGAAGCGCGGCGCGGGCGCTGGCTGGGTGAGCCCGCCCACCTCTACGAACGTCTCGCGGGCGGCGTTGTGCGGGTGGGCAGGCGCTTCCGCCATCGAGAGCACCGGCGCAAAGCAGACGTCCGTGCCTTCCATCAGTGCGCTCCATTCATCGCGCGTCTTCGTCACGATCACCGCGGCCAGCTTTTCCGAGAGCGCCGGCCATTCGGGCTTCACCATGTGCGCGGCGAAGGCCGGATCGTCCTTTAAACCGGTCTTTTCCAAGAGCAGGGCGTAGAATTGCGGTTCGATCGAGCCGATCGAGACGAACTTGCCGTCCTTGGTTTCGTAAACATCGTAAAAATGCGCGCCGCCATCGAGGAGATTGTCGTCGCGCTCGTCGCTCCAGATGCCGGAGGCGCGCATGCCATACATCATCGCCATCATCGACGCCGCGCCGTCGGTAATCGCCGCATCGATCACTTGCCCCTTACCGGAGCGGCCACGCTCGACCAACGCCGCGCACACGCCCATCGCGAGGTAAAGCGAGCCGCCGCCAAAATCGCCGACCAGGTTGAGCGGCGGCGACGGCGGCGATCCCTTGCGCCCCATCGCATGCAAGGCGCCCGAAATGGCAATGTAATTGAGATCGTGACCGGCAACCTGGGCCAGCGGTCCGGTTTGCCCCCAGCCGGTCATGCGCCCGTAAATGAGGCCCGGATTCTTCGCCAGCGCTTCGTCCGGCCCCAGCCCCAAGCGTTCCATCACACCGGGACGGAAGCCTTCAATGAGAACGTCCGCCTTGCCTATCAAGTCCAGGGCAATGGCGATGTCGTCTGCGTTCTTGAGATCCAGCGCGATCTGCCGGCGTCCGCGCGCGGCGATGTCGTTCTTGAACGTTGGCCTGCCGCCCTTGCGGTCGATGCGCACGACCTCCGCGCCCATGTCGGAGAGCAGCATGCAGCAAAACGGCCCCGGGCCGATGCCCGCGAACTCCAGAACCTTAACGCCATTGAGCGGACCGGACGCCATGCTTGCCTCGTTTACCTTGCCGATTTGCTTCGTCGCGCGAACGGGCGATAGTTGCAACAAGCAGCTCTGATAGGTGGGCCGGCTGCCGGAGCGTTAACTTTTGCGGATCGTGGTGCGAGCACATGACGCCCGCCATGCGCGCGACGCGCAGGGCTTGCTCGCGGCTGCCGGCGTGGACCCGATGGCGCTCGCTGGTCCCTATCGTCCCGCGCCCGATGGCGAGGACATCACCATTTTCTCAGCCTTGCAGGGCGACGTAGCGGAAGTCGCTCGTCTTGCCGTGACCTCGCTTGAAGCTGAGCCCCCGCCTCTCGCGCGCTTGGTCGGTCTTAAGTGGAACGCGCCGCCGAAGCTCGGTCTCGGCGCACCTGAAGTGTTTGCGGGGGCGATTGCGCTCGATGCGCCGCCGAAGCTGCTCGCAGCGCAAGTCGAAGCCTGCATGCGCGCTGCCGTCGTTGCGGAAGAACGCGCTCGCCGCGCCGCGACTGCGGCGGAACTGAAGATCGCACTGCCAGCCGCGCCCGAGCCGCGCAAACTAAAAGCCCTCTATATCGGCGCGCCAAGCGTCATGTTCCTGGCGCTGGAGCGCGTGCTAGCCGAACAAGGCGGGCTCGTCGCCGCGGCCTTCTCCTCCTACGCCGGCTTCGATCACTTGCACGATGAACCGTTCGACGCGGTGGTCCTGAACGGCGCAAAGGATCCAGCAACGGCGATCTCGCTCTGCGCCGCGCTCCGCCGCAACGCGACGCTGCATCATTTGCCGACCATGGTCATTGCCGCGCCTGGCGATACCGCCACAGCGGAAGCCGCCATCGCACGCGGCGCCTCCGCCGTCGCCGAAGCGAACGCGCCCTGCGGCCCAAGCCTTGGCTGGCTCTTCGAAGCGGTGCGCCGCGAACGCCGCCGTAGCGCGGCCGAACACGACATCCGTGCGCTGCGCGATCTCATGGGCGATGCGCGCACCGGCCTCTTCAAACGCGCGGCATTCGACAAGCACCTCGCACGTCTTGCCGCCGATCATCATCAGAGCGGGCGCCCGCTTTCGCTCTCGGTGCTGCACGTCATGCCCGCGCCCGGCGCGCGCGAGCCTAGCGCCGAAGTGTGGAAGCGCGGCTTCAACGAGATCGCCAGCCTCGCCGCGCGTCTCATGCGCGATGCCGACGCCAGCGCTACCTTGGGTGGGGATCTCATCACCGTAGCCTTGCCCGCAGCCTCGCTTGCCGCGGCACGGCGGACGGGCGAGCGAATAGCCTCGGTCGCCGAGTGCACCGCGTTTGCTTCCGGCGAAGGCGACGCCGGGCCGCTGGTGTTCGAGCAGAGCGCGGTCGAACTGCAGCCTGGCGAAAGCGGCTCAGCCATGCTGGCGCGGGCGCTACGAGCGCTGGAAGCCGAGAGCGTCTTGGCGTAACGCTGCCACCACGCGAACCGTCGGCGGAGGCAGGCGTTGTCGCGAAAAGGATAAGCTCATGCGCCGCGCTGCTCTCATCGCTCTCGCCGCCCTCGCCGCTTGCGCCACGTTCCCGGACGCACTTCCGTCGCTGCGCTATGCTGATGCGGCAAGCCGCGGCTCGGTCGCGACTTTCTTCGCCGGCCGGCCGACCGCGGACCAGATCGATCGCACCACCGAGAGCTGGTCCAATGCGCTCGGGGACAGTTTCGCCTGCGGCGTGCCGATGCGGCATGTGATCGATGCGGGGCTCGTCGGCGCGCTTGAGATCGGCGCGATGAACGCGGCCGCGAGCGGCGGCGGCGAACGTGAAATCCGCGAGGGCGTCGGCATCTATGTTTCGCAGCTGGTGCGGCTGGCGACCGATCGCCGTCCGCGTCCCGACGGGCGGCGCTGCGATGCGCTCGACTCCTGGGCGCCGCGCATCGCCGATGACGGCCGCGAAGCCGTCGCACGCGCGCGCCGCAACGGCGTCATGGATTCCGAGTACGGCCTGTTGCTCGATTTGCTTTCGCGCTGAGCTTACGCCGCCTGCCGCGTCGCGATGCGCGAGAGCTTCTCCAGCACGCCGCGCAGCGCCTTGAGCCGCTGCGTTGCATCCGGCCAACCGCCCTGCACCACCAGCTTGCCATCGGGGCGCATCTTGAAATCGTCCGGCCGCTCCTGAACGAACCGCACCAAAGCCATCGGATCGGGGAAGCCGCCATCGCGGAATGTTAGCACCGCGCCCTTCGGCCCCGCATCGAGCTTGGCGATAAGGCAGCGCCGGCAGAGCGATTTCAGCGCCGCGACCGCGATCAGCTGATCTGCTTCGGCCGGCAATGGCCCGAAGCGGTCGATCAATTCAGCGGCGAAAGCCTCGCGCTCCTGATCGGTGTCGAGATCGGCGAGGCGGCGATAAAGCGAGAGGCGCACATTGAGATCAGCGACATAGTCTTCGGGGATTAGCACCGAAGCACCGACATTGATCTGCGGCGACCACGACTTTTCGCTGACCGTCTCTTCCTTGCCCTCGCGCAAAGCCTGCACGGCTTCTTCGAGCATGGTCTGGTAGAGTTCGACGCCGACTTCGCGGATATGCCCTGACTGCTCTTCGCCCAGCAAATTGCCGCCGCCGCGCATGTCGAGATCGTGGCTCGCCAGCGTGAAGCCGGCGCCGAGGCTGTCGAGCGAAGAGAGAATCTTCAGCCGCTTCTCTGCGCCGGCCGTCAACGCCTGTTCAGCGGCCGTGGTAAGATAGGCGTAGGCTCGCACCTTGGAGCGCCCGACCCGCCCGCGCAGCTGATAGAGTTGCGCCAGCCCGAACATATCACCGCGATAGACGATGAGCGTATTGGCGCGCGGAATATCGAGGCCGGATTCCACGATGGTGGTCGAAACGAGCACGTCGTATGCGCCGTCGTAGAACTGCGTCATGATCTCATCGAGCTGACTTGCAGGCATCTGCCCGTGCGCGACCGCGAACGTCACCTCCGGGGCATTACGGCGCAGGAAATCGGAGGCATCATCGAGATCGGAAATGCGCGGGCAGACGAAGAAGCTCTGCCCGCCGCGATATTTCTCACGCAGCAGCGCCTCGCGCACCGTCATCGTATCAAACGGCGTCACATAGGTGCGCACGGCCATGCGGTCGATAGGAGGCGTAGTGATGAGGCTCATCTCCCGTACGCCCGCGAGCGCGAGTTGCAGCGTACGCGGGATCGGCGTCGCTGAGAGCGTCAGCGCATGCACTTCGGCGCGCAGATCCTTCAAGCGCTCCTTGTGCTTGACGCCGAAGTGCTGCTCTTCGTCGATGATCATGAGGCCGAGATCGGCGAACTTGATCGTCTTCGACAAAAGCGCATGCGTGCCGACGACAATCTCAATCTTCCCGTCGGCCACGCCCGCCTTCGTCTCCGCCGCTTCCTTGGCCGTGACCAGACGCGAAAGCTGACGCACACGCACCGGCAGTCCGCGGAAGCGTTCGGTAAAGGTGCGATAATGCTGACGGCAAAGCAGCGTCGTTGGCGCGACCACCGCCACCTGCTTGCCGCTCATCGCCACCAGGAACGCGGCACGCAGCGCGACTTCAGTTTTGCCAAAGCCGACATCGCCGCAGATGAGGCGATCCATCGGTCGTCCGGAAGCGAGGTCGCCGACCACATCGTCGATCGCCGCGAGCTGGTCGTCGGTTTCTTCATACGGAAAGCGGGCGCAGAACTCGTCCCACAGGCCTTCCGGCGGCGCCACGGGCTCGGCCGTGCGCGTGGCGCGTTGCGCGGCGATGCGCAGCAATTCTTCCGCCATATCCCGCAAGCGCTGCTTGGCGCGTGCTTTGCGGCTCTGCCATGCGACGCCGCCCAGCTTGTCGAGCTGCGCTTCAGCGCCTTCCGAACCGTAGCGGCTGACGAGCTCGATGTTTTCAACCGGCAGATAAAGCTTGTCGCCGCCAGCGTAAGTCAGATCCAAGCAATCGTGCGGCGCGCCGGCGACGTCGAGCGTCTTGAGCCCCTCATAGCGACCGACGCCATGATCCTGGTGGACGATAAGATCGCCCTGGCTCATCGCCGCGGCTTCGGCGATGACGGCGGACGCTTTGCGCCGCTTGCGTGGCCGCGCCAGGCGATCGCCCAGAATGTCCTGCTCGGCGATGAAGGCGATGTGCTCGGTCTCAAAGCCATGCTCGAGCGGCAGCACCGCCAGCGCATGCGCCGCTTTCGGCAGCGCCGAGGCATAGCGCCACGAATCCACACGCGCGACGCCTTCAACGCCATGATCCGTGAGCACGCCCGACAAGCGCTCGGCCGAACCATCGGACCAGGCGGCGATGACGACACGCTTCTTCGCTTTCGCCAGCGCTTCGATGTATTTCGCCGCCGCCTCGAACACATTCGCATCAGCCGCGCGCTCCGGCGCGAAATCGCGCCCGGGCCGTGCGCCGAGATCGAGTTGTCTTTTTGAATCGGTATCGAAGTGGCTGAAGCGGCGAACCGCGCGCGCGCCGATGGCCTCGCTTAGCGCATCGCCATCGAGATAGAGCAGCTCCGGCTCCGGCGCCCGGAACGGCGAAGCGCCCCGCGCCACCGGCGCCGTTTTGCGCGACTCGTAATGGTCGCGCGCCGTATCGACGCGCTCCTTGATCGCATCTTCCGCCAGCGCATCGAACGCGATCAGCGCATCCTTGCCGGCGTAGTCGAACACGGTTTCGAGCCGCTCATAGAAAAACGGTAGGAATTGCTCGATGCCTTGCCGGCGAATGCGGGCGCTCACGCTATCATAGAGCGCGTCACTGACCGCGCCGTAGGCCTGGTTGAAGCGGCGGCGGAACTGCAGCACCGTCAGTTCATCCAGCAGCAATTCGCTCACCGGCGTGAGCAACGCGCTCTTATGCTTCGCCTTCGAGATCTGCGTCTCTGGATCAAAACTGCGGATGCTCTCCAGCGTGTCGCCGAAAAAGTCGAAGCGCAGCGGTTCGGGCGAGCCTGGCGGAAAGACATCGATCAACCCGCCGCGCACCGCGAACTCGCCCGGTGCACGCACGGTGGACGCGCGCGCGTATCCATTCACAGCGAAGTACGCTTCGAGCAATTCCATCGATGCTTCGGCGCCGGCTTCAGCTTCGAACGCGCTCTCGCCCATACGAGCGCGCGGCGGCACGCGCTGCGCGACGGCCGAAGCGGTAGCGATCACCAGCAGCGGTCGTGCATCGTCGGAGCGCCGCGCCAGCCGCGTCAGGGCCGCGCAGCGTTGCGCCGCGACGCCCGCCGCCGGCGAAATGCGGTCGTACGGCAGCGTATCCCACGCCGGCAGACGCAGTGTCTCCAGTTCCGGCGCGAAGAATTTCGACGCCGCCTCGAACTGCGCCGCCCGCGTCTCATCGCGCGCGACGAAGAGCGTAACGCCGCCCCGCAGCCGAGCTGCTTCGGCTAGCCCCGCAGCGTCCACGCCCTCAGGCGCGCCGGCGACGATCAGCGCGTCTTTCGACTTCGCCAGCGTCTCGATGAGACGCGGTGGGAGGGCGGTATCTTTCATTCAGCTCTTCGCGCTAGCTCGGTTTGGCGACATGGAAGCGGAACGCGCGAATCAGCGCGAGGGTCGGCGTGTCGTGTTCAGCGGGCGCAGGCGCCCGCTCGGTGATCCAGTCATAGGCGTCCTGATCGGGCGCATCGAGCAGGCGCTCGAACGTATCGAGCCCGCCTTCGTCCATCTCGTTGAGATGAGCGTCGGCAAAGCCGCCTAGAATCAAGTCAATCTCCCGAAAGCCCCGACGCCACGCGCGGAATTTGAGCTTCTTGCGGCGATCGTCCATGGGCTCCGGGAAGGAAGAGGCGGCTGAAAGGGGGCCGCGCTATAACCCATATGGGCGGCCATGTCAGCGCCGCCAGAGCGTGAGATGAGCGACGGAACGTCCCCTGCCCTTGCGGCCCCAGAGGCTGCAGTCGAAACGGCCATGCTGGCCCCGGCGCGCCTGCCCAAGGGCGCGCGCAAGGATGCGCTCGCGCTGATCGGCAAGGTGGCTGGCGGCACGGAGGTGCGCGACCTCGTGTTCCTGCCGCCGAACGCGGCCATCGACCGGCGGTTACGGGTGCCGATCGGCGAAACGCAGGACGGCGACATCGCCACCATCGAGGCCGAGGTGGACGCCCACATCCCCGCGCGCCGGATCGGATCGAAGGTGTTGCCGCACCGGGTGCGCCTGCGCGACGAAACTGGCTTTCTCACCATCACCTATTTCCGCGGCGCCGAAGAGATGCTGATGCGCATGTGGCCCGTCGGCCAGACGCGGCTCATCAGCGGCAAGATCGGTTTCTATGAAGGCATGCGGCAGATGCTGCATCCCGATTACGTCGTCGATCCTACCAAGGGTGAAGCGCCGCCGCCGGTGGAGCCGGTCTATCCGCTGACGCAAGGGCTCGCTGGCCGCACGCTCTCGCGCACAATTCTTGCCGCGCTCGACACCGTACCGGAGGCGCCCGAGTGGCTCGAGGCGAGCACCGTGCGTGCGCACGATTGGCCCGACTTCCGCACCGCGCTCGAACATCTGCATCGCCCCACAGCGCCGGAGGACGTTGCGCCCGAAGGGCCGTTTCGCACGCGCCTCGCATACGACGAACTCTTCGCCCGCCAATGTGCGCTTCGGCTTCGCCGCCAGCATCGGCGCAAGGAGCCTGGCCGCGCCATCAGCGGTGATGGCCGCCTCACCGAGAATATGCTCGCCAGCCTCCCCTATGCGCCGACGGGCGCGCAAGCGCGCTCGGTAAAGGAGATATTCGCCGACATGGGCGAAGCCGCACCGATGCTGCGTCTACTTCAGGGCGATGTCGGCTCGGGCAAAACGCTGGTCGCAGCGCTGGCCATGGCGCGCGCGGCCGAAGCGGGTCTGCAAAGCGCGATGATGGCGCCCACGGACCTGCTCGCGCGCCAGCATGGCGCAACGTTAGAGCCGCTGCTCAAGGCCGCCGGCGTTTCCATGGCGGTGCTGACGGGGCGCGATAAAGGCAAGGAACGCAAAGCCATCCTCGATGGCATGGCCTCGGGCGAGATCTCCGTTGTCATCGGCACGCATGCGCTCTTCCAGGACGAGGTCGTGTTCAACGATCTCGGGCTCATCGTCATCGACGAGCAGCATCGCTTCGGCGTCTCCGACCGCATGCGCATGGTGGCCAAGGGCTTTGCGCCACACGTCCTGGTGATGAGCGCAACGCCGATCCCACGCACGCTCGCGCTCTCGATCCACGGCGACATGGATCTCTCAGTGCTCGACGAAAAGCCGCCGGGCCGCATGCCGATCAAAACCGCAACCATGCCGACGAGCCGCATGAGCGAGGTCATCGAAGCCATCGGCGCGGCCGCCAAGCGCGGCGAGCGCGCCTATTGGGTGTGCCCGCTAATTGAAGAAAGCGAAGCTGTCGATCTCGCCGCCGTCGAAGACCGCCACAGGGAGCTTGCCACCTATTTCGGCAAAGGCGTCGAGATCGTGCACGGGCGCATGCCGCCGACGGCGCGCGAAGCGGCGATGGAGCGCTTTCGCACTGGCGAGTCGTTCCTGATGGTCGCCACCACTGTGATCGAAGTTGGCGTCAACGTGCCGGAAGCGACGATCATCGTCATCGAACACGCCGAGCGCTTCGGCCTCGCGCAATTGCACCAGTTGCGCGGCCGCGTCGGCCGGGGCGACAAGCAGGGTTCGTGCGTGCTGCTGTGGAAACCCCCGCTCGGCGAGGGCGCCAAAGAGCGGCTCGATTCTATCCGCCGCAACGACGACGGCTTCGCCATCGCCGAGATCGACTTCCGTATGCGCGGCGCCGGCGACATGCTCGGCACGCAGCAATCGGGCCTGCCGCCATTCCGTCTCGTCAGCCCCGAAGCCCACGCCGATCTGCTGGGCTCCGCCGACAAGGAAGCGCGCCTCGCCATCGAGCGCGATCCCGATCTCACCACCCCACGCGGCCGCGCCATCCGCCTGGCCCTCCGCCTCTTCGGCTACGCCGATGCGGCCGAGTTGGCGCGATCGGGTTAGCGCGCTTGCTTTTTGACCGCCGCCAAGCTTGATCCACCCATGCCGGCAAACCCGCCCATCTCCGCCTACATCCGCACCAAGAACGAAGAACGCATGATCCGCGACGTGATCCGCGCCGCGTTTCAGGTCGCTGATGAAGTGCTGCTGATCGATTCCGGCTCGACCGACCGCACCGTCGAGATCGCCGAAGCCGAAGGCGCGCGCGTCATCCGCGAGAGCTGGCATGGCTGGGGCAAGCAGAAGCGCATCGGCGAAGACGCGGCCAAGCACAATTGGCTGTTCGACATCGATGGCGATGAAATCGTCACGCCCGAACTCGCCGCCGAGATCAAGCGGCTGTTCGCCAATGGCGAGCCCGCGGCGCCGATCTACGAATTGCGTCTCGTCACCGCGCCGCCCGTCGGTAAGCCGTGGGCGAACTTCTACCTGATGGATCGGCGCAAGCTCTACGACAAGCGCGTGCTGCGCATGCCCGATCACGCCATGGACGATCAGATCAAGCCGCCGCCCGGCGTGAAGGTCGGCCAATTGCGCGGGCGTTTGCTGCACTATTCGTTCACCGGCCTCGATCAGCTGCAGGAAAAATTCAATCGCCATTCCAGCTCCGCCGCCAATGCCGGCAAGCTGCGCCCGTTCTGGTATCTCGCGCTTCGCCTCGTGCTGGCCAAGCCGATCTACTTCCTGAACCACTACATAAAGCGCGGCCTCTGGCGCGCCGGCTGGTACGGCTTCGCCATCTCCAACATCGCCGCGCACGGCCGCTGGCTCAAAGACGCCAAGATGATGGAAATCCACCTGCGCCGACGCCAGGAGCAAGCTCCGCCGCGCTGATCCGGGCGCTGCCCACCGCCCGTACTGGAACATGGCGCCGTCAGGGCGCGTTTGTTCCAGCTCTTTTATCCACAGCGGTGCGGGGTTATCTTACAGGCATGGACAGCGCCGACACCCTCTCGCCGTCCGCCCAGCGCGCGACGGCCTCCGTCATCCGCTCGCTCAAAGCGCCAGCGAGCGCCAAGGCCATTTTGTTCGCACTGACGCGCCTCAGCGGCGGTGCGCTGGAGCTGACGACCCCGGAAGGCGACGTGCTCCGTTTCGGCGACGATGAAGGCCTCCCTGCCGATCTCAAGGTCAAAGACTGGCGCTTCGCCCGCCGCGTGCTCGTGAGCGGCGATATCGGCTTTGCCGAAGGCTTCATGGCCCGCGAATGGGAGAGCGCCGATATCTCCGCCCTGCTGACGCTGCTGGCCCAGAACGTCGAGCGCATCACGCGGCTGTTGGAAGGCAGCTTCATCGGCAAGGCCGCCAACTGGCTGCGCCACGTCTCCAACGCCAACACGCGCCGCGGTTCGCGCCGCAACATCCTTGCGCACTACGATCTTGGCAATCGCTTCTACGAAGCCTGGCTCGACCGCACCATGACCTACTCGTCCGCGCGCTTCGACGCCAAGGTGGGCGATCTCGAAAGCGCGCAGTTGGCCAAGTATCGCGCACTCGCTGAACAGCTTGAGCTCAAGGCCGGCGATCACGTGCTCGAAATCGGCTGCGGCTGGGGCGGCTTCGCCGAATTCGCCGCGCGCGAATATGGCGCCCGCGTCACCGGCATCACCATCAGCGACGAGCAGTTCGACTACGCGCGCGCCCGCATGGAGCGCGCCGGGCTTTCGGACCTCGTCGAAATTCGCAAGCAGGATTATCGCGACGTCGAAGGCCAGTTCGACAAGGTCGCGTCGATCGAAATGTTCGAAGCGGTCGGCGAGCGTTACTGGCCCGCTTATTTCGGCAAGATCGCCGAAGTGCTGAAGCCTGGCGGGCGCGCCAGCCTGCAGATCATCACCATCAAGGACAACCTCTTCGACAAGTATCGCCGCCGCGCCGATTTCATCCAGCGTTACGTCTTTCCAGGCGGCATGCTGGCGAGCGTCGAGCGCTTGAAGGTGGAAACCGCCAAGGCCGGCCTTGCCTGGCGGCGCATGGAGGCGTTCGGCCAATCCTACGCCGAAACCCTGCACGCCTGGGCCGACCGTTTCAGCGCCAAGTGGCGCGAGATCAACGCCATGGGCTTCGACGAGCGCTTCAAGCAGCTGTGGCTCTTCTACCTCGGCTATTGCGAAGCCGGTTTCCGCACCGGGCGCACAGACGTCATCCAGCTGGCGCTGGCCAAGCCCGCTTGACCGTGGACATCGTTCCCCGCGCGGTTGAAGCCGCCCGCGCGCGGGCCTAGCCTCAGGCCCGATGACAAACGCCGATCCGATCGTTTCCTGCGCCTCACTGGCTGAGCGCCTCGATGCGCCTGACCTCCGCGTCATTGACGCCACCTGGTTCCTGCCCGGCGATCAGCGCGACGCCAAAGCGCTCTACGCCGCGCGCCGCATCCCCGGCGCCATCTTCTTCGACATCGACGACATCGCCGACACCGACACCAACCTGCCGCACATGCTGCCGTCGCCGGAGAAGTTCGCCTCGCGCATGAAGAAGCTCGGAATCGGCGATGGTTGCCGCATCGTCGTCTATGACGGGCAAGGCCTCTTCTCCGCCGCGCGCGTGTGGTGGACCTTCCGCGTCATGGGCCACGAAGATGTGGCCGTGCTCGACGGCGGCTTTCCAGCCTGGGAGCGCGGCGGCTATCCGATCGAAACCGGCTCGCCGCAAACGCGCGGTGAACGCCACTTCACCGCGCGCCTGCGCTCCGATCTGGTGCGCGATCTCTCGGAAGTGCGCCGCGTCGTCGAAGGCGGCACGATTCCGATTTTCGATGCACGCCCCGGCCCGCGCTTCATGGGCGAGGCGCCCGAGCCGCGGGCCGGCTTGCGCAGCGGCCATATGCCGGGCGCCAAGAGCGTGCCCTCCTCTGCGCTGGTCGACGAAAACGGCTCGCTGCGCTCGGCCGACGAACTCAAACGCATCTTCGTCGAAGTTGGCGCCGATACGAGCCAGCCGGCGATCTGCACCTGCGGCTCGGGCGTCACCGCCGCGATCATCGCGCTCGCTCTCGCGCGCCTCGGTCGCTGGGACGCGAGCGTCTATGACGGCGCCTGGGCCGAGTGGGGATCGCGCGACGACACGCCCGTGGCGACAGGCGCGGGATGAGCGGCAAGAAGCTCGATCTCACGCAGTTCAAACTCGAAACGCGCCTCGCCATGGCCGGACGCGACCCCAAGCGGTTCGAGGGCGGCGTTAATCCCGCCATCCACCGCGCCACCACGCTGCTGATCGACGACGCCGACGATCTCTACAACACGCCCAAGCAAACCTACGCGCTGGACGGCATGGCCGTGCAGAGCGCGCTCAAGGACGCGCTTGTCGCCATCGAGGGCGGCGCGGGCGCGACTCTCACGCCTTCAGGCCTCAGCGCCTGCGCACTTGCGCTGCTGACCGTCGCCAAGGCCGGCGGCGAACTTATCGCCAGCGATGCGATCTACGCGCCGACGCGCCGCTTCTGCGAAACAGCGCTGAAGCGCCTCGGCGTCACCACGCACTATATCGATCCGCGCATTGGCGTTGGTATCGCCGACCACATCACCGAGGCGACCTGCGGCATATTCCTGGAATCCCCCGGCTCGCTCACATTCGAGATCGCTGACGTGCCAGCCATCGCCGCGGCCGCCCGCGCGCGCCGCGTGCCGGTGATTCTCGATAACACCTGGTCAGCCGGCGTTTATTTCAAGCCGTTCCAACACGGCGTCGATCTATCCGTACAAGCTCTGACCAAATATCAGGCCGGGCACGCTGACGTGTTCATGGGCGCCGTGCTCGCCGCAACGCCCGAATGGGCCGCGCGTGTCAAAAACACGGCCAAGCAACTTGGCCTCAGCGCCTCGCCGGACGACGCCTATCTCGTCCTGCGCGGCTTGCGCACGCTGAGCGTCCGCCTTGAGCGCCAGAGCGCCTCGGCGCTGCAGATTGCGCGCTGGCTGGAAAGCCATCCGGCCATCGCCGGTGCGATCCACCCGGCGCTAGCCACGCACTCCGATCACGCGCTCTGGGCGCGCGACTTCAGCGGCGCGTCCGGCGTCTTCGCCGCTGTACTGAAACCGGCTGAGGGGCCGCGCGTGAAGGCCATGCTGGAG
This sequence comes from Pseudomonadota bacterium, assembly GCA_023410295.1. GTDB lineage: Bacteria > Pseudomonadota > Alphaproteobacteria > Caulobacterales > Aquidulcibacteraceae > Vitreimonas. The sequence goes on along the minus strand of JAEYPY010000183.1, from coordinate 8,088 downwards.
AGCCTTCAGCTCTTCGCCATGGGCTTTTCTTGGGGCGGCTATGAGAGCCTCATCGTGCCCACCGACAAGAACCTCCGCCGCAGCGCAACGCCGCCGCCGTCGGAAGGCGCGCTGCTGCGCCTCTCCATCGGGCTCGAACATCCCGACGACTTGATCGCAGATCTGGCGCAGGCTTTCGCACGCCTCTAATGGCGCGCCCAGCAGGACTCGAACCTGCAACCGGCCGCTTAGAAGGCGGCTGCTCTATCCAGTTGAGCTATGGGCGCTTTTTTCTCGGCAGTAGGCAATAGGCGCTCGGTACTAGCGGTCAAGCAAAACACCGCCCCTTGCGCATTGCGCTCAATGCGACCAGGGCTCGCGCCGACGATAGGCGAAATTATCGGAATAGGACTTGATCTGCCGTTTCACGTCCGGCGGATCGATGACCTCGTGCGGAATATTGTTGGCGCGCGCAAATTCGATCGCGGCTTCCTTGCTGTCGAATTCCATGCGCACCTGGCGGCTCGTGTCGGCCGAGCTGATCCAGCCCATGAGGTTCTCCGGCCGCACTGCGTTTCTCGGTTCGAATTCGAGCCGCCAGCGCCGCGCGGTTGCTTGGCCGGATTGCATTGCGTTTTTCGCGGGTCGGTAGATGCGCGCCAACATGGGCCTTGAGCTACACAAAGCCCACGCAAATGAAAAGGGCGGCCCTCAAGGCCGCCCTCGTCTCTTCTGCGTGCGCCAAGCTTAGTTCAGCGCGTCCTTCAGCGCCTTGCCCGGCTTGAAGCGGGCCTTCTTACCGGCCGGCACGATGACCTCTTCCTTGGTCTGCGGATTGCGCGCCGTGCGTTGAGCGGTTTCCTTGACGTCGAAGACGCCGAAATTCGGCAGCCTCACGTCCTGCCCGTTCTTGAGCGCCGCCGTGAGCGCTTCGAACACCGCGTTCACCGCCTCTTCGGCCTTCATCTTGGAATCGCCCATCCGCTCAGCGACATCGGCGACCAACTCAGCTTTGTTCATAGCATTCCCCCGATCCCTCAAAGGCCGCGATTCACGGCCGGCATCGGGGGGACGCTAGGAGCAATTCGCCGCCAGGCGCAAGCTTTTGGCCGTATTGTTGCGGTGCGGCATCGAACGTGGCGCCCGTCCTAGTGGGGACGCGCGCTTTCCGTTCCATTGCCGCCGCCTTCGCTGCGGCGGTTCTCGGCAAGTTCATCCTCGTCGGTCCACTCCACCGGCGTCAGCGGCAGCGTCAGCGCCTTGGCGAGCACTTCGTCTACCGTCGAGACAGGAATGATCTCCAGCCCCGTTTTCACGTTGTCGGGGATGTCGGCGAGATCCTTCTCGTTGTCCTTCGGGATCAGCACTGTCTTCACGCCGCCTCTGAGCGCCGCGAGCAGCTTTTCCTTGAGGCCGCCGATCGGCAGCACCCGCCCGCGCAAGGTGATCTCGCCAGTCATAGCGATATCCTTGCGGATCGGGTTCTGCGTCAGCACCGAGACGATCGCTGTCGCCATCGCCACGCCCGCGGACGGACCATCCTTCGGCGTCGCGCCTTCGGGCACGTGCACGTGGATGTCGCGCGTGCGGAACACCGGCGGCTTCACCCCGAACGCGATCGAGCGCGCGCGCACATAGGACGAGGCGGCGGAGATCGACTCCTTCATCACGTCCTTCAGATTGCCCGTCACCGTCATCGCGCCCTTGCCGGGCATGGAGACGGCTTCAATCGTCAAGAGATCGCCGCCGACCTCGGTCCAGGCGAGGCCCGTGACCACGCCGACGCGATCTTCCAGTTCGGTTTCGCCGAACCGATACTTCCACACGCCGGCGTAGTCCGGCAGATTTTCCGCCGTGATCTTAACCGAAGCGACCTTCTTCTGCTCGATCTCGCGCACGGCTTTCCGCGCCAGATTGCCGATCTCACGCTCAAGCGAGCGGACGCCGGCTTCGCGCGTGTAACGGCGGACCAGGTCGCGCAACGCATCGTCGGAGACTGAAAACTCCTCCGGCTTCAGGCCGTTGTTTTCGTATTGCTTCGGCAACAGGTGGCGCTTGGCGATCTCGATCTTTTCATCCTCGGTGTAGCCGGGGATGCGGATGATCTCCATACGGTCCAGCAAGGGCTGGGGCATGTTGAGGCTGTTCGCCGTAGTGATGAACAGCACGTCCGAGAGATCGTAATCCACTTCGAGATAGTGGTCGTTGAACGTGGAGTTTTGCTCCGGGTCCAACACTTCGAGCAACGCCGCCGCCGGATCGCCGCGATAATCGGCGCCGAGCTTATCGATCTCGTCTAAGAGGAAGAGCGGGTTGGCGCTCTTCGCCTTCTTCATCGACTGGATCACGCGGCCCGGCATCGAGCCGATGTACGTGCGCCGGTGTCCGCGGATTTCCGCTTCATCGCGCACGCCGCCCAGCGACATGCGTACAAAGTCGCGGCCCGTCGCCTTGGCGATCGAGCGGCCGAGCGAGGTCTTGCCGACGCCCGGAGGGCCGACGAGACAGAGGATCGGCCCGCGCAGCTTGTTGGTGCGCGCCTGCACGGCGAGATATTCGAGGATGCGGTCTTTGACCTTGTCGAGACCGTAGTGATCTTCGTCGAGCACCTGCTGCGCGACGTCGATGTCCTTCTTGACCTTCTTCTTGTTGCCCCACGGCAGCGAAAGCAGCCAGTCGAGATAATTGCGCACCACGGTCGATTCCGCCGACATTGGCGACATCTGCCGCAGCTTCTTCAGCTCCGCATCCGCCTTGGTCTTGGCTTCCTTCGAGAGCTTGGTTTCCTTGATGCGCTTTTCGAGCTCGGCAATGTCTTCGCGGCCTTCGTCGCCGTCGCCCAGCTCGCGCTGGATCGCCTTCATCTGCTCGTTCAAATAATACTCGCGCTGCGTCTTCTCCATCTGACGCTTCACGCGATTGCGGATCTTACGCTCAACCTGCAGCATGCCGATCTCGCCTTCGATCAGCGAGAGGATGCGCTCAAGGCGCTGCGGCACGTCGATGAGCTCAAGCAGCGCCTGCTTGTCTGGAATCTTCACCGTGAGATGGGCGGCAACCGAGTCAGCCAGGCGCGACGGCTCGGTGATCTGGCCGATGGCCTGATGCACTTCAGGTGGCGTCTTGCGCGAGAGCTTGACGTAGTTTTCCCACTGATCGACCACCGCGCGCGCGATCGCCCGCGCTTCGGCGGAATCCTCGTTCTCCTCCTCGATCTGCTCGACCTCGGCTTCGAAGAACTCGCCATTGTTGGTGAATTCCTTGATGCGGGCGCGGTAGCCGCCTTCGACCAGCACGCGCACCGTGCCGTCGGGCAGCTTCAGAAGCTGCACCACCGTCGCGACAGTGCCGACCGTGTAGATGCGATCCGTGGACGGCTCGTCTTCGGAAGCGTCGATCTGCGCAGCAAGCACGATCTGCTTGTCCTTGCGCATCACCTCATCGAGCGCCCGCACTGATTTCTCGCGGCCGACGAACAGCGGCGCGGCCATCTTCGGATAGACGACGATGTCGCGCAGCGGAAGAACGGGAAGAACGCGGCTCTCGGCCATCTCTTACTCCTTTGGCGCGTGCATACGGAGGGGGAACCCGACCCCGCGGCCCGCAGCCTTAACGTTTGAAAATGTGGAAGCGTTCGCCCCTCGCTTCAAGCCTCGGCACAACATGTCCGTGTGGAGTGCCCGGAGGCGAAATAAGTTCCGGGCGCGCACGATATCGCGCGCCCAGGACGGACGATTCGTTCTTACGTTCAGCTGGGATTCAGCTGGCGTTCGATTCGCCACGCCGTTCGGCGGAATAGATTTGGAGAGGCTTGGCGCGTCCTTCAACCACGTCGGCCGAAACCACCACCTCTTCAACGCTCCGCATCGAAGGCAGCTCGAACATGGTGTCGAGCAGGATGCTTTCGAGGATGGAACGCAAACCGCGCGCGCCGGTCTTGCGCTGGATCGCCTTGCGCGCGATCGCCCGAAGGGCCTCTTCCGGAAACGAGAGCTTTACGTTCTCCATCTCGAACATGCGCTGGTACTGCTTCACCAGCGCGTTCTTCGGCTCGGTCAGAATAGTGACCAGCGCCGGCTCATCGAGATCCTCGAGCGTCGCGAGCACCGGCAGGCGGCCGACGAATTCCGGGATCAGCCCGAACTTCAACAGATCGTCCGGCTCGATCTCGCGGAGGATTTCACCTGTGCGGCGATCCTCTTCATCGCGCACCGTGGCGCCGAAGCCGATCGCAGAACCCTTGCCGCGCTGGCTGATGATCTTGTCGAGACCCGCGAACGCGCCGCCGCAAATGAACAGGATGCTCGTGGTGTCGACTTGCAGGAATTCTTGTTGCGGATGCTTGCGCCCGCCTTGCGGCGGAACGGACGCAACCGTGCCTTCCATAATCTTCAAGAGTGCTTGCTGCACGCCCTCGCCCGAGACGTCGCGCGTGATGCTCGGATTGTCGGACTTGCGCGAAATCTTGTCGACTTCGTCGATGTAAACGATGCCGCGCTGCGCGCGCTCGACATTGTAGTCGGCGGCCTGCAACAGCTTCAGAATGATGTTTTCAACATCTTCGCCGACGTAGCCGGCTTCGGTCAGCGTTGTCGCGTCCGCCATCGTGAACGGCACGTCGATGATGCGCGCCAGCGTCTGCGCCAGCAGAGTCTTGCCGCAGCCGGTCGGGCCGATCAGCAGGATGTTCGACTTGGCGAGTTCAACGTCGCCATTCTTGGAGGCGTGGTTGAGGCGCTTGTAGTGGTTGTGCACCGCGACCGAGCGCACGCGCTTGGCATGATCCTGGCCGACGACGTAATCGTCCAGAACGCCCTTGATCTCCTTCGGGCTCGGGACGCCTTCCTTGGACTTGACCAGCGAGGTTTTGTGTTCCTCGCGGATGATGTCCATGCAGAGTTCGACGCACTCGTCGCAGATGAAGACGGTCGGGCCCGCAATAAGCTTGCGGACCTCGTGCTGGGACTTCCCGCAGAACGAGCAGTAGAGAGTGTTCTTTGACTCTCCGCTGGTGGCGCCTTTGCTCATAAGCAATCCTTCGAGGGCGTGACGTGCTCAAGAGTTAGTTCGGGAAAAACGGCGGGCTGATGGCCCCCGCTGCTCGCCTGCCTAACGAATGCTTGAACGCGATCCCTTTCAAAAACGTTCACCACCTGGCCGCCCCGGCCAGGCAATACGATCATAGCAAGGATGGGGCCGCAAGCCGCTGGGTTAGCGTCGCCTTCGCCCAAAATCGCCGGTCTCGAGGGCCCAACGGCTTGCCCGGACGGCCTTTTTCGTCGTTATCCGGCAGCGCCGGAAGCCCAGACATGGCCCTAAATCGCGCCCCGTTCAAGCGGGTCGCTGTGTGGCCAACGGTTCTTGTGGATAACGTCGGCTACGTCAGGCCTGCCCTTCCGCCAGCTCCCGCTTTTCGTAAACGCGGTCGACGATGCCGAAGGCGCGCGCCTCTTCCGCCGTCATGAAGTGGTCGCGGTCGAGCGTGCGCTCCACCTTCTCGTAGGGCTGGCCGGTGTGGCGGACGTAGATTTCATTGAGCCGGCGCTTGGTGGCGATGATGTCCTCGGCGTGGCGCTCGATGTCGCTGGCCTGGCCGCGGAAGCCGCCCGAGGGCTGGTGCACCATCACCCGCGCGTTCGGCAGGCAGATGCGCAAGTTCGGCTCCCCTGCCGCCAGCAGCAGCGAACCCATCGACGCCGCCTGACCGATGCACACGGTCGAAACCGGGCTGCGGATGTATTGCATGGTGTCGTAAATCGCGAGGCCGGACGTCACGATGCCGCCCGGGCTATTGATATACATGGCGATTTCGCGCTTCGGGTTCTCGGACTCCAAGAACAGCAGCTGCGCCGTGACGAGGCTGGCCAGGCCATCCTCGACCCCGCCGGTCACGAAGATGATCCGCTCCTTCAAGAGGCGCGAGAAGATGTCGAACGCCCGTTCACCCCGGCTCGTCTGCTCGATCACCATCGGAACGAGGTTGGCGTAAGTCTGGATTGGATCGAACGACGACATGGGAGCCTTTCGGGAAGCGCTTGGGATGCGCACGGAATCGCTCCGGCGCGGCAGTCATATTTGACCCTGACGGGCTGGCCGCAAGCCCCGGCATCTGTTGGCCGGGGTTAAGGGGTCAGCCTTCGGCCGCCTCAGCCTTGGCTTTCTTGCCTTTCTTGGGCTTCGTCTCAGCCTTCGGCGCCGGCGGATCATCGTCCGAGAACAGCGCCTCGCGGCTCACGGTCTCGTTCGTGACCTTGATCAGTTCGAGCACGTAATCGACGACCTTCTCTTCGTAGATCGGGGCGCGCACCTGGGCGACCATTTGCGGATTGCGCTGATACATCTCGAAGATCTGCTTTTCCTGGCCCGGGAATTGACGCGCCTGCGCTTGGATGGCGCGGCCGACTTCCTCGTCCGTGACTTCGATCTTGTGGCGCCGGCCGATCTCGGCCAGCAGCAGGCCAAGGCGCACACGCCGTTCGGCGATGTGGCGATACTCGCCCTTAAGCTCATCCTCGCTCTTGCCTTCGTCCGACGGATCGGCGCGGCCGGCGGCGCGGTCCTGTTCGACCTGGCGCCAGATCTGGCCGAACTCGGCCTCGACCATGCGCGGCGGCAGTTCGAAATCGTGCAGTTCGTCGAGCGCATCGAACAGCGCGCGCTTGGCCTTGGCGCGCGATTGCTGGGTGTGCTCGCTTTCGATGCGCTGCTTCAGCGCGTCCTTGACCGCGGTCAGGCTCTCAAATCCAAGATCCTTGGCCCAGGCATCGTCTGCGTCGCCACTCTTCGGCGCGCGCACCAGATTGATCTTCGTTTCGAATTCAGCGGCTTTACCCTTCAGATTCGCAGCCGGATAATCCTCCGGGAACGTCACCTTCAGCGTGCGCTCTTCGCCGGCTTTGGCGCCGACGAGCTGTTCTTCAAAGCCCGGGATGAAGCGCTTGGCGCCGATCACGACGCGCGCGCCTTCGGCCGAGCCGCCATCGAATGCCTCGCCATCGATGCGGCCGACGAAGTCGATCGTGACTTCATCGCCGTCAGCGGCGGCGCCGTCCTTGTCTTCGAAGCCGCGGTTCTCAGCGAAGATGCGCTGCAACTCTTCCTCGATCTGCTCATCTGCGACCGGGGCCACCGGACGCGTGATCGAGATCGTCTTTAGATCTGCCGGCTCAAAGTCCGGCATGATTTCCAGCGAAAGCTCAAATTGCAGATCCTGCGTGCCGGCTACGACCTTCTCCATGTCGCTTTTGAGGTCGAGCGAAGGCTCGGACGCCGCACGCACCTTTTCGAGGCTTTCGCGGGTTGAACGCTGCACGGCCTCGTTGACGATGTCCTGCATCATCGAGGAGCCGTAGATTTTCCGGATATGGCTGGCCGGCACCTTGCCGGGGCGGAAGCCGTTGATGCGGACCTTGGGCTGAACCTCGGCGATCTTCGCATTCAGTTTTTGCTGCAATTCCGTGGCCGGGATGACGACATCGTAAACCCGCAAAAGACCTTCAGAACGGCTCTCGGTGAGCTGCATAGGACGTGCTTTCGACATGCGCGCCGACGCTGCAATTCCTCTGCCGCCGACGCCAATTCAGGAAAGGCGGGCTTATGGCACTCCGCCCGGGCCGAGTCCACGGCCCTGCATCATGCCGCCTTGGGGACCGCCCGGGCACGAGGCCTGCCATCCGAAGCTCGCGTTCCGCGAGCGTAGGATGGTGCGGACGCCGGGACTCGAACCCGGACGCCTTGCGGCGCTGGAACCTAAATCCAGTGCGTCTACCAATTCCGCCACGTCCGCGACCCGCGGCCGCTTTAACGGGCCGACGCCCCCCCGTCCACCTGGGCGGCCAGCCGCCGTCCGGGCTTGGCGGTGCTACTGCCAACCGCTGGATGACGCTTCCGCCGCGGCCTCGTTTGTCGGGCGCGCGATCAGGCCGTTCTGGGTGATGCGGACCTCGTAGCGGGCGCCATCCGACATCGGCATGTAGGCGCCCGAGCCGTAAAGCGTGTCCACCAGCGGCGCATACTTGCTGTACTCGCGCGCAATCGGCCAAAGATCGATGCCGCTGTGGCGCGTCGGGCGGATATCGTAAGCGCTGCGTTCACCATGCAGCTCTTGCT
>JAEYPY010000178.1 GCA_023410295.1 Pseudomonadota bacterium | reverse complement strand
GAGCAACCCTGCCCTGCAAACGCGATTGCTACCGGTGGCAATTGCGAATGCGGCAGCCCGTCACAGCGCCCTCATAGAACGAGTTTGACATGCCCTTTCTCACGCACACTTTGGATCGAACAACGCGCGCCGGCCCCTAAACGGCGCCCGGGAGGATTCCGTGACCGTTAACATTCCCGGCCTCGCGCCGGCGCCGACCAAGCATCAGAAACTCATTCAGTGGGTGAGCGAGATCGCCGCGCTCACCAAGCCGGATCGCGTCCATTGGTGCGACGGCTCCGATGCGGAGTGGGAGCAGCTGACCAGCGACCTGGTGGCGGCGGGCACGCTGAAGAAGCTTAACGAAGAGAAGCGGCCGAACTCGTTTTACGCGGCGTCAGATCCGAAGGATGTGGCGCGCGTCGAGAGCCGCACCTTCATCTGCTCGGAGAAGAAGGACGACGCGGGCCCGACCAATAACTGGATCGCGCCGGCCGAGATGCGCACCAAGCTGAACGGCCTGTTCGACGGCTGCATGCGCGGACGCACGATGTACGTGGTGCCGTTCTCGATGGGCCCGCTGGGTTCGAAGATCAGCGCGCTCGGCGTCGAGATCACGGATAGCGGTTATGTCGCCGCGTCAATGCGCATCATGACCCGCATGGGCAAGGGCGCGCTCGATGCGATGGGCGAAGACGGCTTCTTCGTCCCGGCCGTGCACACCGTCGGCGCGCCATTGGCGGCCGGCCAAAAGGACGTGCCGTGGCCCTGCAATGACGAGAAGTGGATCGTGCACTTCCCTGAGACCCGCGAAATCTGGAGCTATGGCTCTGGCTATGGCGGCAACGCCTTGCTCGGCAAGAAGTGCTACGCGCTGCGCATCGCTTCGGTGATGGCGCGCGATGAGGGCTGGCTCGCCGAGCACATGCTGATCCTGAAGCTCACCTCGCCGCAGAACGAGGTGAAGTACATCGCCGCGGCGTTCCCGTCGGCGTGCGGCAAGACCAACCTCGCGATGCTCCAGCCGACCATCCCCGGTTGGAAGGCCGAGACCATCGGCGACGACATCGCCTGGATGCGCTTTGGCGACGACGGCAAGCTCTACGCGATCAATCCGGAAGCAGGCTTCTTCGGCGTCGCGCCGGGCACCGGTTCGAAGACCAACAAGTCGGCGATCGACACACTCTACGCCAACACCATTTTCACCAACGTCGCGCTCACCGAAGACGGCGACGTGTGGTGGGAAGGCATGAGCAAGGAGCCGCCGGCCAACCTCACCGATTGGAAGGGCCGCAAGTGGTCGCCTGAACTGGGCGAGCCAGCCGCGCACCCGAATGCGCGCTTTGCCGTGCCGGCGGGCCAGTGCCCGGTGATCGCGCCGGAATGGGAAGACCCCAAGGGCGTGCCGATCGATGCGATCCTGTTCGGCGGCCGCCGCGCCAGCGCCGTGCCGCTGGTGACCGAAGCGTTCGATTGGACGCACGGCGTTTTCCTCGCCTCAAACGTCGCCAGCGAAGGCACCGCGGCGGCCGAAAACAAGGTCGGCGAACTGCGCCGCGATCCGTTCGCGATGTTGCCGTTCTGCGGCTATCATATGGGCGATTACTTCGCGCATTGGCTGAAGATCGGCGAGCGCAAAGGCGCGAAGCTGCCGCGCATCTATTTCGTCAACTGGTTCCGCAAGGACCAGAACGGCAAGTTCATCTGGCCGGGCTTTGGCGATAATGCGCGCGTGCTGAAGTGGATCAGCGAACGCATCGACGGCAAAGCCGAGGCGCGCGAAACACCGATCGGCCGCTTGCCGACAAAGGACGCGCTCGATCTCAGCGGCCTCAACATCAGCGACGATGCGATGGAGCTTCTGACCAGCGTCGATCTCGATGTCTGGGCTGAGGAAGCCGATCTCATTCCGGCGCACTACGAAAAATTCGGCGATCGCCTGCCGCAGCGCTTGTGGGACGAATACGCTGCGCTGGTTGAACGCCTCGGCGCGGCGCGTTCGGGCAAGCCGGCGGCGAAGCTTGCAGCAGCGCGGGGGCCGGCCGCGCCACGGGTGAAAGCCGACGCTTCCTGAATGTTGTTCGGACACGCTATGCCTGGGCGGCGCCAGATGGCGCGGCCCAGGGATAGCGCATGACCGAGGCTTACGAATTCACGACCGATTGGTTCTCGGGCGCGGCGCCGATCTGGCGCTCGATGATCGATCAGATCAAACCGCGCCGCGCGCTCGAACTCGGCGCGTTCGAGGGTCGCTCTGCGGTTTTTCTGATCGAGAACAGCACGCCGTTCGGCCGTTTCGAGATTGTCTGTATCGATACCTGGGCTGGCGGCGGCGAGCACCAAGCACTTGACATGAAAGCCGCGGAGGCGCGCTTCGATCGCAACATCGCCCGCGCCAAAGCCAAGCACGATTGCGTCGTCCATAAGATCAAGAGCGATACCGTGACCGGCATGGCCCGCCTGCTCGCGGAGGGCCAAGCCGGCAGCTTCGATGTTGCGTACGTTGATGCTTCACACGAAGCGCCTGACGTGCTGACGGACGCCGCGATGGCGTTCAAACTGCTGCGCGTTGGCGGCATCATGATCTTCGACGACTACTTGTGGTCGCCGGACGACCGGCGCGATCTCGTGCGCATGCCGAAGCTGGCGATCGACGCCTTCATCAACACGCACATCCGCAAGCTCAATCTGATCGGCGCGCCGCTGCGCCAGCTCTACGCGGCGAAGATTGCGGACTAAGCGTATTAGCGACGGCAGCTTAGGCAACCGAGTTCGCGGTTTGAGAAGTCACGCTCGCCGCCGACGCCGGTAGTGTCTGTGAGACACCACCCCGACGCCGGCGTCGTGACGCTGGACACAGCGGCAGGATCAAGGGCCCGGTAGCTTCTCCTCATCGGATCAAGGTTGATCCCGGGAGGAAAACAAGATGACCACCAAGTTCTACAGCCTGCTCGCCGCCACCGCGCTCTTCGTCCCCTTCGCGCTGAGCGTCATGAACCAAGCGGCGCAGATCGTGGCCTAACGATCATGCACAATGCAGAAAGCTGAAGGCCCGGAGCGATCCGGGCCTTTGTCATGTCTTAGACCTGCAGGCGATACCCGCCCGTTTCGGTGATCAAGAGCTTCGGGCTTTGCGCTTCGGGCTCGATCTTTTGACGCAGGCGATAGATGTGCGTTTCCAGCGTGTGCGTGGTGACGTTAGAATTATAGCCCCACACCTCGCGCAGCAGCTCATCGCGCCCGACCGGCTTTTCGCCGGAGCGATAGAGGTAGCGCAGGATCGAGGTCTCTTTGTCGGTGAGGCGGACCTTCTTCTGCGCGTCGTCGACCAGGATGCGCATCGCCGGGCGGAATTCGTAGGGGCCGATGCGATAGACCGCGTCCTCGCTCGCCTCATGGCTGCGCAGGTGCGCGCGGATGCGGGCGAGCAGCACCGAGAACTTGAAGGGCTTCAGCACGTAATCGTTCGCCCCGGCATCGAGGCCGGCGACCTGATGCTCCTCCTCCTGAGCGGCGCCCGTCAGCATGATGATCGGGGCTTTGACGCCCTGCTCGCGCAGCTTCCGGCAGGCGTCGAAGCCGTCCATGTCCGGCAGACTGACGTCGAGGACGATGATGGCAGGCTTCTCGGTCGCCGCCGCATCGAAGCCTTCCGCGGCCGTGGCCGCGCCGACGCCGCCAAAGCCGGGCTCCAGATCGAACTGCTCGACCAGCGCCTGGCGCAGGTCGGTGTCGTCATCGATGATCAGGACGGTCGTTTCGCGTGACATATCAATTCGAGATAAGGCTAGAGTAACGCGGAGGGAATGACCATGGCGCCTCATTCCCTTGCAAGCCGTTGATCCGGGCTAGATTCGCGCGCCGAATAACGCCGACCCGACCCTGACCACTCACTTCAGCTCTCGAAAGGCAACGATTTCACCCACGCGCCAATTCGATCGGCCTCCCGATTGCTTAAGTCCGCTGGAAGCGAAAGACGAAACCGAAAGTCCGCACGAAGCTGGTAGAGATGCTCGATCACGCCACTTTTTTCAGAGTGCGAGACCTGATCACGGCTTGATGGCTCATCGCTTTCCTCTTCGTCGCCAAGTCTTTCGACCGGCCTCAATGTCGCCGGAGCCCCTTGTGCCGCTTTTCCCACCTCGCGGATATCATAATCCCATTCGATTCGAGTGGGCGAGCCTCTACGGCCTATGAAATAGGTGCCCAGCCCCAAATCGGCAAATCGTTTCAGCAACTCCACCGCGTCGCCCCGGAACGCCCCAGTGAGGGTCTCGACATTTTCCGCCGTTGTGAGGCTTGCCTTGTTCTTCCGCCCTGCGAAGTGGTCAAAGAGCTTCGCGGCCGTTTCATTGCTTTGATAAAGGCCGCGCAGGACGGCCTCAAGGTCCGAGGGTACATAAACGTTCATTTCCATCTCCTAGAGCCGTGCGCGGCCCCTAGGTATTAGGTAGCGCCTAATGTGACTTTTGTAAAGCTCTATTATGATCTTACGCCAAAGAGCGCCGCTCCGACCCTGATCTGGGTCGAGCCGAAGGCGATAGCGGTCTCAAAATCATCGCTCATGCCCATGCTGAGCTCGGTAAGACCATTGCGGGCGGCGATTTTGGCCAGGAGCGCGAAGTGCATGGCCGGCTCTTCGTCTACCGGGGGAATGCACATGAGGCCCGCCAGCGGCAGGCCGTAGCTCTCGCGCACTGCCTTGATGAAGCCGTCCGCCTCCCCCGGCGCTACCCCGGCTTTTTGCGGTTCTTCGCCGGTATTCACCTGGATCAGAATCTCGGGTGAGCGGCCGAGCTTCTGGGCCGCGTCAGCGAGGGCGGCGGCCAGTTTAGGCCGGTCGAGTGTATCGATGGCGTCAAACAGAGCGACGGCGTCCTCCGCCTTGTTGCTCTGGAGCGGGCCGATGAGACGTAGGCGCAAATCCAGGTAGCGGCCGCGCCGTTCGCTCCAGCGGGTGCGCGCCTCCTGCACACGGTTTTCGCCGAACAGGCGCTGGCCCACCGCGAGCGCAGCGTCGACCCGTTCGTCCGGCTGCAGCTTAGAGACAGCTACCAACGAGACGCTCTCCGGCGCGCGGCCGGCGCGTTTGGCGGCTTCGCCCACGCGCGCGAGAATCTCGGCGCGCGCGGCGGCCACGTCGGTTAGAGAGGCGCTCATGCGGTCAGCTCATTTGCTAGCGTCGCTGGCGCGCCGGCTCAATCGCGATGCGGGCGCACCGGCATTGCCGGCGCTCTATTTCTTCACCGATCCAGCGCGCACCCCGGACCCGGTCGCGATCGCGGAGCGCCTGCCGCGCGGGAGCGCCGTCGTGTACCGCCACTTTGGCGCGGCTGAACGCGCGCGCGTGGCGAGGCGCCTGGCGCGCACGTGCCGTGGACGCGGGCTTTTTCTGCTGATTTCCGCTGATCCGGAGCTCGCGGCGCGCGTCGGGGCCGATGGCGTGCACTGGCCGGAGGCGCGGTTGCAGCCTGGCCGATGCGCGCGGATTGTCACTGCTTCCGCGCATTCGGCGGCGGGCGTCGTTCGAGCGTCGGCGGCAGGCGTCGATGCATGCGTGCTTAGCCCGGTCTTGCCCACGCGGAGCAGCGCTCAGCGTATGCCGCTCGGCCTTTTTCGCGCCAGCCAAATCGCGCGTGGCGCCAGCGTCCCGATTATCGCGCTGGGCGGGATCAACGCTGACACGGGCGCGCGCTTGGTCGGCCGGGGCTTTGCCGGGCTCGCTGCCGTGGATGCTTTCGCAGACGCTTAGAAGCGGAAGGCCGACTCAATACGAACGCCGGCGCGCGGCTCGTCCCCCGTCGTCGTCTGGCCGAGCGGCGCTTCGGGTTCCTGCACGCTGACCTCGCCGCCGAGACGAACGCGCGGGGTAAACTGATAGTAGGCGCCAACGGAAGCCTGATCACCCCCGGTCTCGGGCAGGCGCTCGATCCGCTCGGCTTCGCGGACGTCCAGTGTAACGCCCCAGCGCTGGTTCAGCGTCCAGGCCGGCGCAATGCGGCGGTCGTTCTCGCTTTCGCCGGTGATCTGCTCGGTCACCCCGGTCGAGGTCGTGAAGCGCTGGTACCATGGCACCGCAGCGCGGGTCGCGGCCGGGCTTTCGGCCTGGGCGGCCGCGGCAACCGTGCGGTCTTGCGCGTGCGCGACGCCGGCCGACGCCAGAACGGCGGCTCCTGCGATCACCCAGGCGGACGGCCTAAACACGGAACTTTCCCCTCAGCTTCAGCACCAGTCAGCCAATATAACGCAAGCCGAACCGATCCGCAGTGAACTTTAGGACACAGGTCCTGCGAATATTGCGTCAAAACCTGGGCATGGCACTTGGTTCCCCGTGAATTAACCAGTGGCGCGAGCCGGCGTCACAACATCGCCAGCTTCGCAGTGCCCCACTGGCCCCGCATGACGCTCATGATATATGGGCGGGCGGCAGCGCCAGGGGATGGCGCGGCGGGGAAGCGGAGGAATACGGAATGACGCAGGCTGGGCGTTTGCTCTTCAAGGGCGCACTTTTCATGGTCGCGGCCCTCGCGCTCTCGGCATGCTCGATGTTCCGCGGCAGCGACAACGGCCCCACCAGCCCGGCGGCCAGCGAAGAGGCCGGAATCGGCGTTAACTCTTTCCTGTGGCGCGCCTCGCTCGACACGCTCAACTTCATGCCGCTCGCTTCGGCCGATCCATTCGGCGGCGTCATCATCACCGATTGGTATTCCGATCCCTCGACGCCGAACGAGCGCTTCAAGGCGACGGTCTATATCCTCGACACGCGTCTCCGGGCCGATGCGCTCAACGTCTCGATCTTCCGTCAGCAACAGACGAACGGGACCTGGAGCGATGCGACCGTCGATCCGGATACGGAGATTCAGATCGAAAACGCGATCCTGACGCGCGCGCGTCAGCTTCGTCTCAGCACGGTCGGGAACTAGACAGGCGGGGCGTTTGCCGCCACTCAAGCGCCCCATAAGAGGGCGTTGGAATGTCTCGTTACAATCATCGCGAAGTCGAGCCGAAATGGCGCGAGCGTTGGGCCGCGGCGGGCATCGACCGCGCGCTTTCGCCTGACGAAGCCAAAGGCAAGCCCAAAGCCTACGTGCTCGAGATGTTTCCCTATCCATCGGGACGCATCCACGTCGGCCATTCGCGCAATTACACGATGGGCGATGTCGTCGCCCGCTTCCGTCGCTCCAACGGCTACAACGTGCTGCACCCGATGGGCTGGGACGCGTTCGGCCTGCCGGCGGAAAACGCGGCCATGGAGCGCGGCATCCATCCGCGCGGCTGGACCTACGACAACATCGCCGCGATGCGCGAGCAGCTGAAGCTCTTGGGTCTCGCCATCGATTGGTCCCGTGAACTCGCGACCTGCGATCCGGAATATTACAAGCACCAGCAGGCGATCTTCCTGGCGTTCTGGAAGAAGGGTCTCGTCTATCGCAAGAAGCAGAAGGTCAATTGGGACCCTGTCGATAACACCGTGCTCGCCAACGAGCAGGTGGTCGATGGGAAAGGCTGGCGCTCCGGCGCGCCGGTCGAAACGCGCGAGCTCGAACAATGGATGTTCCGCGTCACGGCCTACGCCGACGATCTGCTGCAGGCGCTGACGACGCTCGATAAGTGGCCGGACAAAGTGCGGCTGATGCAGTCGAACTGGATCGGCAAGAGCCAAGGCGCGCGCTTCCATTTCGATGTCGTCGACAGCAGCGAGAAGATCGACGTCTTCACCACGCGCCCGGACACGCTGTTCGGCGCAAGCTTCGTCGCGCTCGCGCCCGATCATCCGATCACCAAGCGCATCGCCGAGACGAACAAGGACGTCGCCGCCTTCATCACCAAGGCTGGCCAGCTCGGCACCAGCGAAGCGGACATCGAGAAGGCCGAGAAGTTCGGCGTCGATCTCGGCATCCGCGTGAAGCATCCGTTCGATCAGAGCTGGGAATTGCCGGTTTGGGCGGCGAACTTCGTGCTTTCGACCTACGGCACCGGCGCCATCTTCGGTTCGCCCGCCGGCGATCAGCGCGACCTCGACTTCGCCAACAAGTACAAATTGCCATTCAAGCCGGTGGTGCTGCCGCCGGGCGCTGATCCGGCGACCTACGCTGTGACCGACGAGGCCTACACCGACGACGGCACGATCTTCAATTCGCGCTTCCTCGATGGTCTCTCCACGCGCGATGCAATCACGCGCGCGATTGAAGAGCTGGTTAAGCTCGGCGCCGGCGAGGCGACGACGCAATGGCGGCTGCGCGACTGGGGCGTGTCACGTCAACGCTATTGGGGCTGTCCGATCCCGGCGATCCATTGCGCCAAGTGCGGCGTTGTGCCTGTGCCGGAGAAGGATCTGCCGGTGGCGCTGCCGGAGGACGTCACGTTCGACAAGCCCGGCAATCCGCTGGCGCATCACCCAACCTGGAAGCACACCACCTGCCCGCAATGCAGCGGCAAGGCCGAGCGTGAAACCGATACGCTCGACACCTTCGTGGATTCCAGCTGGTACTTCGCGCGCTTCGCCGATCCGAACAACGAAAGCGCGCCGTTCGATAAGAAGCTCGCTGCGTACTGGCTGCCGGTCGATCAATATGTCGGCGGTGTCGAACACGCGGTGCTGCACTTGCTCTATGCGCGCTTCTTCACGCGTGCGCTGCGCGATTGCGGCCTGCTGGACGGCCCCGCCAATGGCGAGCCGTTCGCCAGTCTCTTCACGCAAGGCATGGTCGTGCACGAGACCTACAAGTCTCAGTCCGGCCAATGGCTGCTGCCGGAGGAGACCGATGTCAAAGACGGCGCGCGTATTGAACTGGCGACCGGCCAGCCGGTGAAAACCGGCGACGTCGAGAAGATGTCGAAGTCGAAGAAGAACGTCGTCGACCTCTCCGCGTTCATCACCGATTTCGGCGCCGACGTTGCGCGCTGGTTCGTGCTCTCGGATTCACCGCCCGAGCGCGACGTCGAATGGACGGCTTCGGGCGTCAAAGGCGCCTGGGGCTTCGTGCAGCGCGTGTGGACGCTGACGGAGGCATACGGCCGCGCTGCGCCGAAGCCCGGCGCTGCGGCGCCGGATGGCGCCAATGCCGGCGATGCGCTGGCGCTCCGGCAAATGGCGCACCGCGCCATCCACGCCGTCACCGAAGACATCGAGCACTTCCGCTTCAACGTCGCTATCGCCCGCAGCTATGAACTGGCCAACGCCATCGCCAAGCTGAAGGGCGACGACGAAGGCGCCGTCTTCGCCCGCGGCGAAGCGCTGCGCATCCTGGCGCAGCTCATCTCCCCGTTCATGCCGCACCTCGCGGAGGAGTGCTGGGAGAAGCTGGGCCAGGCGCCGTTTGTCGCCACCACGGCTTGGCCCAAGGCGGATCCGGCCCTGGCGGCGCGGACCACCGTCACCCTGCCGATCCAGGTCAACGGCAAGCGCCGCGGCGAGATCGAGGCGCCCAAAGGCGCGCCCGAGGCCGATGTGCGCGAATTGGCGTTGAAGCACCCCGCCGTGGCGCAATTCCTTGAAGGGCAGACTGTCCGCAAGGTGATTGTCGTGCCGGACAGGATCGTGAATATCGTGGCAAACTGACCGCGGACGAAGGCGGGTGGGAGAATCCCGGATGCGCGTACTTTTGGCTTCGCTGACCTTGCTGCTCGCCGCCTGCGGCTTCCAGCCCATGTACGCGCCGAGCATCGCCGGCGGTCCGGCCATCGGCCCGGTGACGGTCGCGCAGATCGATGGCAAGGCCGGCCACGTACTCAAGACCGAGCTCGATCGCATCCTGGCGGTGGAGAACACCGGCGCACCGCCGATGCTGCTTGAGGTGACGTTGCAGGAGCAAGTGATCCCACTCGGCATCCGGCGCGACGAATCCGCCACGCGCGCCGAACTCCGGCTGATCGCCAATTACGTGCTGACGCGGCCGGAGGCGACACAGCGCATCCGCGGGTCGCTAGTCACGGTCGTCAACTATGACATCCCGACTGCAGCCTTCGGTGAAATCGCAGCGCAAGACGACGCGCGCGAGCGCGCTGCTGAGACGATGGCGCAGCGCTTTCGGGCAGAGCTGGCGCTGCGCATGGCGCAAGCGCGTGACGAGGGCGCGGCGCAGTGAAGGTCGCCGGCGCCTCGGTCAGGCGCTTTCTGGAAAAGCCGGACAAACAAGTTCGCGCCGTGCTGCTCTACGGCCCGAACGAGAGCTTCATTCATGAAGCGGCGCAGAAGCTCGCCGCTTATGCGATGGGCAAGTCTGACGATCCCTACGCCATTACCAAGCTCAGCGACGACGAGATCAAGAAGGATTCCGCGCGCCTCGCCGATGCACTGGCTGCGCAATCGCTGCTCGGCGGGCCCACCATCGTCTGGGCGCGCGTCAATGGCAAAGCCGCCGACGACGCCATCATCCATGCGCTCGATGGCATTGAGCGCGGCGAGGCAAGCGGCTTCCTGATCGTTGAAGCGGGTGATTTGGGCTCGACCGCCGCGCTGGTGAAAGCCTTCACGGCGGCCAGCACCGCGGCCTCGATCGCCTTCTACGAAGAAACGGAAGCCGAGCGCGCGCAATATGCACGCACGCGCGTGAAGGAGCTGGGGCTTAACTTCGAAGCCGGCGCCGAAGAGACGTTTCTCGCCCTCCTCCCGAACGACCGCGGCCTTGCGGCGCGCGAGATCGACAAGCTCGCGCTCTATGCGCACGAGCTCGGCCGCCCGGTCTCCACCGGGGACCTCGAAGCGCTGATGGCGAACGAATCCGAAAGCGAGCTGGACGCGGCCAGTCTTGCCGCGGCGCAGGGCCGTTCGGCGCAGGCGGTCGAGGCGTTGGCGCGGATCGACGCGCTGTCTGGCGTTTCGGCACTGCGCGCGCTACTGCGCCGCTTGCACCAGCTGCGCGATGCGCGCGCGCTAATCGATGGCGGTTCGAGCCCGTCCGACGCTGTGGCCAAGCTTCGCCCGCCGGTGTTCTGGAAGGAGCGCGACGCAGTGGCGGCGCAGGCGCGGTTGTGGACGCAGAAGAAGCTCAACGCGGCTTACGAGGTGATGTGGGCAGCCGAGCTGCGCTCGAAAACTGCCGGCGCGCCGCAACATCTCATTGCGGCCGACGCTTACCGCAGTGTCGCAAGGCTTGTAGGTGGCTAGTGCAGTTGCGCGTCATCAGCCTCGCTACGCGTGAAGACCGGCGTGCGCGATTCAACGCCTGGAACGCGCGAGCAGGGATCGATATCGAATTCGTCGATGGGGTCGTTGGGGCCGCCTTGGATCGCGCCGCCCTGACAGCTCAGCGGGTCATGACAGCGTCGGCGAACGCATTCTCTGACGGCGCCCTCGGCAACGCCATGTCGCACCGCGCGCTCTGGTTGTCGGCGAGGACTGCATCTCAGCCGACGATCATCGCCGAGGATGATGCTTGCTTGCGGGGGGATTTCGCCGTCCGCGCGCCGGCGCTGCTGCGCCAGTTGCCCATCGGATGGGACATTGTTTTTCTCGGGTACAACACCGATGCGAGCATCGCCGTGGAGGGGCCGGAAGGGATCAAGGCGGTCTTCCTGTTCGATGACGTAGCCAAGAGGACGCCTGGCTACTTCGACGATTTCGCAAGAAAGACCGCACCAGCGCCGGCGTCGCTGGCCTGCTTTCAAATCTGGGGCACGCTCTGCTATGCTATCTCCCCTCAAGGCGCGGATCGCCTGTTGTCATCATGCTTTCCGCTTGATGCCTCCACCGACCTAGTCCTGTTTGGGCAGGGCCGAGTGATCAAGCCTTACACACTCGACGGCATGATCAATGTCGCGCTGCAACGACAGCCGCTGTCCGCCTGGTGTGCGTATCCGCCATTGGCTCTTTCGCTAAACGACGTCGCGACTTCAGACGTCGTCTCGCGCTGAGTCGATAGCGGGGATCGCCAGGAAGCCAGCGATGGCAATCACGTAGGGCGCGAGGGACAATAATGAATCTAGCATCGGGCGGGCTCCGGTAGAGTCGCATCAACGGCGCCCCGTGCGGGCCGTTCCAACGAACTGCATCCAGTTTCTCGTCCGTCTGCATCCCTATGCCGTTCGGCGGATATCGCCGATCGACTGCGTCCGATAAGTCCCGAGGCTCATGAACATCAAGAACAACCAAGACCCGCGCTTGCCTGCCCTCTTCTGCTTCGCTGCAGCAGTGGTGGCGGTGATTGTTTTCATCGTCTTGTAGGCACATCAGACCCCTCCGCGCTTGATCCCCTGCCCCGGCGCGGCTAGCCACGCTGGGTACGAGGGGAGAGTTCATGGCCACCACCGAGAAGCGCGGCGCCATTCCGCTCTGGCTGCTGATGCTGGCGGGCTTCGCCATTGGCCTCGCGGCCGGGCTCTATGTGAACCTCAATCTCGGGCCCGAGACGCCGTGGGTGATCTGGCTCACGGAGAACATCACCGGCCCGATCGGCCAGATTTTCTTGCGCCTCCTCTTCATGCTGGTGCTGCCGCTCTTGTTCTCGGCGCTGGTGGTTGGCGTCGCCGAGATGGGCGATCTTTCATCACTCGGCCGCGTCGGCTGGAAGACGCTGGCGATGACAGTGGTTATCTCGGCCATCGCCGTTCTGATCGGCATTGGGCTTGTGAACTTCTTCCGCCCGGGCGATGGCATCGATCCGGCGCTGGCGCAGCAATTGTTGGCGCAGGGCTCGGAAGGCGCAGCCGGCATTATCGCCAATGCGCCTGCGAGCGTGCAGCTCGGCCAATTCTTCCTCGATCTCATTCCGCAGAACGTGTTCGCCGCCGCCAGCGCCAATCTGGTGTTGCCGGTGATGGTGTTTGCGCTGCTGTTCGGCATTGGCCTGGTGCTGACCAAAGGCCCGGCCAGCGATCAGCTGCAGCTGACCATTACGGGCCTGTTCGAGGTGATGATGAAGCTCATCAACCTCGTCATTCAGCTGGCGCCGATCGCCATTGCCTGCCTCATGTTCAATCTCGCCGCGCTGTTCGGCTGGGACTTGCTGGCGCGGCTGGCGGCGTTCGTCGGCGTCGCCGTCGGCGCGATGGCGATCCACATGTTCGTGGTCTACCCGATCTGCGTGTGGCTCCTGGGCGGGCGCAACCCGATCGCCTTCTTCGGCCAGGTGCGCGATCCGATGCTGGTGGCGTTCTCGACCGCCTCGTCGAACGCCACCCTGCCCGTCTCGCTCCGCGCCGCGGAGACCCAGCTCAACCTGCCGCGCAAGATCGCGCGCTTCGTGCTGACCGTCGGCGCCACCGCCAACCAGAACGGCACCGCGCTCTTCGAAGGCGTCACCGTGCTCTTCCTGGCGCAGTTCTTCGGCATCGATTTGAGCTTCAACCAGCAGCTCGTGGTGATGTTCGTCTGCATCCTCGGCGGCATCGGCACCGCCGGCGTGCCGGCCGGTTCGCTACCGGTGATCGCCATGATCCTGGTGATGGTCGGCGTGCCGCCCGAAGGCATCGGCCTCATCCTCGGCGTCGACCGCTTCCTCGACATGTGCCGCACCACGCTCAACGTCACCGGCGATCTAGTGGTGGCGACAGTCGTTTCACGCGGCGAGAAAGATCCGGTCGGCGAGCCACGCCTCGCGCCGGGCGTGACGGACGTCACAGCGTCAGGGTAAGGGCGCAGCTACCTTCTCCTCATCGAAGCACGGTGCTTCGGGACCTGAGGAGCAAGACAATGACCGCCAAGTTCACCAGCCTCTTCATCGCCGCGCTGACCTTCGCGCCGCTCGCGTACGCCACGCTGAGCCAAGCCGCACAGATCTACGCCTGATCCACCCCACCCAGTTTCGAGAGCCGGTCACATGTCCAAGTTCGTTTCCATCGCCGCCGCCTGCTTCGTCTTCGCAATGTTCGCGATGCCGGTGATGAACCAAGCCGCGCAGATCGTCGCCTAGCTCGCGGGCCAGACGATCAGCGGATCAGAGCAGGGCGTCGAGGTTGCTCCCCCTCGGCGCCCTTCTTCTATTCAGGCGGCGCGCTTGGCCTTCGCCAGCGCCTCGGCCCCGCGATCCAAAGTCTCGTCGCGCTTGGCGAAGCAGAGCCGCACCAGCGGCGGCGCGCCGGGCGTGGCATAGAATGCGGAGAGCGGAATCGTGGCGACGCCGTGCTCGACCGCATGCCGCGCAAACGCTTCGTCGCTCATGCCGATGCCCGAAGCGGCGAGGTCAATGTTGACGAAATAAGCGCCCTTCGTCGGCAGCGTGACGAAGCCCTCCCCTTCCAGCGCCGCCACCAGCCGATCGCGCGAGCGCTGAAAGCCGGCGCGCATCGCATCGAAATAGCTGCGCTCTTTGCCGAGAGCATAAGCGACAGCGCGCTGCAGATTGGGCGGCGTGGTGAAGGTCAGGAATTGGTGCGCCTTGGCGAACTGATCCATCAGTTCGGGCGCAGCGCAGGCGAAGCCCACCTTCCAGCCGGTCAGCGAAAACATCTTGCCGGCCGAGCCGATCTTCAGCGTCCGCTCGCGCATCAGCTCCAGCATTGAGGCGTGAAGGACGCCGTCGAAGGTCAGCTCTTCCCACACCTCGTCGCTGACGCAGATCGCATTATGCGCGCGACATAGCTCGGCCAGCATCGTCAACTCTTCGCGGCTTATGACGCTGGCGCTGGGATTGAGCGGGGTGTTGATGACGACGACGCGGGTCTTGGCGCTGAACGCCGCGGCGACCGCTTCGCGCTCCAAGCGCCAGTGCGGCGGCTGAAGGCGCACGATGCGCGGCACGCCGCCGGCGCGGCGCACCATGGGCAAGTAAGCATCGTAGAACGGCTCGAACAAAACCACTTCGTCGCCCGACTCGATGAAGGCGAGCAGCGCCGCGGCGATGGCTTCGGTTGCGCCCGAGGTGATGGTCACCTCGCGCGCGGGGTCGAGCTCCACATTCTGATAAGCGCGATAGTGCGCCGCGACAGCTTCGCGCAAAGGCATGAGGCCACGCATAGGCGGATACTGGTTCGGGCCTTCAAGTGTCGCCCGTGCGGCTGCTTCGAGTATGTCGCGCGGGCCGTCGTCTTCGGGAAAGCCCTGCCCCAGATTGATCGCGCCGCGCTCGGCGGCGAGGCGCGACATGGTCTCGAAAATCGTGGGGCCGAGCGCGGCGTAGACGCTGTTCATGGTCCCGATCGTAGCGCGCCGCGCCGCGCGCTGCATCCAAAGAGGGCTCCGCGCGCGTCTCTCACATGAGAAACGAGGGAGCATCCATGAAACGCGCTATCGCCGCCGCCTTGCTGGCGGCCGCACTTGCGACGCCTGTGGCGGCGCAGAACCGCCCGTTCGATCCGCGCGAATATCAGCGCCAAGTTGTCGGCGAGCCAACGCAAATCCTGGTGCTCGGCACCATGCACCTCTCCGGCACGCCAGAGACTTTCGATCCGGCCGTGCTCGAGCCCCTGCTCGAGCGCCTCGCCGCGTTCGATCCCGACGCCATCGCCATCGAAGCACTGCCCGGTCGGCAGATCGATCAGATGTGGGAATACCAAGCCTCCTATCCCGGCGTCGCCAGCCGCTATGGCGGGCGCGCGACGGTGATGGCCGCGCTCGCCAGTGTCGGCGTTGGGCTCGACATGCCGGCCGCCGACGCCGAGCTGCGGCGCACGCTGGCCGACTGGCCGGACACGCCGACAGCGACGGATCGGCGTCGTCTCGCGGCGCTCTTTGCGGCCTCCGGCGATCCGTCCTCTGCGATGGTGCAGTGGTGGCGTTTGCCGCCCGAAGAGCGCATCGCTGACGATAACGTCACGGCGGCGCTGGCGGAGCATCTCGCGAGCTATGAAACGCCGGCGCGGCGCAACGAAAACACCCTGATCGCGTCGCGCTTGGCCGTTCGGCTCGGGCTAGACCGGGTTTATCCAACCGACGATCAAAGCGAAGAAATCGACTCTGAGACTTGGGTCGAGGACTACACGGCGCTGGTCAGCGAGCCGTGGTTTCGCGAAATGCTCGACAGTCCAACCTTCGCGCCATTGCGGGAAGCGGCGCAGCACGTGCGCACGCCGGAGGAAACGCTGGCCACCTATCGCATGCTCAACGCGGCGCGCACGGGACGGGTCGATGCCGACGGGCAGTGGCTGAGCGTCATGACGCGGCCGAGCCGCAATCATGCCGGGCGCGCTCGCGTCGCGGCATGGGAAACGCGCAATCTGCGGCAAGTCGCGAACATCCGCGAAGTCGCCGCGGCGTATCCCGGGGGACGCGTCCTCGTCATCGTCGGCTCAGCGCACAAACCGTGGTTTGATGCGTATCTCCGCATGATGAGCGACGTCGAAGTCGTCGACGCCGAGCGGGTGCTGCGCTGAGTTAGAAGCCGCCGCGCAAGCGCCGGATCACGTCGTCAAGCTGCTCGAGCGTCTTGTAGCTCACCTTCACCTCGCCGCCCGTCCCCTTCTCGGTGATGGTGACTTCGAGGCCGAGCGCATTTGAGAGCGATTGCTCCAGCGCGCGGGTGTCAGCGCTCTTGGCTTCCGCCGCGATGGCGGACGCGCGGGGGCCATGCTTTTCGTCCTTGGCGATCTGCGCCAGGCGTTCGACCTCGCGGACGTTTAGCCCTTCGGTGATGGCTTTTTGCGCCAAGCCGCGCGGATCAGGCGCAGTGAGAATCGCGCGCGCATGACCGGAAGAGAGCCGCCCGTCGCGCACCATTTCCTGCAGATCTTCTGGCAGCGACAAGAGGCGCAGCATGTTGGCGATATGCGGCCGCGACTTTCCGACGGCGTCCGCAATCTCTTGCTGCGTGCGGCCGAAGCGATCGATCAGCGCCTGGAAGCCCTGCGCTTCTTCGATCGGATTGAGATCCGTGCGCTGCACGTTCTCGACGATCGCGATCTCGAGCACTTCGACTTCGTTGAGTTCACGGACCACCGCCGGGATCGTGTGCAGGCCAGCGCGCTGCGCCGCGCGCCAGCGGCGTTCGCCGGCGACAATCTCATAACGGCCGCCAGTGATCGGGCGCACCAGGATCGGCTGCAGCACGCCGTGGGTCTTAATCGAGCCGGCGAGGTCAGAGAGATCAGCTTCGTCAAAGTGCTTGCGCGGCTGTTGCGGATTGCGCTGCACCAGATCGATCGGGATCGAGCGCGGGCCATCGTTTGCGGCGGCTTGGGTCGGCGCGCTTTCGGCAGGTTGCTCAATCTGCGGCGGCGCGGCAGCGACCGGCGGAGCGACCGGCTGGCTCGCAG
>JAEYPY010000166.1 GCA_023410295.1 Pseudomonadota bacterium | reverse complement strand
CCTCGAAGACGATCCGCTGGTCGGCGAGGTGCGGTCGCTGGGTCTCATTGGCGCGGTGGAGATCGTCTCCAAGAAGGGGACGAACGAGCGCTTCACCGGCAAGGAAGGCAAAGCCGGCCCGATCGTGCGCGATCTTTGCATCAAGAACGGGCTGATGGTGCGCGGCATCCGCGATTCCATCGTCATGTGTCCGCCGCTGATTATCACGCACGAAGAGATCGACCGCATGGTCGATATAATCGGCCGCTCGCTGCGCGAAGCCGAACCGGTGCTGCGCGCGCTGAAGCCGGAAGACGAAGGCGGTCTGGGCTAGGCGCTGAGCGCGCCATCGAGCCCGGCGCGTTTGATCAGGCTCATGCCGTCGCCGATATCGTGCGCGATGGCGCTCTTCAGCGCTTCGGCGTCGCCATCGACGATGGCTTTGATGGCGCCTTGATGGTTGTCGTGCAGGTGCGTGTGCGCGAGCCGCCCGTGCACCACGCGCATGAACGGCCCGAACTGCAGCCACACCGTCTCGATCAGCTGCAGCAGCGTCGCGCCTGGGGCGGCGCGATAGAGCGTGAAGTGGAAGCGGTGATTGGCGCTCATGTATGCGTCCGGATCGCCGCTGGCGATCGCCGCATCGAGCGCGGCGTCGGCTTCGCGCAGCGATGCAACATGGTCGCGTGTAATGTGCGGCAGCGCCAGCACCGCCGCTTCCGGTTCCAGCATCAAGCGGCAGCCGAGCAGATCGTCGAACCGTTCGCTCGTCATCGGCGGCACGCGCACGCGGCGCTTTGATCGGATCGACACCGCGCCTTCCGCCGCGAGCCGCGACAGCGCATCGCGCACCGGCGTCTGGCTGACGCCAAGTTCCGCGGCAATGCTGCGCGTCGATAATTCATGGCCGGGAGACATGCGTCCGGTCATCAAGCGCTGGCGCAATTCGGCATAGACAGCCGAGTTGAGGCCCTCGTCGTGGGCGGTGTCCAATTTCATGAGGGGCAAGTAACCACAATGTCCGCGTGAAGCACGCGAAAACATCACAAAGCGGCCTTCGCCCCACCGGCGGGCGCGCTTGACTTGCCCCGATAGCCCCACTCATAGTGGCGCTATTAGGTGACTTATGCGCCCCCGCGGCCTTCATGCGAAGGCGAATGGGCGCGGTTCGCGAGGTGCATGCTGCACCTGCACCCTCCGGGTCGCGCCGCGCTCGTTTGAAAGAATTTCAAATGCGGTTCTCGCGCGCCATCGCGGCGCAGCGCGCTTTTGCGTGCGCCAAACCACGTGTGTGTCATGAGCTTTGCGAATTGGATTAAGGAACGCGGCATCGGCGAGATCGAGTGCCTCATCCCGGACTTGAACGGGGTCATCCGCGGCAAGGTGTTTCCCGCGCAGAAATTCCTGCAAAGCGAGCGCGACGGCTCGCTGCGCATCCCGTCCAGCATCTATCTGCTGACCGTGACAGGCGAGTATGCTGACGAAGCCGACGAAGCGCTGTCGATGCAGGATCCGGATGTCGTCATGCGCCCGGACATCAACACCATCTGCGTTGCGCCGGGCTACAAGACGCCAACCGCGTTCGTGTTCGCCGATACTTATCACACCAATGGCGAGCCCTATGACATGGCGCCGCGCTACGTGCTGCGCCGGGTGATGAAGCTCTACGAAGCGGCGGGCCTAAAGCCGGTCGTTGCGCCCGAACTTGAGTTTTATCTGACGCAAGTGAACACCGATCCCGATCTGCCGCTAATGCCGCCCGCGGGGCGCTCGGGCCGCTCGGAGACTTCGCCCCAGCCCTACGGCCTCGAAGCCATCACCGAATACGAAGATCTAATCGAGACAATCTACGAGCACGCCGAAGCCGCGTCGCTTCATCTCGACACCATGATCCACGAAAGCGGCACGGCGCAGCTCGAGATCAATTTCAACCACGGAGATCCGGTGCACGTCTCCGACCAAGTGCTGGTGTTTAAGCGCATCGTGCGCCAAGTGGCGCTGAAACACGGCGTCTACGCAACGTTCATGGCCAAGCCGATGGAGAACCAGCCCGGCAGCGCCATGCACCTTCATGTCTCGCTGGTCGATGCCAAGAAGGGGACGAACCTGTTCGGCGCCCCGATCGAGGGCGGCGGCGACGGCAACACCGAGATGTTCCGGCATTTCGTCGGCGGTCTGCAGAAATATCTCGGCGAATGCGCGCCGCTGTTCGCGCCCAACGTTAATTCCTTTCGCCGCATGCGGCCGGACTTCTCCGCGCCGATCAATCTGCAATGGGGTTACGACAATCGCTCCTGCGGCCTGCGCGTGCCGATCTCGCAGCCGGACAACCGCCGCATCGAAAACCGGCTCCCGGGCGCCGACGCCAATCCCTATCTCGCCATCGCGGCAGTGCTGGCGTGCGGCTATATCGGCATCCGCGATAAGATCGCGCCCAGCGAAATGGTGCAGGGCAGCGCCTACAAATGGGCGCGGACGTTGCCGCGTACAATGCGCGAAGGCCTCGATCGCTTCCGCCGCTGCGATCCGGTGATCGAGCTTTTGGGCGAGCACTTCTGTAACGCCTTCCAGCAGATCAAGGATCACGAGCTCGGCAATTTCGAGGGCGTCATCAGCTCGTGGGAACGCGACCACTTGCTGCTGAAGGTGTGACGCGGTGTCCAATTCCGGGCTCGGCATGGAGCGGTCGTACTATGTCGCGACCGCAAATCCGTTCGAACGCGCGCCGCAGCTTGGAGGTGACGCAGAAGCTGACGTCGTCGTCATCGGCGGCGGCTACACCGGGCTCCACGCGGCGCTGAACGCGGCTGAGCGCGGCTATTCCGTCATTCTGCTTGAAGCCGGCCGCATCGGCTGGGGCGCGTCCGGCCGCAATGGCGGACAGATGATCCCCGGCTGGCGCAAAGGGGCCGGCGATCTCATTGCCACTTATGGTCGCGATCATGCCAAGCGCCTGTTCGAACTCGCGCTCGACGCGCGCGCGCTGACGCTGGAGCGGATCACCAAGCACAACATCGCCTGCGATCTTCACGTCAACGGCCACCTGACACTCGCCGCCAAGCCTGGCGATCTCGCCTGGATGCGGAGGGAATCTGAAATGCTCGCGCACGATATGGATTATCCGCATGCGCGTGTGCTTTCGCGGGAAGAGGCGCGCACCAAGGTGGGCGCCGATGGCTTTCACGGCGGCTTGCTCGATGAATGCGGCGGGCACGTGCATCCGCTAAATTACGCGCTTGGGCTCGCTGACGCCGCGCGCGCCGCCGGGGTGCGGCTGCATGAAGACTCGCGTGTCATTCGCATTGACAGCAACGGCGGCGTTACGGCGCACACCACATCTGGCGTTGTGCGCGCGCGCTTAGGCGTGCTGGCCTGCGATGCGCTGTTGGATGGCTTAGAGCCGCGCATCGCCGGGCGCATAATGCCGGTGGCGAACTATATCGCTGTCACGGAAAAGCTCAGCGATCCGCAGGCGATTGTCGCCGATCACCTCGCCGTCAGCGACAGCCGCTTCGTCGTGAACTATTTTCGCATGACAGAGGATGGCCGCCTGCTGTTCGGCGGCGGCGAACGCTACACGCCCGAGCCGCCTGCCGACATCGAAGCCTTCGTGCGCGCGCAGATGGTGAAGCTCTTTCCCAAGATGCAGCGCATGAAGATCGAGTACGCGTGGGGCGGGCTTGTTTCCATCACCATGTCGCGCCTGCCGCACATCGGCCGACACGGCGATCTCTTCTTCGCGCACGGCTATTCGGGGCAGGGCGTGCTGCTACCGGCGCTGGTCGGCAAAGTGCTGGCGGAAGCAATGACCGGCACAGCCGAGCGCTTCGATGTGCTCGCCAGCCTCGCGCCGCCGGAATTCCCCGGCGGTTCTGCATTGCGCACGCCGCTCTACGTGCTGGGCATGCTCTGGTACGCGCTGCGCGACCGACTCTAGCTCAAACCCGCAGCGGAACGCGCCGCCGCTTCGATGCCGCTCCAGTCGCGCGCCTTGATCTTGTCCGGCGGCGCGATCCACGAGCCGCCGACACAGAGCACGTTCTCAAGTGCAAGATAGGCGGGCGCCTTCTCCAAGCTCACGCCGCCCGTTGGGCAAAAGCGCGCCTGCGGCAGGGGTCCGGCTTGCGCTTTGAGGCCGGCGACGCCGCCAAGCTGCTCGGCCGGGAAGAATTTGAAATGCGTATAGCCAATCTCGAGTCCGCGCATGATCTCGCTTGAGGTGGCGACGCCCGGGATGAACGGAATGGACGCGCCACGCGCAGCTTCCATCAACTTCGGCGTGCCCCCCGGCGAGAGCGCATAGCGCGCACCCGCGTCGATCGCGGCGTTGAGGTCCTGTTCGCTCAAGACCGTCCCCGCGCCGACGATCATCTCCGGCACGGCCGCCGCAATAGCGCGGATCGCATCGAGGGCCGCCGCCGAGCGCAGCGTCACTTCTATCGTGTTGATCCCGCCCGACAGCAGCGCGCGCGCCAGCGGCGCTGCGTCGTCCGCGCTCTCGATCACCACCACCGGCATCACCGGCGTCAGCCGCAGCGCCTCGTCTGCTGTGAGTTGCGTGCTCATCGCCGCACGTCCGAGCCGGAATTGGAGAGATAGAAATCGACGTCACTGACGCGCGCCAGATTGAAGTCGCCGCGCACGGTGTGCTTCAGGCAAGCCGCGGCAACGGCGAAATCGAGCGTTGACTGATCGTCCATCCCGGTCGCGAGCCCGTGCAGCACGCCGGCCGCAAATGCATCGCCGCCGCCAATGCGATCGACGATGCCCGTCACCTCATGCGCGCGCGTTTCGGCTTTTCCCGAGCGCGAGATCATCACGCCGCTGAGTTCGTGGTGGTCGGCGCTTCTCACCTCGCGATTGGTCGCGGCCATGCGCTGGAGGTTCGGATAGCGCTTGAAAGCGATGCGCGCAGCTTCGTCATTGTCGGCGGCGCGCTCGCCGGTGATGAGGCCGATGTCGCGCTCGTCAGCGAACATGAGGTCCGCCTCGGCGAACATCTGATCCAGCGTCGGCCGCGGATCGTCGCCGCGTGTTTCCCAAAGCTTAGAACGGAAATTAGCGTCGAACGAGACTTTTACCCCCGCCGCCCGCGCTGCGCGCATCGCACTGAGCGCGCTCTCGGCGCATGCGGCGTTGAGCGCAGGGGTGACGCCGGAGACATGCAGCCAATCAACGCCCTTGAGCGCCGACGCCCAATCCACTTTCGGATCGCGCGCAAAAGCTGACTCAGCGCGGTCGTACAACACTTCCGACGCGCGGGGGCCCGCGCCCAGCGTCACGAAATAGAGCCCCATGCGCCCCGGCGTCAGCCGCGTCAGCGAAGTATCGACGCCGTAGCGGCGCAGCTCCGTCAACGTGGCGCGGCCGAGCGCACTGTCCGGCAGCGTCGTCGCCATGCGCGCGTCATGGCCGAACTGCGCCAGCGACACCGCAACGTTCGCCTCCGCGCCGCCATACGTCACATCGAGCGCCGCAGTTTGCAGCATCAGTTCCCCGCTTGGCGCGGAGAGACGGATCATAATTTCGCCGTAGCAGACAAAGCGGGCCATCACGCGCCTCTTACGCGTCTCTCAACGCGCGAGCCAGCCCCCGTCCACCGGAATGATGGCGCCGTGCACGTAATCCGACGCCGCGCTCGCCAGGAACACCGCCGCACCGCCGAGATCTGAAGGCTCGCCCCAGCGGCCTGCCGGGATGCGGCCGAGAATTTCGCTGTTGCGTTTCTGGTCAGCGCGTAGCGCTTCGGTGTTGTCCGTGGTCATGTAGCCGGGCGCGATAGCGTTGACGTTGATGCCCTTGCTTGCCCACTCGCACGCGAGGAGCTTGGTGATGCCGGCGAGGCCGCTCTTGCTCGCGGTATAGGATGGCACGCGGATGCCGCCCTGGAACGAGAGCATCGAGGCTATGTTTATGATCTTGCCGCGCCCGCGCGCGATCATGTGCCGCCCCGCGGCCTGCGCGAGGAAGAACGCGGACTTCAGATTAGTGTCGATCACCGCGTCCCAATCGTCTTCGGTGAACTCGACGCTGTCGTTGCGTCGGATGATGCCGGCATTGTTGACGAGAATGTCGAGCTGGCCGAAGGCAGAGAGCGTCTGCTCGACGATGCCGGCAATCGGCTTGGTGCTGCCAAGGTCGGCTTCGATGCCGAGAAAACGCTGCCCCAGCCCCTCGACGCGCGCCTTCGTCTCCGGCGCAGGCCGGCGGCTAGTCGAGACAATGTCGGCGCCGGCTTCCGCGACCGCGACGGCGATCGCCTGACCCAAGCCGACATTGCCGCCGGTAACGAGCGCGACTTTACCGTCAAGGCTGAACGGATTGGCCATGATCTACCCAATATGTCCGCGTCGTCGTTACGATGCGCGCACGCGGCGTACGTAATCGGCGATAGCGCTGTCCTGCGCGTTGGCGAAGAACAGTTCTTCAAATCGCTCGCCCGCAACCGCCGCTTTCAGCAAGTCCTGATCGACTGATTTCAGCACCGTCAGCATGTCGTGGCACGTCGCGGCCTTCAATTCTTTCAGGATGCCGCGGTTCTTCGCCATGATCGCCGCGCGCTCTTTCGGGTAGCCGAGCCCGCGTTCGCCCTCGAACAGCTTGCGATAGCAATCCTGCAAATTGAGCTCCGCCGCCCAGCCGAAACCCTTCGCGTACGGCATGGCGATGGCGTTGCCGTCATTGATTTGGCCGAACAGGAATGCGTCCGTCGGGTCAGCCACCAGGCCGCAGAATACGCCCGGCATCGCATTGCACGCCAGCATCGAGCCCATGCCGGTGCCACAGCCGGTGACGACGAAATCCGCAGCCTTCGAGTTGAGCAGGATGCCAGTGAGAAGTCCGTTCATGACGTAGGTCAGCGAAGCTTTGTCCTCGGCGGTGTACATCCCGTAGTGATGCACTTGGTGGCCGAGCGGCTCAGCCACGGCTTTCAGCGCGTCGTGGACGATACTGCTCTTTGCGGCCTGGCTGTTTTCAATGATGAGCGCGATTTTCATGGGCGTTATCCTGTCCTTGACCTCATAGGTAACCGGTGTCAGGTTTCATTTCAAGCTGGCTGGCTGGTGAGACTAGTGCGGCGCGGGCCCGCTGGAATCCCGCACCACCAGCGCCGGTGACGTCGCCGGCGCTGCTTCGCGCGAATGATCGTCCTCTGCCCCGAGCCCGATCAGCTTTTCGGCCGCCATGCGGCCGATTTCGCGCGTGGGCGTGCGCACCGTCGTCAGCGGCGGCCAGACGCTCGAGGCGATCTGGAAATCGTCGAAGCCGACCACCGAAACATCCTCCGGGCACTTCAACCCGGCGCGCCGGATCGCGTGCAGCACGCCCGCCGCCATTTCGTCGTTCGACGCGAAAATCGCCGTTGGCCTCGGGTTTCGCTTCAGCAATTCCGCGCCGCACGAGATGCCGGTTTCGAACGTATACGCGCCCTGCATCACGTATTCGGCCGGCAGCGCCAGCCTGCGTTCCTTGAGCTCTTCCTCAAAGCCGCCCCGCCGCTCGTGCGAGGAGCGGAAAGTCGGCGGGCCGGAGATGAAGCCGATGATTTTGTGCCCAAGCTCAGAGAGGTGCCGCGCCGCCGCGCGCCCGCCCAGGCGATCGTTTGAAACGATGATGTGCGCCGGTTCGTCCACGGGGACTGACGCGATGCGGATATAGGCGCAGCCGATCTCATCGAGGATCGCCTTGACGCGGTCATCTTCCGAAACCGATGGCGTCAGCACTACGCCCCACAATTTCTGCCGTTCGATGAAGCGGCGGAAATCCGCCAAGAAGGTCGGATTTCCGCGGTTGCACGGATGCACCACCAGCTCGTAGCCAGAGCCCCGCATTGCATCGAGCATGCCCAATTGCATGTTCACTACGTATTGCGGATTCGGGTTGTCATAGACGAGCCCGATCAGGAACGAGCGCCGGAAGGCGAGCCCGCGCGCTTGCGGATCCGGCGAAAAGCCGATCTCGGCGATGATCGCATTGATCTTTTCGCGCGTGTCCGCCTTCACGAATGGCGACTGATTGATGACGCGCGAGACGGTCTTCTTCGACACGCCGGCCAGGCGCGCGACATCGTTGATGGTGGGTTTTTTATCGCCGCCGGGGCCGCGCCGCCCTGGCGGGCGCTCCTCGTCGGCCATGCCTGCCCCGCAATCTTCACGGGAACACTGGCGCCCGGCGCTTGGCTTGGCAACGAAATTGTCGCGGGACAAACTAGGCGTGGCAACATTTTGAGTGCTTGTTTGCGCCCGCCCCCAAATCCAAGTTTGCTGCACGCATGGCCGAGTTCATCCCCGTCCCCCCATTCGACCTCGTCGTCTTCGGCGCCACCGGCGATTTATCGCTGCGCAAGCTCTTCCCTTCGCTCTTGCACCGCTACCTTGACGGCCAGATCCCGCCGCAGTCGCGCATCATCGGCGCCGCGCGCTCGGACCTCGACACGGAGGCGTTTCGCAACATGGTGCACGAGGCGCGCGGCAAGTTCGCGCCCGGCGCGTGCGTCGATGAAGCCAAGTGCGACGAGTTCATGCAACACGTGCACTACGCACGCGTCGATGCGACGGCGCCCGCAGGGGAGTGGGGCGCGCTGAAGGACGCGCTGGCGGACGGCAACGGCAATGTCCGCATCTTCTATCTCTCCACCGCGCCCAGCCTCTTCGTCACCATCGCACAGCGCCTCGCTGAAACCGGTCTCGCCACGCCGACCTCGCGCATCGTTTTGGAAAAGCCGATCGGCCGCGACCTCGCGTCCTCGCGCGCGATCAATAACGGCGTAGGCGCCGTGTTCGATGAGCACAACACGTTCCGCATCGATCACTATCTCGGCAAGGAGACGGTGCAGAACCTCTTGGTGTTGCGCTTTGCCAATATGCTGATCGAGCCGATCTGGTCGCGTGCGACGGTCGATCACGTGCAGATCACAGTGGCCGAAGAAATCGGCGTCGAAGGCCGCGGCGATTATTACGATAAGTCCGGCGCGCTCCGCGACATGGTGCAGAACCATATCCTGCAGCTCTTGTGTCTGGTCGCGCTGGAATCTCCCAATTCCATGGACGCCGACGCGATCCGCACCGAGAAGCTCAAGGTACTCTCGGCGCTGCGCCGCATCGAGGCTCAGGATGTCGCCGCCAAAACCGTGCGCGGCCAATACCGCGCCGGCCTCATCGATGGCTCAAAAGTGCCCGCCTATGCCGAAGAAATCGGCCGCGCCTCGCGTACGGAAACGTTCGTGGCGCTGAAGGCCGAGGTCGATAATTGGCGCTGGGCCGGCGTGCCGTTCTATCTCCGCACCGGCAAGCGCATGGGCGCGCGCCGCTCCGAGATTGTGGTGCAGTTCAAGGATACACCCGTGCCGATGTTCGGCGCGGGCGCCGGCGCGCCGAACAAGCTGGTGCTGCGCCTGCAGCCCGACGAAGGCGTGCGGCTCTGGCTCAACATGAAGGAGCCGGGGCCGGGCGGTCTGCGTGTGAAAACGGCGCCGCTCGATCTTTCCTTTGCCGAGGAATTCGGCGGCGTGCGCTATCCCGACGCGTATGAGCGTCTGCTCATGGATATCGTCCGCGGCAATCTCCAGCTCTTCATGCGCCGCGACGAGGTCGACGCGGCGTGGACTTGGGCCGATACGCTGCTCGAAGCCTGGGAAACGAGCGGCGGCGAACCCCACGCATACGCCGCCGGCTCCAATGGTCCGACGCAATCGGCGCTCATGCTTGACCGCGACGGCCGCTCCTGGTGGGACCCCGAATAGATGGCGCAAGTCAATCCAACCATCGCCCAAGTCACCGAACGCATCCGAGCGCGCAGCGCTGAGCGACGCCGCCGCTATCTTGATCTCATCGATCAGTACGACGCGACGCAGCCTGCGCGCATCCGCGTCGCCGAAGCCAACCAGGCGCACAACGCCGCCGGTTGCGCGGCGATGGACAAGATCACGCTGCTCGGCGGCAAATGGCCCGCGATCGGCATCGTCACCGCCTACAACGACATGCTCTCGGCGCACGCACCCTACGAGCGCTTTCCGCCCATCATCCGCGACGCCGCGCGCGAAGCCGGGGCCATCGCGCAGGTCGCGGGTGGCGTACCGGCAATGTGCGATGGCGTCACGCAAGGCTTTGCCGGCATGGAGATGTCGCTTTGGTCGCGTGATGTGATCGCTATGGCGACGGCCGTCTCGCTCTCGCATGCAACGTTCGACGCCGCGCTCATGCTCGGCATTTGCGACAAGATCGTGCCGGGTTTGCTGATCGGCGCGCTTCGTTTCCCGTGGCTGCCGGTGATCCTTGTGCCGGGCGGGCCGATGCCGTCGGGCTTGCCGAACAAGGAGAAAGCCGCGCGCCGCCAGCTTTTCGCCGAAGGCAAGATCGGCCGCGAAGAGCTCTTACAAGCGGAGGCGGAATCCTATCATTCGCCTGGCACTTGCACCTTCTACGGCACCGCCAATTCCAATCAGATGATGGTGGAGTTGATGGGCCTGCACATTCCGAACGCCGCTTTCGTCAATCCCAACACGCCACTGCGCGACGCGCTCACGGTCGCTGCCGCCAAGCGCGCCGCCGCGATCACCGGCATGGGCGATGATTATCGTCCGATCGGCCGGCTAGTGGACGAGCGCTCCATCGTCAACGCCATCGTCGGCCTCATGGCCACCGGCGGCTCGACCAATCACTTCATCCACTTGCCAGCGATCGCCCGCGCCGCCGGCATCGAGATCACCTGGGACGATTTCGGCGACATCGCCCGAGTCACGCCGCTGCTGGCGAAAGTCTATCCGAACGGCTCGGCTGACGTGAACCATTTCCGCGACGCCGGCGGTATGGCGTTCGTGACGCGTGAACTGCTCGATGCCGGCCTCGTGCATGGCGACATCGCCACTGTCGTCGGCGAGGGCCTCGAGCCCTACACGCGCGAGCCCGATCTCGAAAACGATCAGCTCATCTGGCGCGATGCGCCGCAAGAGCCGCGCAACGCTGACATTGTGCGCCCCGCGTCAGATCCATTCCATGCGACCGGCGGCCTTGTCGTGATGCAAGGGGGCCTGGGCCGCGCCTGCGCGAAGACCTCCGCGGTCGGCGCGCCGTTCCTAGTGGTGGAAGCGCCGGCGGTGGTGTTTGATTCACAGCAAGAAGCGCAGGCCGCGTTTCGCGACGGCGCGCTCGATCGCGATTGCGTCATCGTCGTGCGCGGGCAGGGGCCGCGCGC
>JAEYPY010000128.1 GCA_023410295.1 Pseudomonadota bacterium | reverse complement strand
CAGGCATGCCGACCCACGCTTCCCCCGCGATCTCGCCGCGGCGCGCCGCGAACTCGCCCGCGCCGGTCTGGACTAGAGCGCCGCGCGCCGCTCGCTGAGAAAGCGGATCACGGCGCCGTCGCGCTCGCGCGCGATCGCTTCATCGTAGGCCGCGCGCGCTGCGTCCACCCGTCCGAGCCGGCTGCAGAGATCGGCCGTGAGCGCCCAGTATGGCTGATAGGATTTCAGCACCGGATGCGCCGCCGCCGCCTCTTCCGCCGCCGCTAACCCCGCTTCGGCGCCGTCGCGCCGGGCGATGGCCGCCGCTGCATTGAGCCGCGCCGCAGCTGAACCAGTGAGTTCGGCGAGCGCTTCGTAGAGTAAGATGATCGCATCCCAATCGGGCTCGCCCCGCCATGCGCGGTTGGAGTGCGCAGATTGAATCGCCGCTTCGAGCTGATAGCGCCCGGGCCGATCGGCTTCGCTGGCGGCGCGCAACAGATGCTCCGCTTCCGCGATGAAGCTCAGCCGCCAGAGCGAGACGTCCTGTTCATCCAGCGGCACGAAGCGTCCATCCCCATCGCGCCGCGCCGGGCGGCGCGCTTCGAGGTGCAGCATCAGCGACAACAGCCCCAGCACTTCAGGCTCATCACGCACCTGCGAGGCGAGCACGCGCGCGAGCCAGATCGCTTCCTCCGTCATGCCGCCAAACTCAGCATCGGCGCCCAAGGGATCGCTCCAACCGGCGCTGTAGGCGGCGTAGATCGCATCGAGTACCGCCGGAAACCGCGCGCGCCACTCGATTGGCTCCGGCATAGCGAAGCTCACCCCCGCCTCGCGCAGCTTCTTCTTGGCGCGCACGAGCCGCTGGCCCATGGCTTTGGCGTCGATCATGAACGCCGCGCCGATGCGCTCGGCTGAGAAGCCAAGCACGATCTGCAGCATGAGCGGCGTGCGCACGCTCTGATCGATGGCCGGATGCGTGCAGGCGAACATGAGCCCAAGTCGCCGGTCCGGCACGGACGGCTGCGCCATCTCCGCTTCAAGCTCTTCAGCGCCCAGCGCGAGCTGCGTTTCGCCTTGAGCCGCGGTTTTGGCGCGGCGCGCGGCGTCGATCAGCTTGCGCTTGGCCGCGGCGAACAGCCAGGCTTCGGGATTGTCGGGCGCGCCGACGCGCGGCCAAGCCGTCAGCGCCGCGGCGAACGCATCGGCCAGCGCGTCCTCCGCGGCGGCGACATCACGCGTGCGCGCGCTGAGCAGAGCAAGCAGGCGCCCGTAGCTCTCGCGCGCAACGCGTTCGGCGAGACGCGCTTCGCTCACCGCACCATGACGGGACGCAGCTCAACGCCGCCGCCATGCATGGTGACAGGGCATTGCTTAGCCCATTTCAGGGCTTCATCGACGCTCGCGCAGTCGATCAGGTAATAACCGCCCAGCGCTTCCTTGGTGTCGACGAACGGCCCATCGACAACCTGCGAGCCACCCTCGCCGCGCACGGATTTCGCGGTGGCGACGACATCAAGCTCATCGCCCGAGATATAGACGCCGGCGGCTCTCAGCTTGTCCGTGTAGGCGTGATAGGCGCCCATGATTTCACCGATGCGCTCGGGCGTGACATCTGCCCAGCTGGCTTCATCGCTGTAGATCAGGATCATGTAACGCATTGGGTGTCTCCTCACGGCCGAACGCCGCCACCCCCGTGACGCACGGCCCCGCGCCATTTCGACACTCAGGCCGCTTTTTTCTCCGCGCCCTTCACGAGGCCCAGCGCCACGAGGCTTTCCGCAGTCGCGACAATCGCCTCTTCATTCGAGCGCGGCGACCAGCCGAGCACGCGCCGCGCCTTCGCGTTGGTGCCGTTCTTGCGCTTGCCGAGTTCGGGCAGGATTTGTTGCACCGCCGGATCGCGCCGCGCGGCGAGGCGCACCAGGAAGTCCGGCAGCTCTAGCGTCGGCACACGTTTGGCGATCGGCCCCATGTGGCGCTTCAGGATGCGCGCGATCTGCGCGACCGAGAGAAACTCGCCCGCGACCGCCATGAAGCGCTCGGTCTTGGCAGCAGGATTGGTCATGCAGCGCATGTGCAGATCGGCCACATCGCGCACGTCGACAATGCCGAAGAAGATCCGCGGGCAGCCCGGCATGTCGCCATCCAGCAGACGGCGCACGAGCAGGATCGAGGTCGAATAATCCGCCCCCAGAACCGGTCCCATGATGGCGACCGGATTGACCACCGAAAGCTCAAGCGCCCCGCCTTCGCGCGCGATGAAGTCCCACGCCGCGCGCTCCGCGAGCGTCTTCGACTTCACATAAGCGCGGACATCGTCGCCATCCGGATTGGTCCAGTTGGTCTCGTCGAACGGCGCGCTTTGCTGCGGCTGACCGTAGCCAATCGCGGCATAAGACGAAGTCAGCACCACGCGTTTCACGCCCACATCACGCGCCGCCTTCAGCACACGCAGCGCCCCGTCGCGCGCGGGAATGATGACTTCGTCTTCGTGCTTGGGAATGCTGGGCGGAAACGGCGAGGCGACGTGGTGCACATAGGTGCAGCCCGCCACGGCATCGTCCCAACCATCGTCTTTCATGAGGTCAGCGGCGGCAAAGCTCAGCCGATCCCCCGCTTCCACGCCGCCGACGCGCAGCATCTGGCGCACCTCAGCTTCGCGCGCGAGCGAACGCACCGTGGTGCGGACTTGATAGCCCGCGTTGAGCAGCTGGATGATGCAATGTGCGCCAACAAAGCCGGAGCCGCCCGTAACGAGAACCAATTCCCCGGCCATGTGAGCCTCCTTTACGCTGGCACAGGCGCCACGTGCTCGACCAGCTGATCAAACGCCGCCCAGAACTCGGCGCGCTTCTCATCGCGCTCCATCAGGATTTCGTGCTTGGCGCCGGCGATGGTGATGTGCGTCGCGTTGGGCAGCTGCTCGACCACCGCTGGGTGGCTTGCATTATCGACCAGCTGCTCGTCCGCCGCTGTCGCCACCAGGATCGGAATGCGTACATGCGCCAGCGCGTTCGGCTGCAAGAAAGCTTCGGTCGCGTCCGCCGCCGCCGCGACCCAGCCAATGGTCGGCCCGGCCAGCGCAAGCCGCGGCTCTTCCGTAACCAGCCCCTGGCAGCGCGCGTGCCGCTCGCGGTCGTTGGTGACCGGATTCTTCTTGAAGTTCTCGCGCTTCCATCTCTTCTCGACGCTCGGGGCGAACTGACCGCCGGCGCCGAGCGAAACCATGAAGCGCGCGTACTTCTTGGCCGTGTTGCTGAGCCCGGCGATGCCCCACATCGGTGCGGAGAACGCCGCTGCGTCGAGTTCGATGCGCCGCGTCTGCAGCGCGCGCAGCAGGATGGCGCCGCCCATTGAATGCGCGAGACCAATGTGCGGCCGCGGCAGTTTCGCGGCGCACAGCTTCAGCGCCGTCGAAAGATCGTTCACCGGATCGTCAAAGGTCGCAAAATGGCCTTTGAGACCATTCTCGACTTCACGGCCCGAAAGCCCCTGCCCGCGCCAGTCGATGCAGAACACGGCAAAGCCGCGCTCCTGCAACTCGCGCGTCACTTCGAAATACTTTTCGATGAATTCGGTCCGGCCCGGCGCAATGATCACCGAGCCGCGGGCGCGGCCGCGCGCCGGTGCGGTCATGACCCGCACCTTCACGCCGCCGCGGCCCTCGAGCCAGGCTTCCTCAGCGCCCTCGGGAATATCGTTGCCAGGGACGCGGACGAACGCCATCGGCTTCTGGGCCCTAGCCCCGCAGCTTGGCCATGACGCTTTGCAGCTGCATGGCCACGCCCATATCGCCTTCCACGCGCAGCTTGCCCTGCATGAAGGCCGCCGTTGGATCGAGCGCGCCCTGCGCCATCGAGACGAAGTCTTCGAGCTTCACCTTGATAGTGGTGTCGGCGGCGGCGTCATCGGCGGAGACCGCGTTAGCCGCGCCGTCGAGGAAGATCTTCCCGGCGTCGCCGAAGTCGAACTTCACCTTCTTGCCCGGGACGACAACACTGCCTTCCTTGAAGCGATTGAGAATTTCTTCGTACGTCATTCGGGGTTCCTCCGGCCTACCGCCCGGCGCTCCTTACACACCAGCCTGCGCGCGCCCGCAAGGGTGACGGAGGCGTCAGGGTTCCTGAGCAGCCGGCGCCGCCGCGGCAGCCGCCCGCGTGGGCTTGCGGAACTTGAGCGTCATGCGGTCGCTTTCGCCGATCGCCTCATAGGGCGCAGTGTCGAAGCCCGGGTTGTCCGGCTGGCCTATCGGGGCGGTGCGCAAGGTCGGCGGCAGCGTCCAGACGCCGAACGGATGATCGCGCGTATCGCGCGGATTGGCATTGACATCGCTCGCCGCCACGAACTCGAAACCGGCTTCCTGTGCCAGCGCGCGGACATAGGCCTCTTGCACGTAGCCCGCGCCTGCGAGCGGATCCTGCAGCCCCGTCGACGACGCGCGGTGCTGCTCAATTCCGAACGCGCCGCCCGGCTTCAGCGCCGCCAGCACTTCGCCGAAGACGCGCTCGGCAATGCCCTCCACCATCAGCGTGTGCACGTTGTTGGAAAGGATCGCGAGATCGACGCTGTTCGGGGGTGCGAGCGGAGCGCCGCGCTGCGTCACCGCCGTACGGGCGATCTCGCCGTAGAGTTCTTGATCGTGGAGGAAGCGCGCTTCCCAGGCAGCTTGCGTCTCGCGCTGCGCCAGCGACGGCGTGCGTGGATCGAAACCGGCGACGATCAGGCGTCCGCCATTGGCTGCGAGATAGGGCGCCAGGATCGAGGTGTACCAGCCAAGGCCGGGCAGGATTTCCAAGACCGTCATTTCGCCCCGCAGGCCCCAGAACAGCAGCGTCTGCAGCGGATGGCGGAAGCGGTCGCGCTGGCGGTCGATGCGCCAATCGCCGGCAATGGCCCAGCCCAGCGAACCGGGCGGGGGCGCGTCCACCGCGCTCGGCGAACCGCGGCCGCAGGCGGCGAGGCCGGCGGCAATTCCGAGTGCGGCTTGGCGGCGGTTCAGCATCTGATCAGCGCCTAAGCGGGAAGGGCTAATATTGTCAAAAGATCGGCCTTGAACGGCGAAAACACCTCCCCACATGCCGTTTGCGGCGCTCATCCGAGGCCGCACCGCGGGAACAACCGTTGCCTATTGGGACGGCGCTTTCTCGCTTCGGAGCCCTCCAGGGGGCTCCATGAATGTCGCTTAAAGGAGGACAATCACATGGCTACGAACGAACTCAACCCGCTCTATCGCACGCTGGTCGGCTTCGACCGCATCGCGAGCCTCATGGATCAGGCCGCGCGCTTGGACGCTGCGCCTGGGTATCCGCCCTTCAACATCGAACAGGTCGACGAGGATTCCTTCCGCATCGAGCTCGCCGTGGCGGGCTTCTCGCAGGACGACCTCACGATCGAGTTCAAGCAGAATTCGCTGACCGTCACTGGCGCTCGCAAGCCGACCGAGACGCAGCGCAATTTCCTGCATCGCGGCATTGCCGAGCGCAGCTTTGAGCGCCGCTTCGGCCTTGCCGATCACGTCCGTGTCGCCGGCGCCAAGCTGGAGAACGGGCTCCTGACCATCGAACTCGTCCGCGAGCTTCCCGAGATCATGAAGCCGCGCAAGATCGAGATCGGTGCTGCATCCGCGCCCAAGGCCAAGCCGAAGGTCGTCGATGCGGCCAATGACGAGACAGAAGCGGCCTAATCACCGCTTCCGCCCGCCGCGCGGCTCTCCCCCTCCCC
>JAEYPY010000111.1 GCA_023410295.1 Pseudomonadota bacterium | reverse complement strand
GTTCTCGGCTGCAACGGGACTCGCCAACGTGACGCTCGCCAACGCGGCGGGACGCGAGATCGCGCTCAATTACGCGCCGCCGCGCGCGATGGCGGCAAGCTTCACCATTCCGCTGCCGGCGCTTGCGCCGGGCGCCTACACTATCTCGTGGCGAGCGATGTCCCATGATGGTCACGTGATGCCGGGGGCCATTCACTTCACGGTCGCGGGCTAGTGGAAGCCGATCCCTTCGCGCCTGTTCTGTTTGCGATCAAGCTCGGGCTCTACGGATCGGCTTTGACGGCGGCGGGCCTTGGCCTGCACGCGGGCTTGAACATCGTCGCGCGCGAGGGTCTCTCGCGCACGTTGCGCAGCGCGACCCTCGCGGCGGCGGTTGCGGCACTTTTCGCAGCGCTTCGGTTGGGGCTTGCAAACCTGCAATTAGGCGGCGTCGAGGCATTCTCCGATGCCGACACGTGGTTATGGACATGGCCCGCCCTTGGCCCCAGCTCGACCGCAATCGCTTTCGGTGCAACCGCGCTTGCTTTAGCTTGGCGCACGCGATCGAGGGTCGCGGCCGCAATTGGCGCAGTGGCGTTGGCGCTTTCCTT
This sequence comes from Pseudomonadota bacterium, assembly GCA_023410295.1. Taxonomy (GTDB): domain Bacteria; phylum Pseudomonadota; class Alphaproteobacteria; order Caulobacterales; family Aquidulcibacteraceae; genus Vitreimonas. The sequence goes on along the minus strand of JAEYPY010000111.1, from coordinate 4,138 downwards.
CGCGCTCACCGGACATAGTCAGGGTCTGGACTCTCCAGGACTCGCGCCGTGGGCCGTGGCCCTGCACGTAATCATCGCCGCTTTCTGGTTCGCGGGCCCTATCACGCTCTGGCCGTCGCCCGGTCTTGACGAGACGGCGGCGCTCATTGCGCGTGTGAGTCAGTTCTCCGCCATCGCCACTTTCGCCGTCCCAATGCTTTTCGCACTTGGACTTTGGCTCGCTTTGCTACTCGCTGGCGGATGGACAGCACTCGTCACGAGCCTTTACGGCCAATTGCTGATCGGCAAGCTTCTCGCCGCCAGCTTTGCCTTGGCGCTCGGCGCCTACAACAAGACGATCGTCACGGCGCGTTTGCGCACCGCTCCCGAAGCCGGGCAACGCGCGCTCAAACGAACGCTTGGTCTCGACGTTTTTGCCTTTCTCATTGTGCTCGGCGCGGTCGCCGCAGCAACAAGTTTAACGGGGCCGCCGGCACCGTAGATTTTCGATTGGGGGGAAGTTCATGTCGCTCGCACGCCTTGCATCCTTCGTACACAAATGGCTCGCGCTGCTCGTGGGCGTCCAGATCGTATTTTGGGTCGTCAGCGGCCTCTTCTTCACACTTTTCCCGATCGAACAGATACGCAGCGAAAACCTGATCCGGCCTGCGCAGGCTCAAGCCATTGCCACCGCCACTTTGGCGCCTCTGGCGAATTTGCGGGGCGATCAAGAAGCGGCGCCAACGAAACTCACAATCGAAAGACGCGCGACGGGCCAAGTCATCGTCGCGGAATTCGCCAACGCGCCGCCGATCCTCTTTGACGCCAATACGCTTCAACGCCTGTCACCGCTCAGCGCCGAGCAAGCGAGCGCGGTTGCTCGTGCTCACGTCACACTCACGTCGGAACCCACGAGCGTCACCCTCGTCAGCGAAGAATCGCCGGAGTATCGCGGCGCCCTACCCGCTTGGCGCGTGCAATTCCCTGATGGCGAGCTTTCCGTGTATGTCGCGCAGAACACCGGCGCGGTCACCGCACGGCGTTCTGATTTGTGGCGCGTGTACGATACGCTTTGGGCGCTGCACATCATGGATTGGCAAAACCACGAGGACTTCAATCACCCGCTCATCATCATCGTCACGGCGATCACGCTGCTATCGGTTATCGCGGGCATGGTGCTGATTCCCTACCGCATCCGCTTTAGACCCCGTCGCGCGGCGAAAGCGGGGGCGGATTGAGGCGAGTAGCCGTCTAAATGGTTCCGCGCAGCCCGCGGCCAGTCTTCAAAATGTCTCCAACACGCGCGCTTGTGCTTGCCCGACCAGGTTCGCGGACGCGACGCTCACTCCGGCTTGCTTGGCGACGGCCTCCCAATCGGAGATCGCGGCGCGTACTTCGTCAATCGCAACCTTTGTCTGCTTGTCGGTTAGGCCGTGGCGTTTGGCGAGTTGCTCAATATGCGCTCGCGTCGGCCTACGCCCCTCGCCTTCGACATCGAGATAATGCTCGCCGCCAGGACCGGCCGCGTAAGTCAGGTCGTACGCAGGCGCCAGGCGCCAGTCGCCCGACTCTTCCATCAGGAACGCGTGCTGGCGCGTGTGGTCGTCGCGGTTGTGCGCCAGAACGTTAAACACCATGCGCCGGAATGCGGCCGCAACGTCATCCGCTCGGCGCGTGATCGCGCGCGTGGCCCGCAGCAAGGTATCGTAGCTTGAGGGTGTTTGCGGCGGAGATTCGATCGCGCCCGACAGCGAGAGCATGTGGAGGCGCGCGCCAGGTTGCGGCCGATCAAAGCGACGCGTCGCGAAATAGCCCGGCCCCTTCTTCGATGCGATGAGCTTGTGTTCTGGGACATCGATGCCCGCCGCACGCGCCATGGATGCGTAGGCGTATTCGAGCGGCCCGATATCAATGGGATCTTCGGGCGCGCGAAACTTTACGATCCAAGCCGTGTGGCCCGGCGCTATCTCACCCGATCCAACTGAAACATTGCCCGCGTCGTCAAAACCGACGTGGACTTTGGGACGCGCACCGCCCGAGCCACCAGCGAGCTTCGCCAATGTTTCAGCGAGATCTCCGTCGTCACCGCTCAAAATCACCGCCGCTTCATCCGCCAGCGCATCGAGGTCCAGCGTCTCAACCTTGTCGCTCGGCGTGGTCGCCGGCTCAAAGACGAGCGCGCCCCTGCCGGTTTCACCGACGAGGGCCAATTGCTCAACCGAAGTGAGCGACGCGATGTCGACGCCAAGCTTGGCGAGGCGTTTGCGCATCACGAGATAGCCCCAGCCTTCTGGTAAGGCATCCGCCAGGAACCCGTGCAGCCCGTTGAAATTCCGCGTGCGCGCCGCGTGAAGTCCGGGCTCCGGCGGATAGTAGAGCCCCGCCGGATTAAGCGTGCTCGCTATGAGTTCGGGCGACCATTCAAGTTGTCCGAGAGAGTCACTCAGGGCGAGGCGCCCAACCGGCAAGCGCGCACGCGTCACGTCGAATTCAAGCGCGATGTTGAGAGGTGCGCCGCGAGGGAGTCTCATGGTCGCTTCGCCTTGCGCGCCCGCGCGCGCTGAGGACGTTTGAGTTCGACGGCCTCACGCTGCTGCTGCTGCAGCAACTCATCCATGCTGCGCGCGGGCGGCAGTGGGAAAAGATCGCCAAATCTATCCTCACACCGCAACGCGACCGCGACGTTGATCAGACTTTCGATCGTACCCTGCCCTTCCGCTTCCATCCGCCGCAAAGTCCGCACGCCGATCCCAGCGCGTCGAGCCGCCTCCTGCTGGGAGTAGTTAAAGGCGACCCGGCGCGCGCGAATGGCCTGGCCTAGATCGTTCAGAAGCTCAGAGGGAATCCTCAACATGAGGCCAAATATGGCCTATTAAAGGGAAAATGTCAACTTAAGAGGCCATATTTGGCCGGTTTATAGCTGCTGACCCTGCGGCGGCACGCTTCAGGCAGCCAACGCGACACGGCTGAGGATCTCGCGCGCGGGTCCAAGCGCCCAGACGGGCAGGCGCCGCAGATTCGCGGCGAGCGCGGATGTCGCCGCATCGGAGGCGGTGCGCGCAATCTTCGCGGCCGCTTCATTGAGATCGAAACCGCTGTCGCGCGCCCAGGCCAAGGCCTGCACGATCACGGCCGCATCTGTGTTGAGAAGCGGCGCGAGCTTTGCGCCGCTCGGCCGAAACTTGACCCGCAAGCCGCCCACCGTGCGATCGCCAAGCTTTCGGCTGGCCATGTAGGCGGGCCGCGACAGCACTGCGGTGGTGAGCCCCAGAGCATTGGCCGCCGCCAGATTGTCGGGCGCTGCGGTCGCGCCCACGCGGCGGGCGGCGGCGGCGGCGACGTCATCGGCGGCGGCGGCGGGCGCATCCCCGCCCAAGAGCTTGCTTTGGCGCGGCCAGTCATAGAGCCCCCGCCCCACCCGGCGCAGGGTTCCGGCCTTGACCAGACGTGACAACGCCTGATCGACCGCGGCCCGAGCGCCGAGGTCTACGAAGTCGGCCGGGGTAAAGATCATCCCCCCTCGACCATGGCCTCGCACGCGGCGCATTATTTTTGCTGGTAAATCCATTACTTAGATATGCCTTTAGCGCCTTTCTATGTCAGAAATATATTGATTTTTCTGACACGGCAAGGGCCGGTCTGGCCTCGCTGCTCACCGCCCCTGCTGGCGCGGGCGGTGGCGCAGGGCCAGGAGCAACCATTTGAGTTGGCCGCGGTCGAAGCGCCGCACGGCGGCGTCTTCCATCACGCTTGAGCCCGCCATCCGGACGCCGGGGACCAAGCTCTCGCGCAGGCGCCGCGCCACCGTCGCGCGCGACACGCCGAAAAGGGATTGGATGTCCTTGTACGTGAACCAGAGCTGGGCCTGCGGCAGCGCCTCCAGCGCCGCAGCGACGCTCTCATGCGCTTCGTCCGAATAGGCAGGCATGTCACCCACGCAAAGCACGCGCGATGGTCGCTCGTCGATCGCCCGCGCGCCGTGGCGACTCAATGCCGGCCTTGCCGCGATAGGTTTGGCCGGCGCCTGCGGCTTGATCTCGGCGGGCGGCGCAATCTCGTCAGTGAACTCCGCATCAAACAACGAGAGCTGCTTTGAGCCCGCACTCTCCTTGGCGCCGTCGCGCGCGCGGCGCCGCGGCGCCCAATAACCCACAAAGCC
>JAEYPY010000088.1 GCA_023410295.1 Pseudomonadota bacterium | reverse complement strand
AGGGATAAATGCGCATGGACATCACACGCCGCTCGCTCATCGCCGCAGCCGCCACAGCGACCGCCGCGTGCACCACGACGCCGCCGGCCAGCGGGCGATCGTATGACGCCGTCGTCGTCGGCGCGGGCGTCTTCGGCGCCTGGACGGCGACGCATCTGAAGCGCGCTGGCAAACGCGTGCTGCTGGTCGATCAAATGGGCCCGGCCAATGCGCGCGCCTCCTCCGGCGGCGAAAGCCGCATGACCCGCGCCGCCTATGGGCGCGACGCGATCTATTCGCGCATGGCGCATGCATCGCTGCGCGAGTGGGTCGCGCTCTCGCGCCGCTCGGCGCTGCCGCTCTTCCATCAAGTTGGCGTGCTCTTCTTCTTTGATGAGATGGTCGACTACGCGCGCGACTCCATCGCCGTGCACGAGGAGCTTGGGCTACCGCTGGAACAACTGGATCAAGCGGCGCTGCAACGGCGCTGGCCGCAGATCGATTTCAGTGGCGTCGCGTTCGGCATGTACGAACCGGAGTTCGGCGCGCTAATGGCGCGCCGCGCGGTGCAGGAATTGGTCACACGCTTTGCCGCCTCGGGCGGCGACTATCGCTTGGCGCATGCAGAGCCCGGTGCGGATGGGCATAGCGTGCGGCTAGATAGTGAGACGCTGAACGCCGATGCCATCGTCTACGCATGCGGCCCTTGGTTGCCAAAAGTGTTTCCGGAACTGCTCGGTCAGCGCATCTTCGTCACCCGTCAGGAGATCGCCTTCATTGCGCCGCCGGACGGCGACGATCGTTTCGAAGGCGTCGCCCTGCCCGGCTGGGCAGACTTCAACGGCGGCGATCTCTATTACGGCTTCCCCAATCTCGAAGCGCGCGGCTTTAAGCTGGCGCGCGATACGCACGGCGGGACATTCGATCCCGATAGCGGCGACCGCCGCATGAGCGAAGCCGGCATGGCGCTGCTGCGCAGCTTTGTGGCGCGGCGCTTCCCGGCGCTGGCGGAGCGGCCGTTCAGCGAATTTCGCGTGTGTCAGTACGAAAATTCGTCGAACGGCGACTTCTTGATCGATCGCCATCCAACGCACGACGGCGTCTTCTTGCTCGGCGGCGGCTCCGGCCACGGCTTCAAGCACGGGCCCGAAGTCGGACGACTGATGGCGGACTTGGTGCTCCACGGCCGCGAGCCCGATCCGCGCTTCTCGCTGGCCACCAAAGCCACCGTACACGATCGCTCCGTGATCTGACGCTACTCCAGTCTCAGCACGCGGATCATATTCGTCTTCCCCGCCCGCCCGAAGGGGATGCCGGCGATGATGGCCACGCGGTCGTCCGGGCCGGCGACGCCGAGCGCGCGCACGGCTTTGTCCGCCTTCTCGACCATGTCTTCGACACTGGTGACGTCATCGGTGACACGGCTGCGCACGCCCCACACCAGCGCCAACCGCCGCGCTGTCGCCAGCACTGGCGTCAAGCCGACGATGCCACAGCGCGGCCGCTCACGCGCGACGCGGATGGCGGTGGAGCCGGTGGCGGTGAAAGCAACAACGGCGGCGCAGCCGATCACGTCGGCGATGTGGCGCGCGGAAAGCGCAATGGCGTCGGCGGTTGTGTCTTGCGGCGGCGTCATATCGCGCGGCAGCGAGGACCAATACGCATCGTCGTCCTCCACGGCGCGGATGATGCGATCCATGATCGCGACAGCGCTTTGCGGATGGCGGCCGACGGCGCTTTCGGCCGAGAGCATGACAGCGTCGGCGCCCTGATAAACCGCGGTCGCGACATCGGATGCTTCGGCCCGCGTCGGCGTCGCCGCTTCGACCATGCTTTCGAGCATGTGCGTGGCGACGATCACTGGCCGACCGGCTGCCCGGGCGGCGCGGATAATTTTGCGCTGCGCGATCGGCACCTGCTCGGGCGGCAGCTCGACGCCGAGATCGCCGCGCGCGACCATCACCGCGTCGGAAAGTTCGACGATGGCGTCGATCTGCTCCAACGCGGAGGGCTTCTCGATCTTTGAAATAATCCCGGCGCGGTCGCCGATCAGTTCGCGCGCCTCGCGCACGTCCTCGGGATGCTGCACGAAGGAAAGCGCGATGTAGTCGACGCCCAGATCGAGCGCGTAGGCAAGATCTTCGCGGTCCTTCGGCGTCAGCGCCGAAATTGGAATGCGGCGCGTGGGGACGTTGACGCCCTTCTGGTTCTTCAGCACGCCGCCGAAATCGACGCGCGCTTTCACCTGGTTGCGGCCGCGCTCGATCACGCTGAGCTGCATCTTGCCGTCGTCGAGCTTCAGGATGTCGCCAACCTCCAGGGCGTTCACGAGCTCGGTGTGCGGCAAGCGAATGAGATGGCCATCGCCGAGCTCTTCGGACGCTTCCAGCGTGACGATATCGTTGAAACGAAGCTTGGTTTGGCCGTCCTTGAACGTGCCGACGCGAATCTTGGGCCCTTGCAGGTCGGCGAACACGGCGACCGGCGCGCCTGCTTTTTCTTCAGCCGCGCGGATCGCCTGCATGCGCCGCGCGTGATCCTCGCGCTCGCCATGGCTGAAATTGAGCCGGAAGCAATCGACGCCCGCTTCGATCAGCATCGCCAACCGCTCCGGCGGATCGCTGGCGGGGCCCATGGTGGCAACGATCTTACAGTCACGCGTGCGCATATTTTCTCCGTCGGCGCAGAGATTCAGTGCGTTGCACCGAAAGTCCAGTGTTCTTGGCCCGCGTCTCCTTCGATAAGCTCAAGATGAGCTCCTTTGCCACGCCGGCTCAGCTCGCGCCCATCTTGTAAGGTCCGCCCTTATCCAACGCGCGCCGCCAAGCCGGGCGCGTCTGGTTAGCGGCGCGGGCGCGGGTGAGGTTTGGAAAGCGCTCAAGCCCGCCGCGCTGGGCGGCGGCGTCGAGCACGAAGCTCATCTGAATGTCCGCGGCGGTGAAACGGCCGGCAACGAAATGATCGCTCGTGGCCAGCGCCCGATCGGCGTGCGCCAGATGCGCCTCGATTTCCGGCTCGATCCGCATCTGCATCAACGGCGCACCGGCGTCGCCGAGTAGCCCGACATAGAGTTTCAAAAGCAGCGGCAGCATCGCCGAACCCTCGGCGAAGTGGAGCCAGTAGAGATAATCCGCGCGCGCCGGATCACCGGGTGGGATGGCGAGCTTTCCGCCGGCTTCGGTCTCGGCGAAGTATTCAATGATGGCGCCGCTCTCGGCGTAGATCTTTCCGTCCCGCTCAAGCACCGGCGACTTTCCGAGCGGGTGGATCGCTTTCAGCTCGGGCGGCGCCAGGCGCGTTTGCGCATTGCGCGCATAGCGGCTCACTTCGTAATCGAGTCCCAGTTCTTCGAGCAGCCAGAGCACGCGCTGGGAGCGGGATTCTTCGAGGTGGTGGACGATGATCATGTCGCTCCGCTCCGCTCAGGCCGGCGCAAAATTGAGCTTCAGCCCTGGCTCGGGCCAGCGCATCTTCGCGAGCTTGCCTGTGCCGGAGAGGGTGACGTAGGCATCGCGCATGTCGGCGCCGCCGAAGGCGATGTTGGTCGTAATGGGATCGGGGAACGGCATGTGCGTTGAGGCGCCCGCCGGCGTGATTGTAGTTATGCCGCCGTTCAAGATCGTGGCGACACAAACATCGCCATTGGCTTGCACGGCGAGGCTGTCGAAATAACAGTGATATGGTTGCACGGCGACGACGCGCCCTGCTCCGCCAAGCGCGCCGGGGGCAACTTCGCCTTCGCCGGTGATGTCGAAGGCCCAGAGCTTGCCGGTTTCGGTTTCTGCGCAATAGACGACGCGCTCGTCCGGCGAGAGGCCGACGCCGTTCAAACCGACATGGCCGTAGGCCGCTTCCTTGATCAGTGCACCATCCGGCTTGGCGTAATAGAGCCCGCCGCGATCGCGTTGGCGCGCCCAGCCTTTGCCGAGATCGGTGAACCAGAAGCCGCCGCTTCTATCGAATACGATGTCGTTCGGGCCGCGCAGCTTGTGCTCGCCGACGCTTTCATAAACGCGCTCGACTTTCCCGGTGGCGAGATCGACGCGTTCGATGCGGCCGGTTTCATAGTCCTTGGCCGCATGTCCCGGAATCGTGAGGCCGCTTGCCTCGTGCCAAGCGAAGCCGCCATTGTTGCAGACGTAGATGGCGCCATCTGGACCGAACGCCGCGCCGTTCGGTCCGCCGCCGAGATGGGCGATCGTTTCACTGCGGCCTTTCCAGACGCGCGTTAGCGTTTGACGCTTGATCTCAACCAGGATGACACTGCCGTCCGGCATGACGATCGGACCTTCGGGAAATTCGAGGCCCTCTGCGATGATTTCGATCTCCATCTAGCGCTCCAACACCCGCACAACGAAATTTGCATCGTCTTTCTCGCCGCGCGCTACCGCTTCGCGGCTTACCTCGCGCCAGCTTGATAGGTCGAAATTCAGAAACGCGTCGCCCTCAGGCGCCAGATCGACCTCCGTGAGCACGATGCGGTCGGCCAGCGGCAGCGTGGCGTTGTAGAGCTGCGCGCCGCCGATGACGCAGACTTCCTTGGCGCCCGAAGCTGCGGCCATGGCGCGACCCGCCGCGATCATGGCGGGAAGATCAGTGTAAACCCAGCCGCCCTCGGCGACGTAACTGGCGTCGCGCGTCAGCACGAGGTTTTGGCGCCCGGCAAGCGGCCGCTTCGGCAGGCTCTCCCACGTCTTGCGCCCCATCAGCACCGGCTTGCCCATCGTATCCGCCTTGAAGCGCTTCATGTCGGAGGAAAGCCGCCACGGCAGCTGGCCGTCACGGCCGATGACGCCGTTCTTTGCGACAGCGACGACAAGGGTAAGTTTGGAAGTCACGCGAGCCGTTCTAGCCTTGGCGCCTCGCCGCGTCATCCGTAAGGATGGCGCCATGTCACGCAATTTTATCGTCTATGGCCTCGCGCTCCTTGCTGGATTGGCCATCTACTTCGTGCTGCGCTCGCTGCTTGGCGGCGAATTTATGATGATCATCGCGCTGATCGGCCTCGTGGTCGGCGGCGTGATCGTTTTCCGCAACTTGCAGACCAACCGGAAGATCGCCGACGCTGCGCCCGAGCAGCGGGCCGAAGCGCTCACCTTCGCGCCGGTTGCGGACAAGGCCGCGCTCTATGTCTTCCGCAACCAGTTCGTCGGCCGCGCGGTTGGCGTCAACGTGCTGATCGACGGACACGAGGTTGCGCAACTGAAGAGTCCGCGCTTCACACGCCTGCTGCTGGCGCCCGGCGCGCATCGCATCGCCGGCTATACGGGCACGAACAAGAAGCCCGGCGATGGTGAAGGCTCGGCCTTCACGGCCAGCGCCGGCGACGTGCTGGTGATGAAGTGCGAGGTCGAGGCGCAGATGGTCGGGGTAACGGTGAAGTTCACGCCGCTCAGTGTGGATGGCGCGCGGGCGGAGGTGCAGAAGATCACGCACATGGTCGTGCCGGACGTGGCTGCGATCTAGCGGCGCGCGAACCAGATGATGTGCCGGGCGCCTTTGCCGCCGCGGCCGGCGCGCACCATGACTTCTTCCACGTCAAAACCGGCGTGCTTCAAACGGCGCGCGAACTTTTCGTCCGGGCCGGCCGACCAGATCGCCAGCACGCCGCCGGGCTTCAGCGCCTTCTTCGCCGCGACCAGGCCGTGCGTTGAATAGATCTCGTCATTGTCGGCGCGCGTCAGGCCGTCGGGACCATTATCGACATCGAGCAGGATTGCATCATAAGCGCGCTCGGCGCCGCGGATCGCCCTTGCAACGTCGCGTATAACCAGATCGACGCGCGGATCGTCGAGACAGCCCGCGGTCAGCGCCGCCATCGGCCCGCGCGCCCAGTCGATGATTTCCGGCACGAGTTCAACGACGGTGCAGCGCGCCTGGGGGCCGAGACGCGCGAGCGCGGCGCGCAATGTAAAACCCATGCCGTAACCGCCGATGAGCAGATGCGGCGCCTCGGTTTGGAGGCGATCGATGGTAAGCAGCGCGAGCGCTTCTTCAGAGCCACTCGAGCGACTCGACATCAGCTCGTTGGCGCCGAGCGCGATGATGAAGTCGGTGTCGCGCTTGTAGAGGCGCAGTTCATCCCCGCCGGGGATTTGCGCTGTGGCGAGGAGTTCGCGGGGTTTCATGACTTGCTCTTACGCCGCCTTGCCACTCTTCGTCCCCTCTCCCGGTTAGGGAGAGGGTATCCGTGGCGACGCGGGGGACGCTAAACCGCAATCGGCGCCTTAATCGTCGGATGCGCTTGGTAGCCTTCGAGTTTGAAGTCACTGTACTCGAAGGCGAAGATGTCTTTGCGCTCTGGGTTGATCAGCATTTGCGGCGGCGGGTACGGCGTGCGCGTGAGTTGTAGGCGCGCTTGGTCGAAGTGGTTGTGATAGAGGTGCGCATCGCCAAACGTGTGCACGAACTCGCCAGGCTGGAGGCCTGTCACTTGCGCCATCATTTGCGTCAACAGCGCGTAAGACGCGATGTTGAACGGCACGCCGAGGAAGACGTCGGCGCTGCGCTGGTAGAGCTGGCAGCTCAGGTTTCCGTCGGCGACGAAAAACTGAAACAGGCAATGGCACGGCGGCAGCGCCATCTGATCGACCTCGGCCGGATTCCAGGCGCTGACGATGTGGCGGCGTGAATTCGGGTTGGTCTTGATCGCGGCGACGACGTTCGCGATCTGATCGATGACGCGGCCGTCCTTGCTC
>JAEYPY010000032.1 GCA_023410295.1 Pseudomonadota bacterium | reverse complement strand
ACCACCCGCTCGATTGCCCGATCTGCGACCAGGGCGGCGAGTGCGACCTGCAGGACCAGTCGGTCGCCTATGGCCGCGGCGGCTCGCGCTTCGATGAGAACAAGCGCGCGGTCGAAGAGAAGTTCATGGGCCCGCTGGTGAAGACGGTGATGACACGCTGCATCCAGTGCACGCGCTGCGTCCGCTTCGTCACGGAGGTCGCTGGCGTGCCGGAGATCGGCGCCACCGGCCGCGGCGAGGACATGGAGATCACGACGTATCTGGAAGCTTCGCTCACGAGCGAGCTTTCCGCCAATGTGATCGATCTTTGCCCAGTGGGCGCGCTGACATCGAAGCCCTACGCCTTCAATGCGCGGCCATGGGAGCTTTCGAAGACCAATTCCATCGACGTGATGGATGCGCTGGGCTCCAACATCCGCGTCGATGCGCGCGGCGATACCGTGCTGCGCGTGCTGCCGCGGGTGAACGAAGAGGTGAACGAGGAGTGGATCTCGGACAAGACTCGCTATGCCGAAGACGGGCTTTCGCGTCAGCGCCTCGATCGACCCTACATTCGCGAAAACGGCAAACTTCGTCCCGCCAGCTGGGACGAAGCGCTCGCCGCGACGGCTAAGGCGCTCTCTGGCGATCCGGCGCGCATCGGCGCCGTTGCCGGCGATCTGGCGTGCGCCGAAAGCATGAAGGCGACGCTCGATCTCTTCCGCGCGCTTGGCTCGCCGAACACCGATTGCCGCGCCGATGGCAGTGCACTCGGCGGCGCGCCGCGTCAGGGCTATCTCTTCAACTCCACCATCGCCGGCATCGATGAAGCCGACGCCATCCTGCTGATCGGCGCGAACCCGCGCCTCGAAGCGCCGGTGCTGAATGCGCGCATCCGTAAGGCCTGGCTGCGCGGCGCGGAAGTTGCGCTGATCGGCGAGGCGGTCGATCTGAGCTATCCCTATGCGCACCTCGGCGCGACCTTCGCGGACGTGCGCGAGCGCGACAAGACTGTCGAGAAACTGCGCGTGGCGCAAAAGCCGATGGTGATCGTCGGCGCCGGCGTGCTGGCGCGTGAAGACGGTGCGGCGATCCTCAATTCCGTCGGCAAGCTCGCGGCGGCGGCGACGCTGGTGCGCGAAGGCTGGAACGGCTTCAACGTGCTGCACACGGCGGCTTCGCGCGTCGCCGGGCTCGATCTCGGCTTCCTGCCCGGCGCCGGCGGCAAAAGCGCACGCGAAATGCTGAAGGGCGGCATGGATACGCTCTTCCTGCTCGGCGTCGATGAGGTTGAGCTGCCGAAGAGCGGCACGGTGATCTATCTCGGCACACACGGCGATGCGGGCGCGCATCGCGCCGATATTATCCTGCCGGCGGCCGCGTACACGGAAAAGAACGCCACTTGGGTGAACACCGAGGGCCGCGTGCAGTACGGCGTGCGCGCGACGTTCCCGAAGGGCGAGGCCAAAGAAGATTGGACCATCCTGCGCGCGCTCTCCGCGGTCATGGGCAAGACACTGCCATATGACTCGCTCGATCAGCTGCGCGCCAAGATGGTCGCCGATCATCCGAGCTTCGGCCAAGCCGGCTATGCGCCGGGCGCGGTGGACGCCGCTGGCTTCGATCCGGCCAAGCTCGGCGCCGAAGGCCAGATTTCGAGCGCGCCGTTCCGGACCGCGATCGACGACTTCTACCTGACCAACCCGATCGCCCGCGCCTCGAAGACGATGGCCGAGTGCTCGCGCCAGCGCGCTGGCGGCTTCAAGGTGGCTGCGGAATGAATCCGAACGCCGACTTCGTTCCGCTGATCCAGCTCCCCATCGAGTGGGAATGGACGCTCATGAAGACGGGGCAAATCCTCGCCATCATGATCCTGCTGCTGGTGTCGCTCGCGTTCCTGTTGCTGTTCGACCGCAAGGTCTGGGCGGCGGTGCAGCTGCGCAAGGGGCCGAACGTCGTCGGTCCGTTCGGGCTGCTGCAAAGCTTCGCGGACTTCTTCAAGTTCGTGTTCAAGGAAATCGTCATTCCCGCTGGTGCGAACAAGACCGTGTTCATCCTCGCGCCGCTGATTACGTTCGTGCTGGCGTTTGTCGGCTGGGCCGTGGTGCCGTGGGGGCCCGGGATCGTGGTGTCCGACTTGAACGTCGGCATTCTCTTCCTCTTCGCCATCAGCTCGCTCGGCGTTTACGGCATCATCATGGGCGGGTGGGCTTCGAACTCGAAGTATCCGTTTCTCGGGGGGCTCCGTTCGGCGGCGCAGATGGTGAGCTACGAAGTCTCGATCGGCTTCATCATCATCACCGTGCTGCTGCTGGTCGGCTCGCTCAATCTGACCACGATCGTCGATGCGCAGCGCGACGGCATCTGGGCCTGGCACGGTTTCCGCCTGTTCGACATCGCCGACTTCCCGGGCAACATCCTGGTCGGAATTGTCATGCTGGCGATGCTGGTGATGTTCTTCGTTTCGGCGCTGGCGGAGACCAACCGACCGCCCTTCGACTTGCCGGAAGCGGAGTCCGAACTCGTTGCGGGTTACCAGGTCGAATATTCGTCGACGCCGTATCTGCTCTTCATGATCGGGGAATATCTCAACATCGTGCTCATGTGCGCGATGGTGAACATCCTCTTCCTCGGCGGCTGGCACTTGCCGTGGGGGCCGGTGGAGAGCCTCGGGCTCAACCCGTTCTGGACCGGCGCTGTCGCCATGCTGATCTTCTACGTGAAGATCTGGATCCAGTTCTTCATGTTCGCGATGGTGAAGGCGATCGTGCCGCGCTACCGGTACGATCAGCTGATGCGCATCGGCTGGAAGATCTTCTTGCCGACCGCGCTCGCGGCGGTAGTGGCGATTGGCTATTACGTCACCTTCATGGCCCCGGCCGGAACCAGCACCATGGCGGGAGGCTAAGAGATGTCGCGTTTGCTCCAAGCCGCCAAAGGGGCGCTGATGCTGGACATGATCGGGGGCTTTGCCCTCGGTATGAAGTACTTCTTCCGCCGCAAGGCGACGATCAATTACCCGTACGAGCGCAATCCGCAGAGCCCGCGCTTCCGCGGCGAACATGCCTTGCGCCGCTATCCGAACGGCGAAGAGCGCTGCATCGCCTGCAAGCTCTGCGAAGCGATCTGCCCGGCACAATGCATCGTCATCGAGGCTGAGCCGCGGGAAGACGGCTCGCGCCGCACCACGCGCTACGACATCGACATGACCAAGTGCATCTATTGCGGTTACTGCCAGGAGGCGTGCCCCGTGGATGCGATCGTGGAAGGGCCGAACCTGGAGTTCGCCACGGAAACGCGCGAAGAGCTCTTCTACGACAAGGAAAAGTTGCTCGCGAACGGCGACCGCTGGGAACGCGAAATCGCGAAGAATCTGGAACTGGACGCGCCCTACAGGTAGGAGCGCGCCGCATCGACGCGCCGACGCAGAAGAGACGGCGCCATCGGACTGGGAGAGCGGAACGGATGCTGGCGGCGATCGCCTTTTATGTGCTGGCTGCGGTCGTGGTGATTTCCGCGTTCGCGGTCGTCGCTGCGCGCAATCCGGTGCACTCGGTGCTGTTCCTGATCCTGACGTTCTTCACGTCGGCGGGACTGTTCGTGCTGCTCGGCGCGGAGTTCCTGGCGATGCTGCTGGTCGTTGTCTATGTCGGCGCGGTCGCGGTGCTTTTCCTGTTCGTCGTGATGATGCTGGACATCGACTTCGGCCAACTGAAGCGCGGCTTCCTCTCGTACCTGCCAATCGGCATCGTCATCGCCGTGGCGTTGATGGCGGAGTTCGTTCTGGTGGGGAGCGCCGCTTCCTCCGCGGGCGGGGCGCCGATCGCGCTGGGGCCGCTTGAGTCCGATGTCACCAACGCGGAAGCCATCGGCCTGGTGCTCTACACCGATTATCTGCTGGCGTTCCAACTCGCCGGCATTGTGCTGCTGGTGGCGATGATCGGCGCCATTGTGCTGACGCTCCGCCATCGCCCAGGCGTGCGCAAACAGGATGCGGCGAGTCAGATCGGCCGGCGCCGCGCCGACGCTGTCGAGCTTAAGGACGTGCGGCCGGGGCAGGGGATCGGCTGATGGAAATCACGCTCGCACATTACCTGTTCGTCGCCGCCGCTCTCTTCACGATCGGCGTCTTCGGCATTTTCGCCAACGCCAAGAACGTCATCATCATCCTGATGTCGATCGAGCTCATTTTGCTCGCGGTGAACATCAACCTGGTCGCGTTCTCGGCCTATCTGCAGAATCTTGAGGGGCAGATCTTCGCCATGATGGTGCTGACTGTCGCCGCCGCCGAGGCCGCGGTGGGCCTTGCCATCCTCGTTACCTACTTCCGCAACCGCGGCGACATCGCGGTCGAAGACATCAACCAGATGCGGGGCTGAAGGCGTGCAGTTCTCACCTGAAGTCCTGATCGTACTCGGCCCGCTCTTCGCAGCGGCGTTCGCCGGTCTGTTGCAGCGCTATATCGGCGACAAGATCGCCATGGCGGTGACCACCGCTTCGATCGGCCTGTCGCTGGTGCTCTCCTGGCCAATCTTTATCGATTTCGTCTGGGGCGAGGGCCACGAGCGCGTCATCGAGCTGTTCCGCTTCGTTGACGTTGCTGGCTTCACCTCGATCTGGAGCGTTCGGATCGATGCGCTCTCAGCGGTGATGCTGGTGGTCGTGAACACGGTCAGCTTCTTGGTTCACGTCTATTCCATCGGCTACATGAGCGAAGATCCGCACCGGGCGCGGTTCTTGTCCTACCTCTCATTCTTCACCTTCTCGATGTTGGCGCTGGTGACGGCGAACGACTTCCTGCAGCTCTTTTTCGGCTGGGAAGGCGTGGGCGTAGCGTCGTACCTGCTGATCGGCTTCTGGTATCAGAAGCGCAGCGCCAATGACGCGGCGATCAAGGCGTTCGTGACCAACCGCGTCGGCGATTTTGGCTTTGCGCTCGGCATCATGGCGGCCTTCTTCGCCTACGGTTCGATCCAGTTCGACGAGGTGTTCGCGGCGGCCGCGGCGAATCCCGAGCTGATGCTGGGCGTCGGCGCGCTGCAGGCGCGGGCTGTGGAAGTTGTGAGCGTGCTCCTCTTCATCGGCGCGATGGGCAAGTCGGCGCAGTTCTTCCTGCACGTCTGGTTGCCGGACGCGATGGAAGGCCCGACGCCGGTCTCGGCGCTGATCCACGCGGCGACCATGGTCACCGCCGGCGTCTTCATGGTGAGCCGCTGCGGCGATCTTTACGCGCTGGCGCCGATCGCTTCGGGGATCGTCACGGTCATTGGCGCAACGACGGCGCTGTTCGCCGCGACGGTGGGCCTCGCGCAGAACGACATCAAGCGCGTCGTCGCGTATTCGACCTGCAGCCAACTCGGCTACATGTTCTTCGCCGCCGGCGTCGGCGCTTATGGCGCGGCGATGTTCCATCTCTTCACCCACGCCTTCTTCAAGGCGCTGCTGTTCCTGGGCGCAGGCTCGGTGATCCACGGCCTCCACCACGAGCAGGACATGCGCAACATGGGCGCGGTCCGCAAACCGATGATGTTCACCTGGGCGATGATGCTGATCGGCACGCTGGCGCTGATAGGCATCGGCATCCCCGGCACGCAAATCGGTCTTGCCGGCTTCTTCTCGAAAGACGCGGCGATTGAGAGCGCCTGGGCGGCGGGGGAAGCGGGCGTACTGGGCGGGCAGTTTGCGTTCTGGTGCGGCGTCACCGCGGCGCTGCTGACCAGCTTCTATTCCTGGCGCCTCATGTTCATGACCTTCGAAGGCACGTACCGCGGCGCCGCGCATCATGCAGAGCATGGGCACGGTCACGGGCAGGAAGGCCACGAGGAAGAAACTTCGCCGGCTGCGCATGCCGACACGCATGGCCACGACGCGCACGCGCATCACGCCCCGGGTGCGGCGCCCGCGCATGAATCTCCGGCGATCATGACCGGGCCGTTGGCGATCCTGGCGATCGGGGCGGTGTTCGCCGGCGTCATCTTCGCGCCGTACTTTATCGGCGATCGCTCGGCCGAGTTCTGGCAGGGCGCCATCGCGGGCACGGAGACCAGTCACGCAGCCGAAGGCGCCGAGCATGGCACGGCGGCGCCAGCGCACGGTGAAGCGCCGACGGCGCTTGCCGAAGGCGAGCATGCGGCGCCGGCGGAAGCAGAGCACGCCGAAGCGGGTGCGCATCACCCGCCGACTTGGGTGCTTTGGGCGCCAGTTGTCGTCACCATCATCGGCTTCTTGGGCGCTGTGATCTTCTATCTCTGGAAGACGGGCGCGGCCAAGGCGATGGCGAAGGGGCCGGTGTGGGCCTTCCTCTACAACAAGTGGTATTTCGACGAGATCTACGACTTCATCTTCGTCAAAGGCGCGCGCGCGCTCGGCGATTTCTTGTGGAAGGTGGGGGACCGTAAGATTATCGACGGGCTTGGCCCCGATGGCGTCGCCGCATCGTCGCGCTTCTTCTCACGCGCGCTGCGGCGCGTGCAGACCGGTTTCGTCTATCACTACAGCTTCATCATGCTCATTGCTGCCGTCGCCTTTGGCGCCTACGCCATCTACGCTGGCCTGGGAGGCGCGCTATGAGCGAGTTCATGGCGGGCTGGCCGCTGCTTTCCATCGTCACCTACCTGCCTGCGGCGGGCGCACTGCTGATCCTTTTGTCGCGCGGGGCGCTGCGCGGCGCGAACGCCGGTTACGATAACGGCGTCAAGCTGCTGACGCTGATCATCACCATCGCGACGTTCGTGGTTTCGCTGGTCGCGTTCGCCGCGTTCGATCCGAACCAGCCGGGCTTCCAGCTGACCGAGAATATTCCATGGGCGTTTGGCGCGAGCTACGCCATGGGCGTCGATTCGCTGGCCATGTCGCTGCTGTTGCTGACGACGTTCCTGACGCCGCTCTGCATTCTCGCCAGCTGGTCGATCGAGAAGCAGGTGTCGAGCTACATGGTGCTTTTCCTGCTGCTGGAGACGCTGATGATCGGCGTTTTCTGCGCGCAGGACATCGTCCTCTTCTATCTCTTCTTCGAGGGCGGCCTCATCCCGATGTTTATCCTGATCGGGGTTTGGGGCGGCGAGCGCCGCGTCTATGCGGCGTTCAAGTTCTTCCTCTACACGCTACTAGGCTCGCTGCTGATGCTGGTGGCGATCGTAGCGATCATTGCGATCGTCGGCACCGCTAGCATCCCGGAGATCACCGCCTACGCGCAGACTACCGGGTTCGATACGAACCTGCAGATTTGGCTCTGGCTCGCGTTCTTTGCTTCGTTCGCAGTGAAGATGCCGATGTGGCCGGTGCACACCTGGCTGCCGGACGCGCACGTCGAAGCGCCGACGGCGGCGTCGGTCGTGCTGGCCGCGATCCTCTTGAAGATGGGCGGCTACGGCTTCCTGCGTTTCTCGCTGCCGATGTTCCCGGACGCGTCGCACTTCTTCACGCCTCTGGTGTTTGCGCTCAGCGTCATCGCCATCGTCTATGCGTCGCTGGTGGCGTTCCGCCAGCTCGATATGAAGAAGCTGATCGCCTACTCGTCGGTTGCGCACATGGGCTTTGTCACCATGGGCATCTTCGCCGGCAACGAGCAGGGCATCCAGGGCGCGATCTTCCAGATGCTCTCGCACGGCGTTATTTCCGGCGCGCTCTTCTTGTGTGTGGGCGTTATTTACGATCGCATGCATACGCGGGAAATCGCGTTCTATGGCGGGCTCGTGAACCGAATGCCGGTTTACGCGGCGATCTTCCTCTTGTTCACGATGGGCAATGTCGGCCTGCCAGGCACAAGCGGTTTTCCTGGTGAAATCCTGACCATGGTCGGCACTTTTCAAGTGAACGCCTGGACCGCGGCGGGCGCGTGTCTCGGCATCATCTTCTCGGCGTCTTATGCGCTGACGCTCTATCGCAAGGTCGCCTTCGGCGTGATCGAAAACCCCAAGCTCGACGGCATCCTGGACCTCGATACGCGTGAGTGGGTGATGTTCATCCCGCTCGTCATAGCGACGCTGCTGATGGGCCTGGCGCCCGCTTACGTGCTCGACTTCACCCGGCTTTCCGCGGAAGCCATTTCTTCGGCCTATGTGGGAGCCGCGCCATGAACGCGCCGCTCGTTGATCTGACGAACAGCTTGCCGCTCGCGCGGCCGGAATTGCTGCTGGTGGGCTTTGCACTGATCGCCGTGCTTATCGGCGCCTGGGCCAAGGACCGCTCATCGACGTTGCTGTCGGGCTTGGGCGTTCTGGTGCTTATCGGCGCCGCCGCAGCTGCGGTGGTGTTCAGGCCGGCGGCGCCGGTCAGTATCCTGCAGGGCGCAATGGTGATCGACGGCGTTGGCGTCTTCGCCAAGGTGCTGATCGGGCTCTCCGCCGCGGCGACGCTGGCGCTCGGCGCCGATCACTTCCGCCGCATCAAGGAAGAGCGGTTCGAGTTTCCGATCATGATTGTGCTGTCGACGCTCGGCATGTTCGTCATGGTCTCGGCGCAGGATCTGATCAGCCTCTATATCGGCGTCGAATTGCAGAGTCTGTCGGGCTACGTGCTCGCGGCCTGGCGGCGCGATAACGCGACCTCGTCGGAAGCGGGGCTCAAGTACTTCATCTTGAGCGCGATCGCCTCCGGCATCCTACTGTTCGGCAGTTCGTTCGTGTACGGCTTCACCGGCTCGATCCATTTCGACGCGATCGGCGCGGCCGTGAGCGAAGGCGCGGGCGGCATCGGGCTCATCTTCGGCATTGTTCTCATGCTGTGCGCCATTGGCTTCAAGATGAGCGCTGCGCCGTTCCATATGTGGACGCCGGACGTCTACGAGGGCTCGCCAACGCCTGTGACGGCCTTCTTCGCCGCTGCGCCGAAAGTCGCAGCCGTCGCGTTGATGGCGCGCGTGCTCTACGATCCGTTCGTCGGACTGGAAGATCAGTGGCGCCAAGTCGTCGCCGCGCTCTCGGCGATCTCGATGGTTTGGGGTTCGGTCGCGGCGCTGCTGCAGAGCAATTTGAAGCGCCTGATGGCGTATTCCTCAATTGCCAATATGGGCTTCGTGCTGATGGGTCTCGCCAGCGGCGTGGATCGGGGACCAGTGGCGGCGCTGGTTTATCTCGCGCTCTATCTGCCGGCGACGATCGGCATTTTCGCGCTGATCCTGGCCATGCGCCGCGCCGGCGAACCCGCCGAAACGGTGGCCGACCTCGCCGGCATGGCGCAGTCTCGGCCCTGGATGGCGGCGCTCTTCACGATGCTGCTTTTCTCCATCGCCGGCGTGCCGCCGTTGGCCGGCTTTATCGGCAAGCTGGTTGTGTTCTTCGCAGCAGTTGACGCAGGCATGGCCTGGCTTGCCGTGCTTGGCGGCATCGCCGCCGTGATCGCGGCGGCTTATTACCTGCGCCTGGTCTCTTCCATTTGGTTCTCGCCGGCGGCGCCCGCGCTGCAACCGGCCAGCGGCACCATCGCGGTCACCGCGTTTGCCGCGGCCGCGCTTTCATTCCCGATCCTGGTGTTGGTGCTTGGCGCGCTACAAGACTGGGTCGAGACAGCGGTGCGGATGAGTTTTTGAGGAAGCGGTCCTGATGCTCGACGCCGGTGCGCCGGTCGAGACGTTCGACGAGATCGACTCCACTTTGCTGGAGGCGCGCCGCCGCGCTGAGCGTGGGGAGTTGGGACCGGTCTGGCTTATTGCACGCATCCAAACCGCGGGGCGCGGCAGGCGCGGGCGCGCCTGGTCCTCGCTCGATGGCAACCTGATGGCGACCTATCTCTTCGCCACCGACCGCCCGCCGGCGGAGATCGCCTTGCTCGGGTTCGCCGCGGGCCTCGCCATCGCCGAGACGCTGGAAGAGAGCATCGGCGCCGGTCGCGTTGCGCTCAAATGGCCGAATGATGTGCTGATCGATGGCGCGAAGATCTCGGGCATCCTGCTGGATTCCGGTTCGCTCGGACAGGGCGCGGCGTGGGCTTCCCTGGCGTTCGGCGTCAATCTCGCCGCCGCGCCGGATGGGCTCGATCAGCGCACCACCAGTTTGCGCGCGGTGCTGCCGCCCGATGCGCCGGCGCCTTCGCCGGAAGCTTTTCTGGCGGCGCTGAGGCCGAAGCTCGAAGGCTGGGCAGGGCGCATCGCGCGCGCGGGTTTCGAGCCGCTGCGTCAAGCCTGGCTGAAGCGTGCGCACGGCCTTGGTCAGCCGGCGCGCGTGGTGCAGGGGACGGAGACGCTGGAGGGGCGCATCGCCGGCCTCTCGCCACGCGGCGAACTTGAGTTCGACACCGCGGCGGGCCGGCGTCTCATCGCCGCCGGCGATGTGCTACTCTCCGAAGCGGCCTAAGGGGGCGCGGCCATGCTGCTTGCAATCGACGTCGGCAATACCAATACAAAATTCGCCATCCACGATGGCAAGCAATGGCGCGCGCAATGGCGCTCCTCGACCGACACCACGCGCACGGCCGACGAGTACGCGCCTTGGCTCAACCAGATCATGGGCCTCAGCGGGCTTGTCTTCAGCGATATCAAATCGTGCATCATCTCAACGGTGGTGCCGCAGGCGCTGTTCAACCTGCGCAATCTCTCGCGCCGCTACATCAATGCCGAGCCGATGGTGATTGGCGAAGACGGGCTCAATCTCGGCATTGAGGTGCGCATCGATAAGCCGAGCGAAGCCGGCGCAGACCGGCTCGTCAACGCAATCGGCGCCTTTATCGAATATGGCGGACCGCTCATCGTCATCGACAGCGGCACGGCGACGACGTTTGACATCGTGGCCGCCGATGGCGCGTTCGAGGGCGGCGTCATCACGCCGGGGATCAATCTTTCCCTGCAGGCGTTGCACGAACGGGCCGCGCGCCTGCCTCGCGTGGAAATCCGCGATCCGGGCCGCGTCATCGGCAAGGATACGGTCAGCGCCATGCAATCGGGAATCTATTGGGGATCGATCGAGATGATCGAGGGCCTTGTCCGGCGCATTCGCGAGGAGTACGGCCGGCCGATGAAAACGATCGCCACCGGCGGCGTGGCTTCGCTGTTTGAAGGCGCGTTTCCGGCGTTCGACCATTTCGATCAGGACCTCACCTCGCGTGGTCTGCTCGAAATCTTCAAGCGGAATGGCGGCACGTTTTGAGCACGCCGCGTCCTGACGACGAACTGGTCTTTCTGCCGCTCGGCGGTTCGGGCGAGATCGGCATGAACCTGAACGCGTACGGCTATGGGCCGCCGGATGCGCGCCAATGGATTATCGTCGATATCGGCGTGACGTTCGGGCGTGAGGACATGACGCCGGGCGTCGAACTCATCCTGCCCGATCCCACGTATCTGGAAGACGAACGCGACAACATCATCGGCATCGTGCTGACGCACGCGCATGAGGATCATATCGGCGCGCTGGGCTGGCTCTGGCCGCGGCTCAAGGCGCCGGTCTACGCAACGCCGTTCACGGCCGCGCTGGTGCGCGAAAAGCTGCGCGAGCGGGGGCTGCTTGAAAAGGTGCCGCTGACCGAGATTCCGCTGAAAGGTCAGCTCACGCTCGGGCCGTTCGACATCGATTTCGTCACGCTGACGCACTCGATCCCGGAGCCGAACGGACTCGCCATCCGCACGCCGCTCGGGCTTGTCTGGCATACGGGCGATTGGAAGATCGATCCAGATCCGCTGATCGGTGAGACCACGGACGAAGCCAAGCTCCGCGCCATGGCCGACGAAGGCGTGCTGGCCATGGTGTGCGACAGCACCAACGTGTTCGTCGAAGGCACGGCCGGGTCGGAAGCGGAGGTGCGCGAGAAGCTCACCGAGGTGATCAAGCAATGCCGCGGCCGCGTCGCGGTGACGGCGTTTGCGTCGAACGTCGCGCGCGTGGAGACGGCGCTGCTGGCGGCGCGCGCGGCGGGGCGGACGCCGTGCTTGGTCGGCCGCTCGATGATCCGCATCTACAATGCGGCCAAGGGGGTGGGCCTACTGCAGGACGCGCCCCAGCCGATCGACGAAGAAGAAGCCGGTACGCTGCCGGACGAGAACATCCTCTTCCTCTGCACCGGCAGCCAGGGCGAGGCGCGCGCGGCGCTCTCGCGCATCGCCCGCGGCGAGCATCGGAACGTGTCGCTGCGCCAGGGCGATGTCGTGATCTTTTCCTCGCGCGTCATTCCCGGCAATGAGGCCGCGATCCACGATCTCTACAACCACTTCCTGGAACGCGGCGTGGAGGTGATCACGGCGGACGATCACTTCATCCACGTCTCCGGCCACCCGGCACGAGATGAACTGAAGCAGATGTACCAGTGGGCGCGCCCGCGCATTGCGGTGCCCGTGCATGGCGAGAAGCGGCACATCCGCGAGCACGTGAAGCTGGCGCTGGAGCTGCAGGTGCCGGAGGCGATCGCGCCGAATAATGGCGACTTGATCCGGCTCGCGCCCGGTGGGGCCACCCTGATCGACGAGGTGCCATCGGGGCGGCTTTACGTCGACGGGACGTCCATCATCGAGGCGGATGACGAGGCCCTGCGCGATCGCCGCCGCCTCGGCGCGGAAGGCGCCATCAACGTCGCCCTCGCAATCAGCGGTAAGAACGCGCTGATGACCTCGCCCAACGTCAGCGTCCGGGGTCTCGCCATGGACGATGAGGAGGATTTCGATATCGCACTGGACGAACTGGAGCGCACCGCCGAAGCGGCGTTCCAGCGGCTCAAATACGAAGAGCGGGGCGACGACGAGACGGTCGAGCAGACCCTAGTGCGCGCTGTCCGCAAGGCTGCGGAAAAGCTGTGGCGGAAGCGTCCGCTAGTCGACGTCAGCATTCTGCGCATCTAAACTGGCTTGGCCGGGATAGGGAGCAGGGTGATGATTGGCAGGCTCAATCATGTGGGCATAGCAGTACCGTCGATCGAGGCGGCGAAGGCGACGTATCGAGACCTTTACGGCGTGCAGGCGGACGCCATCACGGAGACGAGAGAGCTGCCGGCGCAGGGCGTGCGGTTTGCGTTCGTCAATCTGCCGAACAGCCAGATCGAGCTCATCGAGCCGCTGGGCGAGGATAGCCCGATCAAGAACTTCCTGGAGAAGAATCCCAAGGGCGGGCAGCACCATGTCTGCTTCGAAGTGGCGGACATCTACGCTGCGCGCGACGAGATGGTCGTGCGCGGGGCCAAGGTGCTGAACGAGCCGCGCATCGGCGCGCACGGCACGCCAATCATTTTCATCCATCCGAAGGATTCGAATGGCGTCCTGATCGAGCTTATGGAAACGCCGAAAGGCGCGCACGCGTGAGCCTTTTCCTCGGCATCGCCATCTACATCATCCTTTGGTGGCTCTCGTTCTTCGTCATGCTGCCGATAGGGGCTCATAGCCATCATGAGGCGGGCGAGGAGGTGGTGCGCGGCGCCGAGCGGGGCGCGCCCCGGGTGCATAACCTTGTCCGCAAGGGGCTCTACGCCGCCGGCGTCGCCGCCGTGCTCTGGGTTGGCGTCGCCTGGGCCGTTTCAGTGGACCTCTTCGGCATGCGGCCGCATTAGGCCGCGTTGCGGCCCGGGCGGGGGCAGTCTATCCAAGCGCCGCTGAAAGGAACTCCGCCCCATGCATGCGCTTAAGGTCACGCGCGCCGAAGATTTTCCGGAATGGTATCAGGCCGTCGTCCGCGAGGCCGACCTAGCCGAGCTGTCGCCGACGCGCGGGTGCATGATCATCAAGCCCTGGGGCATGGGGCTCTGGGAGAACATCCAGCGCGAACTTGACCGGCGCATCAAAGAAACCGGCCACGAGAACTACTACTTTCCGCTGCTGATCCCGCTCTCGTTCTTCGCCAAGGAAGCCGAGCACGTGGAGGGCTTCGCCAAGGAGATGGCGGTGGTCACCCACCATCGCCTGAAGCAGATCGACGGCGAGCTGAAGCCCGATCCGGAAGCCGAGCTCGCCGAGCCGCTAATCATCCGGCCGACGTCGGAGACGATCATTGGCGACGCATTCAGCCGCTGGATCAAGTCGTACCGCGACCTGCCGCTCAAGCTAAACCAGTGGGCCAACATCATGCGCTGGGAGATGCGCACGCGCATGTTCCTGCGCACGGCCGAGTTCCTCTGGCAAGAGGGCCATACGGCGCATGCCGATGAAGCCGATGCGCGCGCGGAGACGATGCTGGCGCTCGAGATGTATCGCGCAGTGGCCGAGGACTTCCTCGCCATTCCTGTGATCCTCGGCGAGAAGCCGGAGAACGAACGTTTCCCTGGCGCCGTCAGCACGTTCTCGCTGGAAGCGATGATGCAGGACGGCAAGGCGCTGCAGGCGGCGACCTCGCACTATCTCGGCACCAATTTCGCCGAAGCTCAGAACATCCGATACCAGGACAAGGAGGGCGGCATGTCGCTGGCGCACACCACGTCCTGGGGCATGACAACCCGGATGATCGGCGCGGCGATTATGACGCATGGCGATGACGACGGCATGCGCACGCCACCGGCCGCCGCGCCGCGTCAGGTCGTCATCGTGCCGATGTTGCGCGGCAAGCCGGAAGACGCAGAGCTGAAAGACTATTGCGCTACGTTGGCCGCGGAGCTGAACAAGCTTTCCGCGTTCGGCGAGCGGCTGCGTGCACACGTCGATCTCAAGGACGCACGCCCGGCCGATAAGCGTTGGGATTGGGTGCGCCGCGGTGCGCCGATCATTTGCGAGATCGGTCCTCGCGATGCAGCCGGCGGCAATGTCACCTTTATCAAGCGCAATGCGTTGCGCGAAGGCGAGAAGACCAAGTCGCACACGCTGGCGCGCGCCGATTTCCTCGCTCAGGTCACCGGGCTTTTGGAGACAGCGCAGAAAGAACTGTTCGAGGAGGCCAAGGCCCGCACCGAGGCCAACATTAAGAGCGATCTTAAGACTTTCGCCGACCTCGAACGGTATTATGGAACCGACGACGAAAGCGGCGAGTTCAAGGGCTGGGCGCGCGTATCCTGGTCGCGTCCGACCGGCGCTGCGCTGGAAGAAGTGGGCAATCGCTTGAAGGCTTTGAAGCTGACCATCCGCAATGCGCCGCTGGCGCAGCCGTCTTCTTTCGGCCCTTGCATCTTCACCGGCACGCCAGCCGTAGAAGAAATCCTGATCGCGCGGGCCTATTGATGAACGTCGCAAACTCGAAGCCGTTCGGCCTGTTCGAGCGCATGCTCGCCGGCCGCTATCTCCGTGCCAAACGCCAGCATGGCGGCGTGGCCCTGATCTCGGTTATCTCCGTCACCGCGATCACGCTGGGCGTGTTCGTGCTGATCGTGACGATGTCGGTGATGAACGGATTCCGGGAGACGCTGCTCTCGCGCATCCTGGGCGTGAACGGACACGTTTATATCAATGTGCAGAGCTTGCCCGGTTCGGAGATCGAGCGGCTCGCTGCGTTGGCGCGCGACACGCCGGAGGTGCTGCACGTGACGCCGATCGTGAACGCGCAAGCCCTGGCGACATCGAACGGCATCGCCGCCGGCGTTATCGTCCGCGGCATCCCGCGCGAAGAGCTGCAAACGCTGCCGATCGTGGCCGATAGCATCCGTGCTGGCGGCGGCTTTGAAGGCTTCGAAGGCATTGAGTCGCCGACGATCCTGGTCGGCGATCGCTTGGCCGCTTCGCTTGGTGTCGCCGAAGGCATGGCCATCTCGATCCTCTCGCCGCAGGGTGCGGCGACGCCTTTTGGCCTGACGCCGCGGCGGAAATCATTTCTGATCGGCGGCGTGTTTAGCGTTGGCATGGCGGAGTTCGATTCAGCGCTAATCTACATGCCGCTGGAGCAAGCGCAGATCCTGTTCAGCCGGGGCGATGGCGCCGACGAACTGGAGCTGCGCATTCGCAATCCCGACAACACCACAGCGGCGATGATGAATCTCCGCGAACGCCTGGGCCCGGACGTCATGATTTATGACTGGCGCGCCAAGAGCCAAGGCCTCGCGGACGCGCTCGTCGTCGAGCGCAACGTTATGCGGCTCATTTTGATGTTCGTGGTCGGCCTCGCCGCGCTCAACATCGTCACTGGCCTCATCATGCTGGTGAAAAACAAGAGCAGGGACATCGCCATTCTGCGAACTATGGGCGCCACCAAAGGCGCGATCATGCGCGTCTTCTTCATGGCAAGCGCAAGCCTTGGCGTCATCGGCCTGACGGCCGGCCTCGTGCTCGGCATCGCCTTTTGCATCTTCATCGAACCGATTCAGAACTTCATGTCCGCTGTGTTCGGCTTCGATATCTTCCCGGGCACGGTCTATTCGCTCGAAACGCTGCCGGCGAAAGTGGAGTGGGGCGAAGTGGTGTTGATTTCGCTCTTCACCATCGCCGTGACCTTCGCCGCGACGCTGACCACATCCTGGTGGGCCTCGCGCTTCGATCCCGTGGAGGCGCTGCGCTATGAGTGACGTTCGCGCCGCAACGCCTGTGCTTCGCCTCTCGGGGCTCGACCGCCGTTACCAATCTGGCGACAGCGAACTTGTCGTGCTCGACAAGGTCGAACTAACGATCATGCCGGGCGAGATCGTCGGCCTTATTGGCCCGTCAGGGTCAGGCAAGTCTTCGCTGCTGCACGCGGCGGGGCTTTTGGAAAAGCCGAGTGGCGGTGACGTCGTCATCGAGGGCCAACGGGGCTGGGATCTCACTGACGATCAGCGCACGGCGATCCGGCGCAACCGCATTGGCTTCGTCTATCAATTCCATCATCTGCTGCCGGAGTTCGACGCGATCCATAACGTCGCCATTCCGGCGCTGATCGCCGGGCGCCCGCGTGGCGAAGCGCTGGCGGAGGCTGAGCGCCTCTTGGGCGTGATGGGCCTGGGGCATCGTCTTGATCACCGGCCTGCGCAGCTCTCCGGGGGCGAGCAGCAGCGCGTCGCCATCGCCCGCGCCATGATCAACAAGCCGGCCCTGATCCTCGCCGACGAACCCACCGGCAATCTCGATCCCGATACCTCGACGGTCGTGTTCGGCGCGTTGAGTGATCTGGTGCGCAACGAGGGCGCCGCGGCGCTGATTGCCACGCACAATCTTGAGCTGGCCAAGTACATGGACCGGGTCATGTCTGTGGATCACGGCCACCTGGTGCAGCGGGCCTAGGCCGAAGCGCCGCGGCAGCGCCTATATTAGGCGGGCCGAATCATGTCCCAGCAATTCATCCATCTCCGCGCCCGTTCCGCCTATTCGCTGCTGCAAAGCGCCGTTCAGGTGAAGACGTTGATCAAGGCGGCGGTGAAGTACGAAATGCCCGCGCTGGGGCTGACGGATTCAAACAATCTCTTCGGCGCGCTCGAGTTCTCCGAGGCTGCCGCGGAGGCTGGCATCCAACCGATCATCGGCGTCGCGCTCGATGTCAAAGGCGAAGGCGGCATCGACGGCACGTTGGCGCTCCTGGCGCAAAACGCGGCGGGTTATTCGAACCTGATGCAGCTTTCGAGCGCGGCGTTCCTGGAGACTTCAGCCAGTGATACGCCGCACGTTCCGCTTGAGCGCGTGCTGCGACATGCCGAGGGGCTCATTGCACTCACCGGCGGCGGAGAGGGCGCGTTTGCCCCATTGCTGCAGGAAGGCAAGGCCGACGTGGTCGAGGCGGCTCTGTTGCAGCTGGCCCACGCGTTTCCGGACCGGCTTTATGTTGAGCTGCAGCGCCATGGCGAGCGCGCTGAGGCGGACATCGAAGGCGCGCTGATCGATCTCGCCTACGCGCATGGCCTGCCGCTGGTGGCGGCGAACGATATCCGCTTTACCGAGCGCAAGCGTCACGGCTCGCACGATGCGCTGATGTGCATCGCCAGCTCTTCATATTTGGGAGAAGAGGATCGCCCGCGCGTTACGCCGGAGCACTATTTCAAATCGGCGCCGGAGATGACGGAGCTTTTCTCCGACCTGCCGGAAGCGATCGACAACACGGTCGAGATCGCGCGTCGCTGCGCCTTCCGTGTCGAAAAGCGCAAGCCGATCCTGCCGCGGTTCGACACCAAGGGCGGCCGGGATGAAGCGGCGGAGCTGAAGGCGCAAGCACAAGCGGGCCTGAAAGCGCGACTGAAGGCGTTGGGCGATCGCCGCGCCGCGCCGGTGGAAGACTACGAGAAGCGTCTCGCTTTCGAGCTGCAAGTCATCACGCAGATGCAGTTTCCGGGCTACTTCCTCATCGTCTCGGACTTCATCAAGTGGGCCAAGGCGAATGACATCCCGGTTGGTCCGGGACGCGGTTCGGGCGCTGGTTCAGTTGTCGCCTGGGCGCTCACCATCACCGATCTCGATCCGCTGCGCTGGGGGCTGCTGTTCGAGCGCTTCCTCAATCCCGAGCGCGTGTCGATGCCGGACTTCGATATCGACTTCTGCCAGGAGCGACGCGGCGAAGTTATCGACTACGTCAAGAACAAGTATGGCGCCGATCGCGTGGCGCAGATCATTACTTTCGGTACGCTGCAGGCGCGCGCCGTGCTGCGCGACGTTGGCCGCGTGATGCAGCTGCCGTTCGGCCAAGTTGATAAGCTCGCGAAGCTCGTGCCGGCCAATCCGGCCAACCCTGTGACGCTGGCGCAGGCGATGGAGGTCGAGCCGAAGCTCAGCGAAGCGCGCAAGAACGAGGCCGAAGTCCGCGAGCTCATCGATACGGCGCTGGAACTGGAAGGGCTTTACCGCAACGCTTCCACGCACGCGGCGGGCGTCGTGATTGGCGACCGACCGTTGCAGGAGCTGGTCGCGCTCTACCGCGATCCGCGCTCCGACATGCCGGCCACCCAGTTCAACATGAAGTGGGTCGAGCAGGCGGGCCTGGTGAAGTTCGACTTCCTGGGCCTCAAGACGCTCGACGTGATCGACAAGGCGGTGAAATTCATCCGCGCGCGCGGCATTGAAATCGATCTCAGCGATTCAGGCTACGAGGACGAGGCTACCTACAAGCTGCTGCAATCGGGCCTGACCTTTGGTGTGTTCCAGCTCGAAGGTCAGGGCATGCGCGATACGCTGCGCAAGGTGAAGCCGACGTGCCTAGAAGACGTCATCGCGCTCATCTCGCTCTATCGGCCGGGCCCGATGAAGAACATCGACCGCTTCGCCAACGTGAAGCACGGCCGCGAGCAGCCGGATTATCTGCACGAGAGTCTGAAGCCGATCCTGGAAGAGACGTACGGCGTCATCGTCTATCAGGAACAGGTCATGCAGATCGCGCAGGTGCTCTCGGGCTACAGCCTAGGCGAGGCCGATCTGCTGCGCCGCGCCATGGGCAAGAAACAGCCGGCGGAGATGGCCAAGCAGAAGTCACGCTTCATCGAGGGCGCCAAGGAGCGGGGTGTGAACGAGAACCTCGCCTCGCACATCTTCGATCTGGTCGAGGAGTTTGCCGGCTACGGCTTCAACAAATCTCACGCCGCCGCTTACGCGGTGATCGCGTATCAAACGGCGTATCTGAAGGCGCACTATCCGGTGGATTTTATCGCCGCTTCGATGAGCCTTGATATTTCCAACTCCGACAAGCTGGCAAGCTTCTATCAAGACGCGCGCCGCGTCGGCGCCAAGGTGCTTCCGCCCGACCTCAACGCCTCGGAAGCCGACTTCAGTGTCGAACTGACTGAGGACGGGCTCGCTGTGCGCTATGCGTTAGGCGCTGTCCGTAACGTTGCGCTGGCGGCGATGGAGTCCGTCGTCGCCGAGCGCAAGGCGCGCGGGCGGTTCAAGGCGCTCTATGATTTTTCGGAACGGCTCGACGCCAAAGCCGTCAACCGGCGCCAACTCGAAAATTTGGCCAAGTCGGGCGCCTTCGACTCCATCGAGCCCGATCGCGCTCGGGCGCTGGCCGCCTGCGAGACGATTGCCGCTTACGCCCAGCGTGTCGCGGAAGAGCGAGCGAGCGCGCAGACAAGTCTGTTCGGTTCGGAAGAGCCCAGCGCCCGGCCTGCGTTTCCGAAGGCGCCCGTGTGGTCGGCGCAGGATCAGCTGGACGCCGAGCGTGAGAGCGTGGGCTTCTACCTCTCCGGTCACCCGCTCTCGGATTTCTTCATCGATTCCGGCGACCGCTATTCGACCTACGCGGATATTCTCGAAGAGGGCGAGACAGAGCCTCGCTCGTACCTGATGGGCGGCGTGCTGCGGCGCGTGCAGTATCGACCGGCAATGTCCGGCGGCACGCTGGCGTTCGTCTCGATGTCCGATCCGACTGGCGACTTCGAAGCCATGGTGATGCCCGAATACGTGCAGGCGGCGCGCGATGTGCTCGATGTCGGCAAAGCGTTCGTGTTCCGCGGGCGCGTGCGCTGGCGCGATGGTGATCTGAAACTCGCCGCCGATACGTTCGAGCCTGTGGAAGCGGCCGAAGCGCGCACGGCGGAGGATTTGCGCATCATCCTCAAGGAAGGCGCACCGCTCGATCTTCTCGCGCAGACCATCCAGGCGCTGCCCAAGCCGAACACGGGTGAAGCGCGGCCGCTCAGGTTGGTGCTGAAGCTGAAGGATGGGCGCGAGGTCGAGTTGAAGGCGCGCGCGATGGTGTCCGGCAGCCCGGCCGCACGCGCCGCGCTCAAAGCTGCGCGCGGGGTTGAGCGCGTCATCTAGCCTGCGCAGGACAAATTCGCCTCTGAGGCGTGTAAGGCTTGTCCTTTGCTGCGAGCCTCGGTCTGATGCGCGCCGCTCGAGGAGGGGACATGCGACATCGCCTGCTGATCGCGCTCGGCGCCGGCCTGATGCTGGCCGCGTGCGCGACCGCGCCGGAATCTGACGAGGGGGAGACGCGGCCTGAGCCGTTCGCGTCCACCTATGCGCCGCGACCATCGTCGCCCACGCTGATCCGCGGCGCGACGGTGCTGGATGGGTTGGGCGGCGAGTTGGCGAACGCTGACGTGCTGATGCGCGATGGGCGCATCGTCGCCATCGGCCAAGGGTTGGATGCCGGCGGCGCCACCGTGATCGAGGCCAACGGCCGCTTCGTTACCCCGGGCA
Organism: Pseudomonadota bacterium; assembly: GCA_023410295.1. Classification (GTDB taxonomy): domain Bacteria; phylum Pseudomonadota; class Alphaproteobacteria; order Caulobacterales; family Aquidulcibacteraceae; genus Vitreimonas. Next base: position 6,444 of record JAEYPY010000032.1, on the reverse strand, counting down.
TCATCGACGCGCACTCGCATGTTGGCGTTTATCCTTCGCCTGGTTTGTCGGCGACCGCCGACGGCAACGAGGCCACGGATCCCAACACCGCGCAGGTCTGGGCCGAGCATTCGATCTGGCCGCAAGATCCAGCTTTTGGACGCGCTGTCGCTGGCGGCGTCACAACCATTCACGTGCTGCCGGGTTCGGCGAATCTTTTCGGCGGTCGCGGCGTCACGGTGCGGCCCGTGCTCGGCGCGGTGACGGTGCAGGAGATGAAATTTCCCGGCGCGCCGCAAAGCCTCAAGATGGCGTGCGGCGAAAACCCGTCGCGCGTTTACGGAAGCAACAACCGCTCACCCGCGACGGGCATGGGCAACATCGCCGGCTATCGCAACGGTTTCATCCGCGCGCAGCGTTATGCGGAGCAGTTGGAAGAGGCCGAGAACGGCGAGGGCGATCCGCCGGATCGCGATCTGCAGCTGGAAACGCTCGCCGGAGTCCTCAGCGGCGACATTCGCCTGCAATGGCACTGCTACCGCGCCGATGAAATGGCGCTGGCGATCGACGTGGCGCGCGAATTCGATTTCGAGATCGCCGCGTTCCACCACGCTGTCGAAGCCTACAAGATCGCGCCGCTGCTGGCGGAAGAAGGCATCTGCGCGGCGATGTGGGCTGATTGGTGGGGCTTCAAGATCGAAGCCTATGACGGCATCCGTGAGAACATCCCCTTCGTGCACGCCGCGGGCGGGTGCGCCATCGTCCACTCCGATAGCGATGTCGGCATGCAACGGCTGAATCAGGAGGCTGGCAAGGCGATGGCTGACGGCCGCCGCGCCGGCGTTGAAGTCAGCCGCGCCGAAGCTTGGACTTGGCTCTCGCGCAATCCAGCGCGCGCGCTGGGCATCGAGGAAGAAACCGGAACGCTTGAGCCCGGCCGCCGCGCCGATGTCGTCATCTGGTCGGCCGATCCACTAACGAGCTACGCCGTCGCCGAGCAGGTCTTCATCGATGGCGCGCTGATCTATCAGCGCGGCCAAGGCCAGGAGCATTTTTCCGACTTCGAGCTCGGCCAAAGCTATCGGGAGCGCGCGCAATGAGACTGCTCTCTGCACTCATCCTCAGCGCTGCACTGATTGCTCCCGCGGCTGCGGAAACCACCTTCATCCGCGACGGTCGTGTTGTCACCAATGGCGCGCGCGGCGTGATCCAGAATGGCGATGTGTTGATCGTCGACGGACGCATTAGCGCCGTCGGCGCCGATCTCACCGCGCCGCGCAATGCGCGCGTGATCGAAGCGGAGGGTCGCTTCGTGACGCCAGGCGCCTTCGCGGCGATGAGCGAGATCGGGCTTTCCGAGATTTCGGGCTCGGGTGCGCCGAACGACGCCAGCGTCGATGGCGACCTTATCTCCGCCGCAGCGGACGCGGCAGCTGCGTTCGATCCCAATGTCAGCGCCGTCGCCGTGACGCGCCTGGAGGGCGTGACGCGTGCTGCGATCGCGCCATCTTCCACCGACACCGTGTTCGGCGGTCGCGGCGCGCTTGTCGTCCTGGGCGGTGAGGCGGACAGCGTTTTTCGCGATCAGGCGTTCATGATCGTTGAACTCGGCGAGACCGGCGCGGCGCGTAGTGGTTCTTCGCGCGCGGCGTTGTGGCCCGTGTTCGAGGCGGCCTTGCGGGATGCCCGCGAATACCCCGCTCGTTATCGCAGCGGTCAAGGCGGGGCGGTGCTGAGCGAGATCGACGCCGCCGCGCTGCAGCCGTTCGCGCGCGGGCAGGGGCTTTTCCTGGTGCACGTGGAAAGCGCGGCGGACATTCGCCGCCTCATCCGCTTCAAGCGCGAAAACCCGAACCTGCGCTTTGCGATCCATGGCGGAGCCGAAGCCTGGCAGGTGGCCGACGAATTGGCAGCCACGCGCATCCCGGTGATCGTCGATCCGCTGGCGAACTTGCCGGCGAGCTTTGAGCGGCTCTCGGCCCGCCTCGACAACGCTGCCCTGCTTCACGACGCGGGCGTGCAAATCGCCATCGCCCCGGCGCCGGGCTCGGTGGACGCGCATCAGGCGCGCCTCGTGCTGCAGTTGGCCGGCAACGCCGTGGCTAACGGCCTGCCCTGGGACGTGGCGTTCGCGGCGGTCAGCCGCGGGCCGGCGGAGATTTTCGGCGTCGGCGCCCGGGTCGGGCGGCTGGAAGCTGGCTATGCCGGCGACGTAGTGATTTGGGACGGTGACCCGCTCGAAGTGCAAAGCGCGCCGACGGCGATTTTCATCGACGGCGAGGAGCAACCGCTCGTTTCTCGCCAGACCCGGCTGCGCGATCGCTACAATCCGCTGAGGCGACGGTAGACAGATACCTGCAGCGCTAGTTGCGCGGGAACGCTTCAGTCTCTATATCCCCGCCTCACTTCGCACGCGGGAGCGGCGGGGCGGTCTGAAAGCGGCCGTTTCCTCCATCCGGTCCTGGTCAGCCCTTTGGGGCAACCCAGGTCTCTCTCGCGGCGGCAAACCGGAAAAGGAACGAAACATGGCGCTGCCTGAATTCAGCATGCGTCAGCTCTTGGAAGCTGGCGCGCACTTCGGTCACCAGACCCACCGCTGGAACCCGAAGATGGACCGCTACATCTTCGGCGAAAAGTCCAACATCCACATCATCGACCTCTCCCAGTCCGTGCCGCTGCTGCACGCGGCGCTGGTGAAAGTGCGTGAAGTCGCCGCCAAAGGCGGGCGCGTGCTGTTTGTCGGCACCAAGCGCCAGGCGGCCGATCACATCAAGTCCGCCGCCCAGCGCTGCGCCCAGTACTACGTGAACTCGCGCTGGCTCGGCGGCACGCTGACCAATTGGCAAACGGTCTCCAAGTCGATCTCGCGCCTGCGCGAAGTCGATCAGATCATCCAAGGCGGCGGCGTCGGCCTCACCAAGAAGGAAGTGCTCAACCTGACGCGCGAGCGCGACAAGCTCGACCGTTCGCTCGGCGGCATCGCCGCGATGGGCGGCATCCCGGACCTCATGTTCGTGATCGACACCAACAAGGAAGCAATCGCGATCCAGGAAGCGCGCAAGCTCGGCATCCCCGTGGTCGCCATCGTCGATAGCAACTGCGATCCGGATGAGGTCACCTATCCGATTCCGGGCAATGACGACGCGGCCCGCGCTATCCAACTCTATTGCGATCTGGTCGCCGATGCGGTGCTCGACGGCCTGACCGAGAGCCAGGTGCGCGGCGGCGTGGACATCGGCGCTTCGGCGCGTCCGCCGGTGGAGCCTGTTCTCGCCGAAACCGAGCGCCCAAATACGCCTGTGGAAAGCCCGATCGATGGGCCTTCAGGCGCAAATTACTAAGCTGAATAGCTAGGAGTACAGAAATGGCGGAAATCACCGCTGCGCTGGTCAAGGACCTGCGCGAAAAGACCGGCGTCGGCATGATGGACTGCAAGAAGGCGCTGGAAGCGAACGCTGGCGACCTCGAAGCGTCGGTCGATTGGCTGCGCGCCAAGGGTCTCTCCAAGGCTGCAAAGAAGGCCGACCGCGCTGCCGCCGAAGGCATCGTCGCCATCGCTCTTGCCGCTGACCACGGCACCGTCATCGAGCTCAACTCGGAGACCGATTTCGTTGCGCGCAATGCTGACTTCCAGAAAGCGGCGGGAAGCTTTGCGAAGCTGGCGTTGACGGCGAACGATCATGCCTCGCTGCTCGACAGTGTGCATGAAGGCCAAAAGGTCTCCGACGCGGTTACCCAGCTGATCGCTACGATCGGTGAGAACATCACCCTGCGTCGCTCGGCCAAGCTGAAGGTCGAGAACGGCGTGATCGCTGCCTATGTCCACTCCAAGGTGGATGGCGCCGATCACCTCGGTCGCATCGCCGTGCTCGTGGCGCTGGAATCGACCGGTGACAAAGCGGCGCTCGAGAGCTTCGGCAAGAAGGTCGCCATGCACATCGCCTCGGCCAACCCGCTGGCGTTGAGCGAAAGCGAAATTCCGGCCGAGCGCAGCGAGCGCGAAAAGGCGGTCATCCTTGAGCAGATCAAGGAAGACCCCAAAGCCGCCGGCAAGCCGCAGCAGGTGCTCGACAAGATGCTCGAAGGGCGCATGCGCAAGTTCTTCGAGGAATCGGTGCTGACCAAGCAGGCGTTCATTCTGAACCCGGATCAGACCGTCGAGGCCGCGCTGAAGGATGCCGAAAAGGCCGCCGGCGCGCCGGTCAAGATCACCGGCTTCGTCCGCTTTGCCGTTGGCGAGGGTGTGGAGAAGCGCACCGACGATTTCGCGGCCGAAGTGGCCTCGATGACGAAGAAAGACTAAACACGAAACCGCCGCCGTTAGCCTTTGCGCCAACGGCGGCGGCCGCGTTATGGTGCGGCGAACCCCGGAACCTGTCCGATGAGCCTCGCCGAAATGCCGACGCCTGCATCCGCGCTTAAGTTCAAGCGCGTCCTTCTCAAAATCTCCGGCGAAGCGCTCATGGGCGATGGCCAGTACGGCATCGACCAGGCGACATGCGAACGCTTCGCCGCCGAAGTGCTCGACGCCGCCAAGAATGGTGCGGAAATCTGCCTTGTCATCGGCGGGGGCAACATCTTCCGCGGCATGGCGGGCGCCGCCAAAGGCATGGAGCGCGCCAGCGCCGACTACATGGGCATGCTGGCGACCGTAATGAACGCGCTGGCGATGCAGAACGCGATCGAGCGCCTGGGCGGTCAGGCGCGCGTGCTCTCGGCCATTCCGATGCAATCGGTGTGCGAACCGTACATCCGCCGCCGCGCCATGCGGCACATGGAGAAGGGCCGCATCGTCATTTTCGCCGCGGGCACCGGCAATCCGTTTTTCACCACCGACACCGCCGCTGCGTTGCGTGCAGCCGAGATGGGCTGCGATGCGCTCCTCAAGGGTACGCAAGTCGACGGCGTCTACAGCGCCGATCCCAAGAAGGATCCCAAAGCGACGCGTTACGACAAGCTCTCCTATCACGAAGTGCTGGCGCGCGATCTCAAAGTTATGGACGCCTCCGCCATCAGCCTGATGCGCGACAACGCCATTCCGATCATCGTGTTCTCGATTCACAAGCGCGGTGGGCTCGCCGATGTGCTGGCCGGCCGCGGCATCTGCACCATCATCAGCGACGAGGAATAACGACCATGGCTGCGCCTGCGCCCTTCAAGATCGATGACTACAAGAAGCGGATGGACGGTGCGCTGACAGCGCTGCAGCACGAGTTCGGCGGTCTACGAACCGGTCGCGCGTCACCGCAACTTTTGGACCCGATCAAGGTTGAGGCGTACGGCGCGGAATCACCGCTGACTTCGGTCGCCAGCGTCTCGGTGCCCGAGCCGCGGATGATCTCGGTCAACGTATGGGACAAGGCGGTTGTCTCCGCCGTCGATAAAGCTATCCGGCAGGCCAATCTCGGACTCAACCCGATCGTCGATGGCCAAACGCTGCGCATTCCGATCCCGCCGCTAACGGGCGAGCGACGCCAGGAGCTCGCGAAGGTCGCCGGCAAGTACGCCGAACAGCAACGCGTCGCCGTGCGCAACATCCGCCGCGATGCGATGGATCATTTGAAGAAGCTCGAGAAAGACCACGCCATCAGCGAGGACGAGCACAAAAAGCTTGGCGCAGAGGTCCAGAAGGCCACCGACGATCACATCAAGAAAATCGACGACGCGCTGCGTCACAAGGAAGAGGAGATCATGCAGGTCTAAGCCCCTGCATGCATGATGGCGCAGCCAGCATCCACTCCGGCGCCCGCACCCGCGCCACGCCACATCGCCATTATCATGGACGGCAATGGCCGCTGGGCGCGTGCGCGCTCACGCCCGCGCACGTTCGGACATAGTGAAGGGGTCGAAGCGCTGCGCCGGACGGTGGAAGCCGCTGGCGATCTTGGCGTTCGCTACCTCACCGTCTTCGGCTTTTCGACCGAAAACTGGCGCCGCCCAGCCGAGGAAGTGAACGCGCTGTTCGATCTTCTGCGCCTCTACGTGGCGCGCGACCTCGACCGGCTGGCGCGCGAAGGCGTACGCGTGCGTGTGATAGGTGCGCGCACAGGTCTGCAGCGCGACATCGCCGAGATTATCGAGAACGCCGAAGCCAAGACGCGGCACAACGATAAGCTCAATCTCACCATCGCCTTCAACTACGGCGGTCAGGACGAAATCGCCCGCGCCGCACGGCGAATCGCCGAAGAGGCGGCGGCGGGACGACTGAAGCCCGAAGAGATCGATGCGTCCGTTTTCGAGCGCTATCTCGACACGGCCGATATTCCAGCGCCCGATCTTCTCGTGCGCACGTCAGGCGAGACCCGGCTCTCCAATTTCATGCTGTGGCAAGCGGCTTATGCCGAACTTGTCTTCATGGACGTGCTCTGGCCGGATTTCGACCGTGCCGCGCTCGAAGCCGCCATCGATGAATTCAATCGGCGTGACCGGCGTTTTGGGGGATCGCAAGCTGACACGGTCTGAACC
>JAEYPY010000001.1 GCA_023410295.1 Pseudomonadota bacterium | reverse complement strand
CCCCGTAAACGGGGGAGCATCGGAAAACGGCGGCGGCAAGATCGTGGACGGCGGCGTGGATTTTTCGAAGGAGCGGGATGAGCCGGAGCGGGAGACGAAATTCGGCGCTTGGCCGGATCTGGTGCTGATCGATGGCGGCGAAGGTCAGCTCAGCGCTGCGATCGAGGCGCTGGATGAGCTGGGTCTGAAGAACCGCATCATCATCGCCGGCATCGCCAAGGGCGTCGATCGCGACGCCGGGCGCGAGCGCTTCTTCGTGCCGGGAAAGCCGGCGTTCCGGCTCGATGAGAAGAGCCCCGTGCTCTATTATCTGCAGCGCCTCCGCGACGAGGCGCACCGCTTCGCCATCGGCGCCCATCGCGGCAAGCGCAAAGCCGGCATTGCGAAAAATCCGCTGGACGAGATCGGCGGCGTCGGCCCCACACGCAAACGCGCGCTGCTCGACCGCTTCGGCTCGGCCCGCGGAGTCTCGCGCGCAGCGCTAGCCGAACTGGAAACAGTGGACGGCGTCAGCCGAGAACTGGCAAAGCGGATTTATGATTATTTCCACGACAAGCGGTGAGCGCGGTCGCGGGGAGGGCTTGTCGTGAAAAACATCCCCACCCTGCTCACGATCTTCCGCATCATCATGGCGCCGGTGATTGCGGGGCTGATCCTTTGGGCGGCGAACGAGACTTATAGCGATCGCGTGCTCGCGGGCGCGCTCTACGCGATGTGCGCGCTCCTATTCGTCACCGCGGCGCTCACCGATTTTCTGGATGGCTACATCGCCCGCAAGTACGACGCGGTGACGCCACTGGGCGCCGCGCTCGATCACAGCGCCGACAAGGTGCTGGTGACGTGCGTGCTGGTGGCGCTGGCTTACGCGGCGCTGCCGATGGATCTGGTTGCAGCAGCCGTGCTGATCCTGGGACGCGACATCGCCGTCGCCGGCCTGCGCGAAGGCATCGCCGCGCAGAACAAGACGCTGCCGGTGAGCCAACTCGGCAAATGGAAAGCGACGGCGGAGATGGCGGGCGTCGCGGCGTTTCTCGCCTTCAAGGCGTGCGCGGTGCTGTTCGCGCCGGCGAGCATCGTGATTGGACTGGACTGGGCCGCACGCATCTTGCTGTGGGCGGCGGCGCTTCTGGCGCTGCTCAGCGGCGGGCTTTACCTGCGCACGCTGGTGCGCCCGGCTTAGTCGACGCGGCCGAAATCGACGACGTTCAGCACGAAGATGGCGGCGATGAAAACGGCGATGGCGATAAGCGCGGCCATGGGCTGCCCCTGGATTCGGTAATCTGTTGCCCGGGCGTCTAGCCGATACTGGGCCGGACCGCCAAGGGGCGATCCGTCACACGTGCTGGACGAGGCTCAAAAGGTTGAGGTCAGGGTCGTGAAACCAGGCGACTTTTGTGCCGTCCGGGGCGGTCCAGATTCCGCGGGCGTCCTGCACGAAGAAGCCGAAACGGGCGAACACGACGCCCTTGGCGGCGAGGCCGTCGACCGCCTTTTCGATGTCATCGACACTGAACGCGAGCACGGCGTAGGCGGCGGGGGTCACACCCGGCACGCGTGAAACCCGTACGTGCGCATTCTTGCCTTCGAACACGAGCGCATAGCCGTCGTCGCTGATGAATTTGAGCCCCAGCGTGTCGGCGTAAAACGCCTTTGCGGCCTCCGGCTTCATGGTGCCGACAAGCGCGGTTATGGCGGCTGATGCGAGCATGGGCGCCTCCCCTCGCATCAGCATAGCGCCAAAACAAAACCGCCGGCCAGGGGCCGGCGGTTGGTTTGAGCTTTCGCTGGAGCCTTAGGCGCCTTGCGGCTGGGCCCCGCCCCAGCCTGTCGCGGGGGCTTCGTCCTCGTCGGTGACGGGCAGAGCCGGCGTGGGCGCGGACGGCGTTTGCGGCGTGTCTTCCGGGCGATCGAGCTTTTCGCCGCGAATGACCTTGGCGATCTCTTCGCCGCTCAGCGTCTCGTATTCGAGCAGTGCTTCGGCGAGGCGCTTGTGGTGTTCGGCGTGCTCGGTGAGCAGGTCTTTGGCCTTGGTGTAGCCTTCATCGACCAGCCGTTTCACTTCAGCGTCGATCTTCTGCGCCGTGGCTTCAGCGACGTTCTGCGTGCGGTTGACCTGCATGCCGAGGAAGACCTCGTCATTGTTGTCGCCGTACGCGACGAAGCCGAGTTCGTCCGAATAGCCCCAACGCGTAACCATCATGCGCGCAAGGCGCGTGGCGGCGCTGATGTCGGAGGCGGCGCCCGAGGTGACCTTGTCCTTTCCGAAGATCAGCTCTTCGGCGACGCGGCCGCCCATCATCACGGCGAGGCGCGAGGTCATCTGCGTGTAGTTCATCGAGTAACGATCGGCTTCCGGCAGCTGCATCACCATGCCGAGCGCGCGGCCGCGCGGAATGATGGTGGCCTTGTGCACCGGATCGCTCTCGGGAACGTTGAGCGCAACGATGGCGTGGCCGGCTTCGTGCCAGGCGGTAAGCTTCTTTTCCTGATCGCTCATCACCATCGAGCGGCGCTCGGCGCCCATCATCACCTTGTCCTTGGCGTCTTCGAATTCGCGATTGGTGACGACGCGCTTGCCGCGGCGAGCGGCGAGCAGCGCCGCTTCGTTGACGAGGTTGGCCAGATCGGCGCCCGAGAAGCCGGGCGTGCCGCGGGCGATGACCTTGAGGTCGACGCCGTGCGCCACCGGCACGTTCCGAGTGTGGACTCGCAAGATCTTTTCGCGGCCGGTGAGGTCGGGGTTCGGGACCACGATCTGGCGGTCGAAACGGCCCGGACGCAGCAAGGCCGGATCGAGCACGTCCGGACGGTTCGTGGCCGCGATCAGGATGATGCCTTCGTTGGCTTCAAAGCCGTCCATCTCAACCAGC
>JAEYPY010000271.1 GCA_023410295.1 Pseudomonadota bacterium | reverse complement strand
GAAGGTCGTAGGTTCAAATCCTACTCCCGCACCCAAAAAAGCGCATTCGATCAGGCCCCGCCGGCGACGGCGGGGCCTTTTCTTCTGTCGGCGCACGATCGTTTAAACTCGTCTTGCTAAACTCCGCGCTTCGATAACGCGGGAGGAGCACGCGCCATGTTCGCACGACAAGGCGCCTCGCTCGCCACGCGCGAAGGCCGCGACGCCTTCGACACCGAAGCGGCCGCGCTGATCCGCGCCGGCGATTACAAACGCGCGAACGCTTTCTTCCTTGCAGCGCTGCGCGCCGCCGGCGGCCACTATTATCGGCTCTGCCACGCCATTGCGGATCGTTATGTCGGTCTCGAGGGTTGGGATGACCTCTTCGCCGATTTTGAGCTGCATGCGCGCCGCGGCCTGCGCATCACCGCGTTGGGCATTCATCTCTCGGGCCATGGCGACGGACCTGAACCGGCACTGCAGACGGGCTATTACACGGGCCCGCGCTTTGATGGCGGCGACGCAAAACTGCAGGCGCTGCTCGAGCCGCATCATCACGGCGAAGGACTCGCGTTCGCGGCGCTCGCGACGCGACCGCTTATGCTCAGCGGTCTCAGCTCGATCTATCGCGCGCTGCGCGCTTCTCCGAGCCTTCACTGGAATGCGTTCGATCGCGCTTCGCCGCCAGCCGATTTCGCCGGCGTCACCGCCGCCAAGTGGTACGTGGCTTTTCGCATCCATCACGCCATCAAGCGCGATCTCGACAAGCACGGTCTGCCGAAGTCGATCCCCGTGCTCGTCGGCGCGGGAGATTTCGGCGTTAGCTTTGGCGCCGTCTATCGCGCCGAGCGCGGATCGCCGCGCCAGCGCGAGGTCGCGAAAATTCTGGAACGCCGCGCCAAGACCGCCGCGCGCGATCATGCGCGTCATACCGATGAGTTCGTCCGCCAATTCCGCCAACGCCGCGCCGATGTTCGCGGCTGGCGGACGGACCATAACCCCGACGAGCGCCAGACCTACATCGGCTTCGTCGAAGCCAACGAAAAGCTGATCCTCGACACGCTTGGTCTCTCCACCGTCCGCCCGACCTGGAAAATGGAAGACCCCGAGTTCGCCGCCTTCCTCGAAAAACTCCGCGCCAACCGCGCCGCCCGCCGCGCGCACAGGTCTTAATCAGCGCTGACATCACTAACACCCTCTCAGATTTGTGTTCGTGGCGCTGGCTTTTGCGCTTGCGTCGGGCTCGAAAAATCGCTGGCGTGTCATGGGCTTAGAAGCGCTGTTTGGCGCGACGAAGCGACCGAATAGTACGACGAACGGCGTCCACTGCACCGCACCTGCGCGGGAGGGGCGCCGCGTCGCTAGGCTGGCGTGATGGCACGTGGCGAAGACGAGGGTATGCGCGCGATGCGCGCGGGGAGAGGTCTCCTCGATCATCCGGCGTGGACGCGCTGGAGCGCGCATGTCGGTTTTTGGCTGCTCTATCTCGCCATCCGCACCGCCGCGGCCGCGGCCGACCCTCCCCAGGACGCCAGCGACTTTCCCTATCTCGCCAACCGCGTCCTGGTGGTCGCCACCTATTTTGCGCTCACCGGCGCGCTGCTTGCGCTGATCGCCGGCATTCGCGCCAACCGCTCCAATTGGGCGCGCAACCTGGCGCTGGTGCTAGGCGCCATCGCGCTTGCGCCAATCACGCAATGGGGCGAGCAGGCCTGGCCGCTCGCGCTCGCCGGCTTTGCGCCCGAGCCCTATCCGTTCGTGATCTACTTCTTCCAGTTCGGCTGGGCGCTGCCGCTCTGGGGACTGACCCAAGCGCTGCTCGGCTATCATTTCGAGACTATGGCGCAACAGCGCGCCGTCGCCCGCGCGCAATCTCTCGCCTACGACGCGCAGCTCAGGATGCTGCACTACCAGATCAATCCGCACTTCCTGTTCAACACACTGAATGCGATTTCGACGCTGGTGCTAGAGAAGCGCAACGAGCAGGCCGAGAACATGATCCTGCGTCTTGCGGGCTTTCTGCGATATTCGCTCGACCGCCAGCCGACCGAGCTCGCAGACCTGAGCGCCGAACTCGAAGCGCAGCGCAAGTATCTCGAGATCGAGCGCACACGTTTCGACGACAAGCTCAAGGTCAAGTTCGATGTGGAGCCGGGCCTTGAGCGCGCGCGGCTGCCGAGCCTCATCCTGCAGCCGATCCTCGAAAACGCGATCAAGTACGCGATCAGCCCGCGTACCGAGGGCGGCAGCATCGACGTCGCTGCGCGCCGTGAAGGCGACACGCTGCGCATCATTATCGAAGACGATGGCCCAGGCATGCCGCCGGAGGGCGATCCGCGCCGCCGGCGCGGCGTTGGTCTCGCCAACGCACGCGAGCGTCTTGAGCTCATCTACGGCGCGCGCGCCGGCCTTCTTGCGCGCAATCGCGAGCCGAACGGGTGTCGCGTGGAAATCTGGTTGCCTCTGGAGGAAGACCGTGTCGGCACAACCACTGCGCCTGCTCTTAGCTGACGACGAGCCGTTAGCGCTGCGCCGCATCAAGCTGGCGCTGCAGGATATTCCGGATGTCGAGATTGTGGGCGCGGCCAGCGATGGCGCGCAGGCGATTACGCAGATGCGCGATCTGCGACCTGATGTCGTGCTGCTCGACATCAAGATGCCGCTCGCCGACGGCTTTGAAGTCGCGAATGCCGTGGAGGACGCTGGCGGGCCGGCGGTGATCTTTGTGTCGGCGTTCGAGACCTACGCCTTGCAAGCCTTTCAGACCTCGGCGGTCGATTATCTGCTGAAGCCGGTGGAGTTCGAGCGGCTGGCCTCGGCATTGGAGCGTGCGCGTGAGCGGCGCGCCGCTAAGGACGCGGGCAGGCGCGCCGAAGAGCTGCAGGCCGTGCTCGAAGCCTTGCGCAAGGAAGCCAACGACCGCGACGGCGTGCGTTACGAAAAAGAATTCTGGATCCGCGATCGCGGCCGCTTCCTGCGCGTGCCGGTGGCGGAGGTGGAGCGCATCGAAGCTGAACGCGACTATGTGCGGCTCTATTGGGAAGGGCGCACGCTGCTGCATCGCGAGACCATGTCGAACCTCGAGGAAAAGCTCGATCCCGACACGATGCTGCGCGTCCACCGCTCGGCGTTCGTGAACTGGAAGCGCCTAAAATCCGTGCGCCGCGATCCTAACGGGCGCCTCATGGCGGTACTGGAAAGCGGCGACGAAGTGCCGGTCAGCCGCGCCTACGCCCAGCGCGTCATGCACGAAATGAAGGCTCGTAGCTGAAGAAAGAGCGGGCGGCCCCGGAAGGCCGCCGCGCCAAGGAAAGGCATAAAGGCAGACGAGAACGTCTCGTCACACCCTGGATGCCGGATGGCCGGCGTTTGGATGCAGGCGCGGCGCGCGCTAGAACGGCTCCAGGAGGCGTCATGCGCGGCAAAACCGTCGTCATCACCGGAGCTTTCGGCGTGCTCGGCCGCGCCGCAGCGGAACTGGCCAAGGCGCAAGGCGCTGACATCGCCATGCTTGGCCGGCGTGTGGGCGAGCAAAACATCACGCCGCGTGAACTCGCCATCGCGGTCGATGTCGCCGACTTCGCAGCCGCTGAGCGCGCGCTGGCGGCGGTACGCGCACATACCGGGCGCATCGATGCGCTGCTCAACATTGCCGGCGGCTTTGTCTGGGAGCGCGTCGATCAAGGTGAGATCGCCACCTGGGAGCGCATGTTCGCGCTTAATCTCAAAACAGCGCTCGCGGCCAGCAAAGCGGCGCTGCCGCATCTGATCGAAACTGGCGGCGCCATCGTCAATGTCGCCGCCGCGAGCGCGCTCAAGGCCGATGCTGGCATGGGCGCGTACACTGCTTCGAAGCAAGCAGTGATGAAGCTGACTGAGAGTATGGCGGCTGAACTCAAGGGCAAGGTGCGCGTCAACGCCGTGCTGCCATCGATTATCGACACAGCGCAAAACCGCGCTGACATGCCCAAAGCCGACGCGTCGAAATGGGTTCAGCCGGCGGACCTGGCGCGCGTGATGCTGTTTCTCGCTTCAGACCAGGCGCGCGCAATTACCGGCGCGCTGGTGCCGGTGACGGGCCAAGTCTAGCCAGCATCGCTGCGTGCTTCGCTGCGCAGCATCGGCGCGATGAGCAGCAGCGCCGCCGCCGCGTGCACGAAGCCGCCCGGCACCCACATCAAGAGTCCCGCGAGTTGCTGATCTTGCGCCGGCGTCAGTCCCTGCGGCGTCAGCCCGAGCGCGGCGTACGGCGCATACCACGGGCTCTCGGAGAACGACATCATCGCCCCGAGCACGCCGCTCACGATCGAGGTCAAGAAGAGGCAAAGCGCGCGCGAGCCGATGTCGCGCCGCTTATCCAACATCGCGCCCCAGAAGATCAGCGCCGTGAAAATGAAGCTCAGATGCTGGGTGATGTGCCAGCCGTCATAAATGAGCGCGAGATTGAAGAGCGCCGGCGCATGCCAAAGCCAAAGCGCGGCAGCCTGCAGCAGCGTGGCGACAACCGGCGAAGCGAGCCAGCGCCAGAATCCAAGCGTCGCCGCTGTCAGAGCGCCGATCCAGGCGCGCCACGGCTGCGCCGCACCCCACAGCATCGTCGGCAGAGGATGCGCGAGCGCGAGCAGGGGCGCGGCCAGCATCATCAGGATTTCGTGCTCGAGCATGTGCGCGGTGAACGAACGTTCGCCCGCTTCGTGGAGCGGCGAGACAATGGCGAGCGTAAGCACCAGCCAGCCGCTGACGAAATAGGCCGCTTCGCGCTTCAGCGCTGGCCGGCCAAGATCGCTGCGCCGCCAGCGGCGGGAAAAGCCGATCGCCCAAAGCCCGCCGGAAAGCAGCAAGGGGACCACGAGGATTGGCGTGAAGGTCCAGCCCGCTTCGTTCGCGTCGCCGGCGTGCGCCAGCGCCGCGGTGGGCCAAACGAGCGCGAGCAGCAGAGCGAGAAGCGGCATGGGCGCACCACGAAGCGCACAAACGGCGCCCTTGCAACCTCACTTGTCCCGAATCGCGCCGAGCGCCGCTTGCGGCTGCGCCGGGGCCTGAACTTTCGCGGAGGTGGGGCGTTCGAGAAGCACTGTTCCCGTGCGCTGCCCCGGGCCGAGGCTACCGCCATTGAACCCTATTCTCTTCCACCTTCGTCGCTTATGGGCCGGCGCCAACCGGCTCCGGCGGCTCGTGATCTTCAGCTTCGAGCAGATCGTGCTGACGCGCTTGCTCGCGCGCCATCGCAAGATCGCCGATACCGTCGCCCACGCGCTTCTGCACACCAAGGGCATCGAACCGCATCCGCCTGAGCTTGAGGTGCAGGAACGCGACGATACGCGTAACGCCGCCTGGTCGCGCGGCTTCACCGCGGTGAACGCGGCGCTCTTCCTCAATCTTCGCAATGCCGATGAACTCTCGCCCTGCCGTCACGCGCGGCCGGCGCCGGCGTTTCGCGCTGTCTACCTTTGGGACTCCGCCTTCATCGCCCAGGTGTGGAAGTGGTGGGATCCGGCGGTGGCGTTCGACGTGTTGAACGCGGTGATCCAGGGCCGGGATGGCGCGCGGCTGCAGCACTTCGTGTCGGAATTCACCAGTTCCAAGTTCACCCAGCCGCCGCTGATTGCGTGGTCGCTGGCGCGCCTGCGAGAAGTGGCGGAACCGCGCCAGTATCGCGCTTGGGTGGAAGCGAGCTTCCCTGCGCTGGTTTCCTATCACCAGTGGATGCGCGAAAACCGCCGCTTGGAGAACGGGCTCTACGCCTGGGCGCACGCTTACGAATCTGGTGTTGAGAACGCACCGCGCTTCGGCACGCGCGACGAACGCCGCTTGCGCGACACGCGCAGCATCGGTGCGCCCGATCTCTGCGCCTACATGATCCTGCAGTGCGAGGCGCTGGCGGAGTTCGCAGCGATGCTCGGTAGGGAGGGCGAAGCCGCGCGCTATCTGCATGAAGCCGACGCGCTGCGCGAACGGGTGAACGAGCTGCTGTGGGATGAGGAGGTCGGGCTTTATTTCGATCGCACGGAGGAAGGCCGCTTCATCCGGTCTCGCACCGTGGCTTCGCTATTGCCTCTATGGGCAGGGGCGCCGGATTCCGTGCGCGCCCGCCGGCTCATCGCTCACATTCTTTCGCCGGAGGCTTTCAACACGCTCATTCCCATCCCATCTGTGGCGCTTAACGACCCGGAATTCGAGCGCGACATGTGGCGGGGACCGGTCTGGCTGAATACAGCGTTCGCAGTGATCGAGGGCTTGCGCCGTTACGGCGCGCATGCGGCGGCGTCCGAGCTGGCGTTTCGCCTTTGCGACGGCGTCTATCGCACTTACGCCGAGTGCGGCCACTTCTATGAATTTTACGATCCGACCGCATACGGGACCAAAGACCTCTTCCGTAAACGCGGCAATCAATGGAAACGCATTACGCTGGGTAGCGGGCCGGGCGCCGACTTTGTCGGCTGGACCGGGCTTGTAAATACGCTTGCGCTCGAAACGCTGTTCGGTTTGCAGGCAGGCGCGAATGGTCCGCAGCTGCGCCCGCGTCTGCCGCAACAGGCAGCGGGCTGGCGCTTCTGCCTCTCGCTGCCGCTTTGGGACGCAGAGGTGGATATGGACGTGCTCAC
>JAEYPY010000230.1 GCA_023410295.1 Pseudomonadota bacterium | reverse complement strand
CGCACCTCACCGATGCGCGGGCCTTTTGCTTTTGGCCATCCCGCGCGGGGCGCGCTAACATCGCCGCCAACTCGGAGGGAGACGCCATGATCAATCGACGCAGCATTCTACTCGGCGGCGCAGCACTGACGCTGGCCGCGTGCGCCAGCACCGGCGGCGCTGGCGCACCGACGCATCCGACCTACAGCGCCGAAGCCTTCTTCGAGACCACGGCGTTTGGCATGGCGAGTTCGGCCGGCCACGCCTTCTCGCCGGACGGACGCAGCATTCTCATTTCCAGCGATGCGAGCGGCGTCTTCAACGCATACGCGCTCTCGATCGAAGGCGGCGCGCCTGTGCCGCTCACCAACTCGACCACCAACGCGACCTTCGCCGTCAGCTACTTCCCGCGCGACGAACGCGTGCTGGTGAGCGCCGACCAAGGCGGCAACGAACTCAACCACCTTTATGTGCGCGAGCGCGACGGCACGCTGCGCGACATCACCCAGGGCGATAATCTGAAAGCCAGCTTCCTGGCCTGGCGTGCTGACGGAAACGCCTTCTGGATCACCACCAACGAGCGCGATAACCGCGTGTTCGATCTCTACGAGGTCGACGCCACTACCTATCACCGCACGCGCGTCTACGAAAATCCGGGGATGGAAATCTCCGACATCTCGCGCAACGGCCGTTGGCTGGCGCTGGTGCAGCCACGAACGGCGGCCGACAGCAACATCTATCTGGTCAATCTGCACAATCGCGACATGCGCGAGCCGCGGCTCATCACCGAGCACACCGGCAATATCAGCTACAACGTGCACGAGTTCACGCCCGATGGCGCGGCACTCATCTACGGCACCGACGAGCACGGCGAATACACACAAGCTTGGCGCTATGACCTTGCTTCCGGCGAGAAGGCGCCGCTGGTGCAGGCGGAATGGGACGTCATGTTCGTCACCACCTCGCCGAGCGGGCGCTATCGCGTTTCCGCCGTGAATGCGGATGCGTCGACCGAAGTCACCCTGCTCGACACCCGCACCAACCAGCCGGTGCGGCTCTCCGGCGTTCCCGCCGGCGATCTCGGCGGCGTGCGCTTCAATGCGGACGAAACCCGCATTGCCTTCACCGTCGCCTCCGACACCTCGCCCTCGGACGTGTTCACCGCCCCGCTCAACAGCGGCTCCGCGGCACGCCTCACCACAGCGCTCAATCCGGCGATTGATGAAGCCGTGCTCGTGGAAGCGAGCGTCGTCCGCTATCCAAGCTTCGACGGTCTCGCTATTCCCGGCATCCTCTATCGCCCGCGCGGCTCAAACGCCTCGAACAGAGCGCCGGCGGTCGTGTTGGTGCATGGCGGACCGGGCGGACAAAGCCGGCGCGGCTATTCGGCCATGGTGCAACACCTGGTGAACCACGGCTACGCGGTGCTGGCGGCGAACAATCGCGGCTCTTCAGGCTACGGCAAGACCTTCTACAACATGGACAACCGCCGGCACGGCGAAGTCGATCTCGACGATATCGTCTATGCGCGCCGCTATCTCGAAACGCTCGACTGGGTCGATGGCGAACGCGTCGGCATCATGGGCGGCTCCTATGGCGGCTACATGGTTGCGGCGGCGCTGGCGTTCCGGCCGGACGCGTTCGATGTCGGCGTCGATATTTTCGGCGTCACCAATTGGGTGCGCACGCTGAACTCGATCCCACCATGGTGGGAGAGCTTCAAGGAAGCGCTTTATGACGAAATGGGCGATCCGGCGACCGACGAAGAACGCCATCGCCGCATCTCGCCGCTCTTCCATGCGTCGAACATCAGAAAGCCGCTGCTGGTTGTGCAGGGCGCCAACGACCCGCGCGTGCTGCAGGTGGAGAGTGACGAACTGGTTGCGGCCGTGCGCGCCAATAACGTGCCGGTCGAGTACATCGTGTTCCCCGACGAAGGCCACGGCTTCCTGCGCAAGGAAAACCGCATCGCCGCCCAGGAAGCCTACCTCAGGTTCTTGGATCAATATCTGAGGGGCGCCTCCTAACCACCCCAAGAAAAAGGTGGGGCCCGCCTCTTGCGCCGTGGCGGGCCGCTCCTAACTCAGGGATCGCGGGACCGGGCCCCTCTGGCGATGCCTGTTGCATCGTGATGTCGGACCGCATCGGGCAAGCTCGATGCAGGTTCGGACACGGGTCGTCTCCCTGCCGCGCTTCGCCCTCAGAGCGTTGAGGGATGTCTATGGAAGCGCTTGGCGCACTCTTTCTCGGCCAGCCGGTTTGGATGTGGCTGGGCTTTCTCGCGATCATCGTTGTGCTGTTGGCTTTCGACCTTGGCGTCCTGCATCGGGGCAGCAAGGCGATCGGCGTGCGCGAGAGCCTTCTGCTTTCGCTCGGTTACATCATTGTCGGGCTTGGGTTCGGCGGCTTGGTTTGGCTCCAGCTCGGGTCCCAGGCAGGCCTGGAATACGTCACCGGCTTCATCGTCGAGAAGAGCCTGGCGATGGACAACGTGTTCGTCATCGCCTCGATCTTCGGCTTTCTCGCCATCCCCCGCGCCTATCAGCACAGGGTTCTCTTCTGGGGCATCCTTGGCGTCATCGTCCTCCGCGCGATCATGATCGGCGCGGGCGCGGCGCTTGTGACCGAATATTCCTGGGTGCTGTACCTATTCGCCGCGTTCCTGGTCTTCACCGGCATCAAAATGCTGGTCTGGCAGAAGGAAACGCCGCTTTCGGAAAACCCGCTCTACCGCTTCTTGTCCAAGCGCATGCGGCTGACGCAGGACCTGCACGGCGAGCGCTTCTTCGTCAGGCAAGTCGAGTCCACATCCGGCAAGGTGCTGACCTACGCAACACCGCTATTCCTGGCGCTCGTCATGATCGAAGTCGCCGATGTGATCTTTGCCGTCGATTCCGTGCCGGCGATCTTCGCCATTACGACCGATCCCTACATCGTCTACACCTCGAACATTTTCGCCATTCTTGGCTTGCGCGCGCTCTATTTTGCGCTTGCAGCGGTGCTGCACCGCTTTGCCTACCTGAAGCAGGCGCTGGCGGTTCTGCTCATCTTCATCGGCTCGAAAATCTTCATCGCCGACGGCTTCGGCCTCGCCAAATTCCCCGCCGAATGGTCCCTGGCGGCGACCATGCTCATTTTGGCCTCCGGGGTCCTCTACTCAATTTGGCGCACGCGCCGCCCGCACTATCATCTCAGCAAAGGAGACGCTTGAATGCCCCTGCTCATGTGCCCGAACGACAATGCCTCGATGCAGACGTTGAACCGCAACGGCGTCGAGTTCGACATGTGCCCGACCTGCCGCGGCGTCTGGCTCGATCGCGGCGAGTTGGAAAAGCTGATTGAAAGCGCGCGCGCGTCGTTCGCCGCCGATGCGCCGCCCCCGCAAGGCCAAGGCGTGCAAGGCCAGCCACAACAGCCGGCGTATCGTCCACAACAACCGCCGCAGCAGCCCTACTATGGCGAGCGCGGCGAGTATGGCGAACGCGGCGAATATGGTGAGCGCGGCGAGCGCGGCTCTTGCGACCAGCACGGCCGCCCGCGGCGCAAACGCGGCTTCGACCTGTTCGACATTTTCGACTGATCGATTCGGCACGCGAACGATTCCGTTGCGCTTCGTCAACGAGGAAATCGCGCGCACGACTCGGGATAAGCAGGGCATAGGCCGCACGCATTAATCGTTGCGGTAACGAATCGCAGCATTGTCGCCGCCCCATGTCGAACCAGCCTGCGCTCCCTCTGCCGGTCCCGAACGCGCCCGCCCCGATGCGCGCCGCGCCGCACAACCTCGACGCCGAGCAATCGCAG
>JAEYPY010000207.1 GCA_023410295.1 Pseudomonadota bacterium | reverse complement strand
GCGCGAGGATGAGCAATGGTCATGGGCGCGCGACGACCGCGCACAGACCTCGGAGCGGCGCCGGCTCGCACAGGAATACATCAACAGCCGCCCAGAAGCCGAGCGCGCCGAGCTTCGCATGATCGATCCCGACCAGCTAGGCTCTTACCTGCAAGATCAACGCGGAATCGGGCTGCAAGAGCGCCAGCTAGATTTGCAACTCGCGGAGATGCGCGACAATCGCGCTTACCGTGGCGCATCTCTCGCGCTCGACCAGCGGCGGCTTGAGCAAGACCGCATGTTGAATTCTGCGGCCTCAGTGCTGGGCCGCGAGGAGGCGCAGCGCCTGGGCGGCGACATTAGCCGCCTGCGCGGCTGGGCGATCATCGATAACGACATGGCCGCGCTGGAGGAGATTCTGGAGCGCAACCCCGCCGCATTTAACAACCTGTTGGACGCTGACGTAGAGCAGGCGCTGGCGCGCATCCGCGATCCGCAGACCCGGCGCGACGTGCAAACGATCTATTCCGTCGCCACCGGACTCGCGCGCGAGGAACTGCGCGGTCAAACGCCAGTTAGCAACATCGACCTGCTGTCGGCGGTGCGCGCCGCGCCCAGCCCGTCAAGCGGAGCATCATTCGCGCGCGATTGGCTCAACCGCGCCTATCAGGATCGCTCTGATCTGGAGGGGTACGTCAACGGCGCGATCAACTACATGCAACAGCCGGACGGAAGCCGCCGCACGCTGTTTGAACCGGACCCGGCGACGGGGCGCAATTTCTATCAGAGCGATGCGTTCCGCCGGTACACGCAAGACGGCCGTAACTCATTCAGCGATGTGCGCGGTCAAGGCCGCGGCCAAGGCGTGCGCAGCGATGACGCGGCGTCGGCGGCGGCGGCGCTGGAAGCGCGGCGACGCACGCAAGCGAGCGCGCCGAACACTCTCGGCACGGTTGGCGGGCGCGCTGGCGCGCCGCGCTTGCTGCGCGAACCGAATGCCTACGAGGCGACGGTGGTTCGCCAATACGAGGAAGCACGCCGCGCCAACAATCCGGGGCGCGTTCGTGTGCTTGAAACACGGCTGCGGCAAAGAGGGCTCATTCCATGAACAGGTGGCAAGGCTTCACCGATGACGAGCTGGAGCGCATCGCCAGCGGCCGCGCGTCTCGATACGACATTGAGCAAGAGCGCCGCTTCAATGGCCTCAACGGCGCCGGCGGCGAGTTCGGCTCGTTCCTTTCGACGGCCGCGGACTCTGTGAGCCTGGGTTTCGGGGACGAGCTAGCTGGATTGGGTGCAGGTGTCGGCGCTGCGATGACAGGCGGCGACTTCGGCAGCGCCTATGGCGATCAAGTCGAGCGCTCGCGTCAACGGCTCAGCGATGCTTGGCGCTTTCATGGAGGCTCAGCGCTCGCGGGCGCGCTGGTGGGCTCTATCCCTATCGGCGGCGCAGTCGGCCTAGCCGCGCGCGGCGTGCGTGCTGGCGCTGCCGGCGCGAACGCGCTTCGCAATCTGACACCAGCGCAACGCGTCATGTCGGCGGCAGCGACGGGCGCCGGTTTCGGCGGCGTCTATGGCGCGGGCTCCGCGAATGACGATCGCTTGAGCCTGGAAGGGCTCGGCAGTCGGGCCATGGGCGCGGCTGGGGGCGCAGCGCTGGGCGGCGTGACGGGCGGCGTGCTGCAGGGCGTCGGCATGGGCGCAAGCCATGCGGCGCGCAATCTGCTCCGGCCTGCGCTGCTTCCTGAGGAGCGCGCCGCGCAAGAGCTTGGCCGCGGGCTCAACCGCGCCGGCATCACGACACCGGAAGCATTCGCGCAACGGGCCGACGAATTGGCGCAGATGGAGCGCCTCAGCCCGGGCAGCAATCCAATGGTCATGGATGCGCTGGAAGGCGCGGGAACGGATTTGACGATGGTGGCGGGCGCGCGTCAGAGCACCGGGCGCCAAGCCATGCGCGATGCACTGGAGACGCGCAACGAAGGCGCGCGCGAGCGGGTGACGGCGCTCCTCTGGCGTCAGCTAGGCGGCGGGACGCAGCGCAACGCTGCGCGCACTGTGGAGGAGCTAGAGGAGATTCAGCGCACGCAGGCCGCGCCGCTCTTTACTGAGGCCTACCGGCGCACAGTGCAGGCTGTGCCGCCGCAGCTGCGCGAGTTCATCACCTTCAACAGCCGATCGGGCGCACGCTTCAATTCCGCGCTGGAGACGACGCGCGAGACGATGCGGCGCATGATGGGCGCCGACGCCACAGACGAGGCCATGCAGCGCTCGCCGCTGTTCTGGCATCGGCTGCTCGAAAACGTCTCCGCGGAGGTGGGCGCCACCATGCGTTCGTCACGCATCAATCCGCTGGGCGGCCCGCGTGGCTCCGCTATCGCTGACATGACGCAGGACAGCCAGCGCCTCAATGTCATGGTGCGCCGCTTGCTTGGGCCGGAATTCAACCGCGCTATGAACACCTATGCAGGTGCGGCGCGCACCATGGATGCCGTCGAGCTTGGCTACAGCGCCGTGAAGCAGAGCGGAGAATTGCAGCTAGGCCAGCTCCACCGCCGGCTCTCGCGCATGACTCAGGGCGAACGCGAGGCGGCGCGGTTTGCCGCCATCTCCGGCCTAAGCGATGAGCTGGCGCGCGCCGATCCCGGCACAGGGCGCGCTAACGTACTCCGGGCCATCATCGGCAACCAATCCAAGCGCAACACGCTACGGGCCATCTTTGGCGGGGAGGAGGCATTCAACCGCGTTATGAACGCGCTCGACTATGAACGCCGCCTCTTCCTGAATTACGCGGACACGAACCTGGGCCGTGGTTCGCCTACTGCGGACAAGATGCAAGGCGCGGCGCAAGTGTTCGGGCTCGACGGCGGCGGGCCGTTAGCGCGCGTTCGCCAAGCGCTCGGCCGCGAAGCTCAGCAGCGTTATGACGAGGATTTGGCGAACCGCATCCTGGATCTGATGCGAACCCCGCTCACAGGGCCGAACGCGCCGCGGGATATTCAAGGCTTTGCACAACAGCGCGGCCTGCTCAGCCTTGCCATGCGGCGGGCGCGGGAGCAGCGTGAACTGCGCGAGCGAGCCGGGACCATGGCGCTGCAAGCCGGCGCGGTGAACGCCATCGGCCTCTCGCCAAACGAAATGCTGGCTTACTGATGTTTGACGATCCGAACTTCGCCTACACCTACCTGCGGCCCGTCGCGGTCGTCGTCGGCGCCAGCATCGGCTATTCGCTCGCGTGGAATTGGCTAGATCGGCGCATCCGCAAGCGGGAGGAGCGGGAGGCGGCGGCGCGCAACGTTACGGTTAGACGCGGTGCGGGAAGTGACTGGGGAGAAGTAAGATGAGGGCACTCTTGCTGTTGCTAGCTCTCGGCGCATGCGCTTCGCCAAGTGGCGAGGGGCAATCGACCGACTGGGCACGTAATTCATTTACGGACGCGGCAGACCTTGGCGGAGGTCGATGGCTGATCACTTGTCAAAATACTGCGTCGGCTTGCACCGCCCGGGCGCGAGCTGTGTGCGGCGAATTTGAGGTTTTGGAGACGGGGACGACGCAGAATGCTTCCGGCGCTGTTGGCGCATACGGTGGCGGGTTCGGCACGCGTACAGATTACCAGATGACCGTATTGTGCCGCTGAAGCGGTGGCGCAGAGCGCCGTCTCATTCTGCAGCCTTCCTGAGCGCGGCAAGCCACGCCTCGCGCTCAGCGGCGCGGCTGGGGTCTAGTTCTATGATGTCGTAACGCACCGGCTGCGAGGCTGCGCCTAAGCGGGGCTCGCGCCGCTCGACTGTGCGTGAGACGATGCCGGGCGCATCGAGCAGCGCGCACGCGGCAGCGAACAGGCCAGTGAACAGCACATGCACGACTGTTGCGTCGTCGTCGCCTTCCTCCATGCCCGCGGCGACAGTGGGAAACCGGAAGCCGTCGCGCTCGACCGTGAACGCGTCTCCGTCTGCTGTAATTGAGGTCAGCCGTCCTGGCGCAACAGAGAAGCCCAAGACGCTAGCCTCCGGCCTGGGCGCTGTGCCGCCGCGTAGCTCCAGCCAGAAGCGCTCATGCGGCAACCGCGGAGAGAGACTAGGCAAAGCCGCGATAGCGGAAGGTGTGAGCGCCACTACTGCCGGCGCTAACGAGATGATTGGGGCGCGTGGATCTGCAAGCGCCGTGTGTTCGTCGTCACTGGCGACGAGCCAGAACGCGGGCGCGTAAGCGTCGCCGCTCACTTCTTCGTCTTCTTCGCTTTGGCCTTGGCCGCAGCCTTCGTCTTGGCCGGCGTGCGCGGTCGATCATTCAGCAGCTTAGCGCCGGTGCCGGTGCCGTTGGTAATCTCCACGCC
>JAEYPY010000122.1 GCA_023410295.1 Pseudomonadota bacterium | reverse complement strand
ACGCGGAGCTGCGCCTGGGCGCCCTCGAACTCGACAGCAATGAAGCGGACTCCGCACGGCGGCGTTTTGGCGAAGCGATCGGGCGCTATGAAGCTCTGGCTGTCACTGAAAAAAGCGAACCGCATTGGCGCGCGGTGTTGGCCGATGCCTGGGCGCTGGCGGCCGAAGCAGAATATGTGCGCGGCCGCGCCGAGAAGGCGCGCGAGGCGATGGATCTGGCGCTGGCCGCCCGCATCCGGCTCGCGGCGCGCGATCCTGACGAAGCCTGGGGCCTCGCCGGCGTGTGGCGCATTCGCGCGGCGCTGCGTGCAGCGCTCAACGACAAGGACGCCGCGACGGACTCGCTGGCGCAAGCGCGCGCGCTGACGGAGACATTGGCCGCACGCGCGGGGCACACGGAAATGCCGACGCGCTTCTTCGTGCGCACGCTGGTGGATCAAGCCGATCACGCGCTGCGCCGCGGCGATCTCAATCTGGCGCGTGAAGCGGCCGATACTGCGCGCATGGAGGCTCAACGTTTCGCGGCCAAGCCGGATGCTTTACCGATCTGGATCAGCGATGCCGCATCGTGCTGGGATCGGCTCGGCGAAGTCGCGCGCGCCGCGCCGGCGAATGACAAGGCGCAAGATGCATTCGCGCGTGCCGTCGAGTTTCGCCGCATGGCGCTGGAGCGTGAGCCTAACAACGACGCGGCCTTGCGTGCGCTCGGCGGCGCGCTGCTGAAGCTTGGCGAAGCGGCGCTGCAAACAGGTGCGGTGCAATCGGCGCGCGCGGCGCTGCACGAGAGCCTCGATATCCGCTTGCGCTTCCTCGACGCCGCGCCGGAAGATCCGCGTGCGCTTCTCCACGTCGCCGCTGCACTGGAGCGCCTTGGGCTCGCGGCATTCGCGGAAGGCGACCGCACCAGCGCGCGCAACGCCTGGGAAGAAGAATTGCTGCTGGCGGCGCGCATCTTCTCCGATCGCGACAGTCTCGAAGCGATCCGCTTCCGCGCCATTGTCGAAGCGCACTTGACCGGCGTCGGTGGGCCGAACAGCGAGGCGCATCGGCTCTCGGCGCTGCAAGGCTTCGACGCTCTGGCCAAGGCCGGCGTGCTCACGACCCGCGAGGCGGCGCTGCGCAAAAAGCTCTGGGGCGCCTGACCCTGCGGCGTCGCGCCGCCATGCGGACAGAGCGCGGACAGCGTAGCAGCGGCGCGGCAAACGCCTGCCCTTCAGGCGCCAGGGACAAACAATGAGAACTTCGCTGGCGTGCGCCGCCGCCGCGGCATTGCTGATGAGCTCAAGCGCTGCGGCGCACGTGGTGCTGGCGACGCCGGCAGCGGAAGCCGGGAGCTATTACGCCGGCTCCTTCCGCGTGGGTCATGGCTGCGGCGCGAGCCCAACCACGGCGTTGCGCATCGAGATTCCGGAGGGCGTTGAAACCGCGCGGCCGCAACCCAAAGCAGGCTGGGCGATCGAAATGGAGCACAGCGGCGAGCGCGTGCGCGCGGTGACGTGGCATGGCCGGCTTGAAGCGGACCAGTTCGATGAGTTCGGCGTGTTGATGCATTTGCCTGCGAGCGGCGAAACACTGACCTTCCCTGTCACGCAAACCTGCGAAACCGGCTCGGCGAGTTGGACGCCGGAGCTAAGCCTGCGCGGCGGCCAATCGATCGCGCCGCACGCGCATCGTCACTGAACGCGCGGCACGGTCGCGTCATCCCATTTAAGCGCAGCGACCAGCCCGCGGGCATCGCGTTCGAATGAGATAGGTTGCGCGTCGGCGAAGCCTTCCATGTAGCCGTTGAAGGCATCGGCGCCGTCAGCCGGCAGGAGCGTCATGCGGAAGACGCCCCACGCGACCTGCAAGCCTTGCGGCGTCGCTGTGATGTCGAAGCGGCCGGTCAGATCGGACTCGTAGCTGCCCGCGTAAGCGGCGAGCCGCTCGGCGCCTTCCAGCGCGCGCGTGAGATCGGGCCATTGGGCGGCATCGCTGCGCGCCATGGCGGCGGCGTGCTGCTCACGATAGTGCGCCAGTCGCTCGGCAGGACGCGGATTCTCGACAGCCAGATCGAACGCGTGCTTGGCCAGCGTGAACAGCAGGACGTTGACGCCGGCATCGCCGACGCCGAACGCGGCGATGGTGACGCCGGTCGATGGGGAAAAAGCGATCAGCGAACGGCAGCCTGGATAGCCGCCTGAGCGCGAGACGATGCGCTGGCCTTCGTAATCGGAGAGGTCCCAGCCCAGCCCATAGCCATCGCGTGCAAAGCCCAGGAGATCGCCCGATTGCTCCACTTCCTGCTGTAGCGTGCGGTCGAACTGTGCGCGCGGGATCGCGGGCGACGTGGCGCCGTGCGTAGCGAAAGCCTGCAGGAAGCGCGACGCGTCGCGCCCGCTCATATAGATGCCGCCGGCAGCGTTGAGCGCTTGCGGCGCTTCGAGCGGCAGCGTGCGCCATGCGCCGTTGGCGCGCGCGTGGCAATGCGCGATCTCGTCCTGCGGCAGATCGGTGAGGCGGATGGTGGTGCGCGTCAGCTGCATCGGGCGAAAGACTTCGTCCTCCAGCACCGCGCGCCAATCGCGCCCAGTCACTTCTTCGACCATCATGGAATAGAGAAACACACCGAAATTGCTGTACTGAAATCCGGGCTCGGTCACGGTGGCGTAGCGCGACAAGTGCGGGACGACGTCGGCCAGCGTGACATTGCCGGCGGTGATGGAGCGCAGATCAAGCCAGTTATCGTTCATGCCGCTCGAGTGAGAGAGCAATCGGCGCACACTGATGGTGCGCGGATCGAGCGGGGTCGGCAGCGTGAGTTCGGGCCATACGTCGTGCAGCGTCGTATCGAGCGATAGCACGCCCTGCGCATCGAGCCGCGCAGCCAGAAGCGCGATATGGCTTTTGGAAATTGACGCGGACATGATCGGCGTGTCGAGCGTCAGCGGCGCATTGCTGACGGCATCGCGGACGCCATAAGCTTCCTCGTACAGCACTTCATCGCCGCGGGTGACGATGACGGCAAAGCCCGGCGGCAGATCGCCCTCGGCACGCACCTGTTCGACAAGAGCGCCAAACTCGTGCGCGAACGGGTCCTGCTCCTGCGCCGTCGTGGAAGCGCACCCACCCAGCACCAACACCAAGGCTGCAAGAGCAAACCGCATCATCCTCTCCCGTTCTACCGGAGGTGCCCCGGTCGCGTTCGGGTGGCTACGGCAAAGCGCCGAATAGCCTGGTGGCGCGGACGAACGGGGTTTGCCTTGATGGTTCTAAACGCCCGCGCTAGCGCGGGTTCATCTGGCGGCGGAGGAAGGCCGGGATTTCCAGCTCTTCATCGAGCGCTGGATCGTGCACGCGTTCGTCGCGCGTCGGCGGCTGGGGCAGATCGTCTTCCGCTTCCGGCAGCGTCCCGAAATCGCTGAGCGGCGGCTCGTCGCGCGTTTCCTTTTTCCAGCCGAACAGGTTGAAGCCGCCCCGCTGTTCGCGGCGCTCAGGTTCGACGTCGTTGGCGAAGCGCGGACGCGGCTCTTCAAAAGTCTCGCGCATAGGCGCCGGAGTGGGCGTTGCGAGCGGCGCAGGCTCCGGCGCGCGCGGCGGCACCACCGGACGGCGCGGCGGCGCTTCGGTGGCGCGGCGCGCCGGTTCGACCACGGTCTGCTGCGTGACGATGGCCTCGTCATCAATACCAGTGGCGACGACCGAAACGCGCATGCGGCCTTCGAGCTGTTCATCGAAGGTCGAGCCGAGAATGATGTTGGCGTTGGCGTCGACTTCGGCGCGTATTTCATTGGCGGCCTGATCGACCTCGTAGAGCGTCATGTCGAAGCCGCCGGTGATGTTGATCAAGACGCCCTTGGCGCCGCGCATCGAGACGATGTCCAAGAGCGGGTTGGCCATGGCGCCGTGCGCCGCATCGAGCGCGCGGTTGGGGCCGGCGCCCTCGCCTGTGCCCATCATCGCCGTGCCCATCTCAGCCATCACGGTGCGGACGTCGGCGAAATCGAGATTGATGAGGCCCGGCATCACCATGAGATCGGTGACGCCGCGCACGCCGGAATAGAGCACCTGATCGGCGAGTTGGAAGGCTTCGGCGAACGTGGTGCGTTCGTTGGCGACGCGGAAGAGATTCTGGTTCGGGATGACGATCAGCGTGTCGACGTGCTTGCGCAGCTCCTGGATGCCGGTCTCGGCGATCTGCATGCGACGCTGGCCCTCGAAGTGGAACGGCTTCGTCACCACCGCGATCGTCAGTATGCCGCGCTCGCGCGCCGTACGCGCAATCACCGGCGCCGCGCCCGGGCCGGTGCCGCCGCCCATGCCGGCGGCGACGAACACCATGTGCGCGCCTTCCAGGAACTCGATGATTTCGGGCTGGCTCTCCTGCGCCGAGGCCTGGCCGACCTCCGGACGCGCGCCGGCGCCGAGGCCCTCGGTGATCGAATGACCAAGTTGCAGCCGGTTCGGCGTCTTCGCGCGCGTCAGCGCCTGCGCGTCGGTGTTGGCGACGACGAACTCAACGCCCTGCAGGCGCGCATCGATCATGTTGTTGACCGCATTGCCGCCGGCGCCGCCGACGCCGAACACCACGATGCGCGGTTTCAGGTCGTGAACGGTCGGCGCGCTATACTGGCTCATTTCCCGCTCCAGATGGGATCGTTCCCACGATTCGCCCAGACCCGCACGCACGCGCCATATAGGTTCTCGGCAGGCGCGCTGAAGTATTTGTTAATCCTTCGAAACAGACGCGGCGCTTTTGCGGCGGAACAGCGGTGGGTTCTGGAATACCGCTGCTGATTCAGTGCGTCCGATAAAGCCGCCCGTCCTCTTCACGCCACCCCTGAACACCAATCATCGGCACGAAGGCGACGCCGCCCAGATCCTCTTCGATCAGCGTCGTCGCGCTCTCGCGTCGGAGCTTGATGAGGCGCTGCCCCTCTTCCGCGGCGCCGACAGGGATGACCAGCCGACCGCCGAGATCGAGTTGTTCCTTCAGCGCCTGGGGGATGGCGGGTGCGCCCGCGGAGGCGATGATGGCGTCGTAGGGCGCGGACTCAAGCCAACCCTGGCTACCGTCAGCACAGATCACCTGGACATTATCATACCCAAGCTCGCGCATGCGTTGCGCACCCGCGTCGGCAAGTCCCTCGTGCCGTTCGATGGCGATGACGTTTCTGGCGATCCGGCTGAGTACCGCCGCGGCATAGCCAGACCCGGCGCCGATCTCCAACACGCGGTCGGTCGGCTTCACTTCCGCCGCTTCGATCATGGCGGCGACGATGAAGGGCTGAGAGATGGTCTGGCCGGACGCGATCGGCAGCGGACAATCGTCATAGGAGTAGCGGAGATATTCATCCGGAACGAAGCGCTCGCGCGGCACCTCGCCCATAGCTCTGAGCACCGCTTCGTCGCGCACGCCGCGCGCGGCGATCTGCACCTGCACCATCCGCTGACGATCGGCTGCATAGCTGGTCATGAACGCCTCCCTCCCGACGCTTAGTCCGGCGCCGGCTTATTGTGCTGACGGCTCTCCTGGTTCATGCCGCCGCGGCTGACCGGAAATTCCGACTGGCGCGCGTCGCGGTCGAGGTGCTGTGCATCGCGGGAAACGTCATCGTTGGCGATGTCGCCATCGGCGTCGCGGCGCGGCATGTCGTCTTTGCGTTGCAGTTCGCGATCACGCTGTTCTTGCGTGCGTGGCCCTTGGCTGTGCGGCTTCGTCTTTGTCATGGCGCTCTCCTTCAGAGGCCAACGCACCGCCCGTCGGCCAGTTCGCGCTTTGGCTCAAAGAGGCCTGTCTTCCGGCTGCTCAAATTCTGATGCCGGCTCGTAATATTCTTCTGGCACGTTCGTGTCAGCCGGGTGGCCGATGCGGTCATTGGGCACTTCAGCCCAGCCCTTTTCGCCGAGCCCGCTGCGATCGGCGCCGCGCAACCTATGCGTAGCGGCCGGCACGGAGGTACGGCCGTTCGGCGTGTCCATGTCGACCTTGTCTTTGTCGCTCATGGTTCCTTGAACACGCCTCGCGCGGGCCTGTTCCGGAGAGCCTGCACCCAGTTCACGGTAAACACCTCGCGCGGCTGGTGAAGGCGTAACGCGCGGTACGCCCGCCCGACGTTCCGTTTAGGCGCCGCGCGGCAGCTATATAATCCTGCAATAATGGATTGGGGCGTGTCATGGGGTGGGCTTGCCCGCGGGGGGTGGATGCATCTTCGGCCTGATTACCGAAAGATCGCGGCCATCTATGCTGATGGCCGAAGCGGCGAGCGCATTCTAGCGCACTACCAGCTTGAGCGGCGTCTCGCCGACGAGCTGCGCACCTCTACGCGGCAACAGCGCGAGAGCGGGCTCTACAACGATCTCTACGATACGCTCGTCGGCGAACTGCCCGACCATCCCCGCCGCACCGGCGACACCAAAGCCGCACGCGAGCGCAAGCGGCGCTACTGTGAGCGGCAAGCCAAATTAATCCGGCGCTACACCGGGCCCGACGATGTTTTCCTCGATGTGGGCGGCGGCGACTGCAAGGTGGCGCTGCTGATGGCGCCGCACGTGGCGAAATCTATCGTGCTCGATGTCAGCGACAAGCTCGCGCCGATGGCGGTCGAGGCGAGCAACTTCGAGTTTGTGAAAACCAGCGGCGTGCAAGTGCCGCTCGCCTCCGACAGCGTCTCCTTCATCTACTCCAACCAGCTGATGGAGCATTTGCATCCGGAAGACGCAGTGGAGCAGCTACGCGAACTCTATCGGGTGCTGAAGCCGGGCGGGGTTTACATGTGCCGCACGCCGAACCGCGTCACCGGCCCGCACGATGTGTCACGCTATTTCGATGAAGTGGCGCATGGAACGCACATGCGCGAATACTGCTACGCGGAACTCGATCACATTTTTCGCGACGCCGGCTTCGTAAAGACGCGCGTCGTCGTCGCGCCGCAGGCGCACCGGTTCTTCGGCTTGCCAAAGAAGATCGCGCTGGCACTGGAAAGCGCGTTCGCGCGCGTGCCGCGCCCACTGCACACGGCGATCTGCCGCAGCCGCGTCACCCGCGCGCTGATGGGCATCACGATGATCGCGGAAAAGCCGCTCTAACGCTCAGAAGTTCTCGCGCAGCCAGTTCCACATGCCATGCACGCTGTTGCGCACCGCGGCGGTGGCATGGGCCAGCGTGGGCTGGAAGCCGTCGTCGACGAGTCCGAGCGCCGGCTCGTCGAGGCGGTGGCGCAGGAGGCCCGCTGGGGCCGCATAGGCCGGGCCGACATCGCCCTGATCAAAGCCACAAAGCTCGAATGGGCGGCCGAGCCGCACCGGCATGCCGAGCACTTCAGCGGCGAGATCGCGAATACCGGGAATCTGCGCGCCGCCGCCAACCAGCACCGCGCGTTGCGGGCCGTTGGCGCCGCCGAAGCCGGCGCGCGAAAGGCGCTCGCGCGCCGTCAGCAGAATTTCAGCCAGGCGCGGCGAGAGGGTTTCGGCGATCGTGCCACGCAACGCTGTTGACGCTTCGAGCCGGCCGTCCATGCCAAGCTTCGGCGCCTGCACTGCTTCGCGCGGATCGCACGCATCGGCGACGGCGCCGAAATGCAGCTTCACGCGCTCGGCGGCGGCGAAGGTGGTTTGCAGCCGCGCCGCAAGATCGCGCGTCAGACGCACGCCGCCGGCTTGAATGGTTTCGCAGTGCACGAGTCCTTCGGCGGCGAATGCGGCGATGCCGGTGCAGCCGGCGCCGAGATCGATCAGGAGCGCGCCATCTTCCCGCTCGTCCGGCGTCAGCGCGGCGATGCCGGCCGCTTTCGGCGCAGCGATGATCTCTTCGACCTCCGCGCCCGCTTGGCGGATGCAGGCCTTGAGCGCATTCACAGCTTCGGTCGGCGCGGTGACGATGCACGCATCGACCGCGAGCATTTTGCCCGGAAACCCATGCGGATCGGGGATGCCTTCGCCGTCATCGATGGAATAGCGCAGTGGTTCGATGTGCAGGATGGAGAGTTGCGGCGTCGGCATCGCCTGCATGGCGGCCGTAAGCGCCTGCTCGACATCGCGCGCGGTGACCACCGGGCCACGAATGCGCGCGGCGCCGCGCAGTATGCGCGAGCTGATGCCAGGGCCGGAGTACGCCGCGACGACGCGCGAGATCGGGGCGCCAGCCATAGCGGCGGCTTCGTTGATGGCCACTTCGATGGCGCGGGCGCAGGCGTCGAAATCGGCTGGCTTGCCGGAGGCGATCGCCGGCGCGGTCTGGCGACCGACGCCAAGCACGCGCAGCGGCCGCTCCGGATGCAGATCAAGCACCGGATCGCGGCGCGCGGCGAGGCAGACGGTTTTCGAAACGCCGACATCGAGCGCAGCCACCAGCGGCGCTTGCGGGCGCAGTTCGAGGACGTCGTCGTCGACGGCGTCGTCAAACGTCCTTGGCTGAGCGGCCATCACGCGCCTCCCAGCAGAGCGCGCGGTCCGCCCGCGAGTTGCGGATGGACGCGCACGGCCAAGCGGCCGGGCACGCGCATGTCGAGCTGGGCCACGGGGCGGTCGAGCAAACGATAGCGGCCGTGCAGACTTTCCAGTGTCGCCAGCGCTTCAGGCGCGCCCTCCTCCGGCAGCGCCACCGTGGCGCCGGAAGCGAGTTCGACGTTCCAGCGCCGATCGCCGACACGCACCAGCGCCTCGACCCGCGCGCGTACCGCCGGCAGACTCTCAAGCGCGATCAGCAGCGGCTCCGCCGCGGGGCCGGCGCCGCTGCCGACCACCAGCGGCAGGTCGGGATGATCGGCGGCGCGTTCGGTCAGCAGGCGTTCGCCGTTGACATCGATGACGGAGATTTCGCCGTCTTCCTGCCAGAGCGCATATTCCTGACGGCGCTCGACTTCGACCTTCAGTGTCGATGGCCAGAGGCGACGCACGCGCGCGGAGGCAACCCAGTCGAGACTCTCGACACGCGCACGCACTTCTTCGGGGTCGAGTGACAAAACCGACTGGCGCCCTTCCGGCACGATCACGGCGCGCACCTCGGCGGCGCGCGCAGGCGTGATATCCGGTGCGTTCGGCATGGCGGCAACGTCGATCTCCGCAATGGCGAAGCCCACGTTCGCGGCAGCGCCATCGGCGCTCTCGGCCACGGCTTCGCGTGCATCGAACAGTGACGAGCCCAGCCAAGCGGCGCCTGCGATGCCGGCGCCCAGAAAAAGCACGACGCCCGTCAGCGCGAGCATGAGGCTTTTCGAGGTAACCGGCACATCGGCCTTGAGGCCGCCGGAAAGCTTGATGCGCGCCAGGCGCGGCATCGATTCGTAATCAGGAACGACAGGCGCCGGCGTGCGGCGGCGCTTGCCGCGGTGCGGCGGCTCGGCCCCGCGTCCGCGACGTGCTCTCACCGCGGCCATGACGCATCCTCCAGGATCCAGGCCACGAGATCGTCATATGACATGCCGATGTGCGCGGCCTGCTCCGGCACAAGCGAGGTCGGCGTCATGCCGGGCTGAGTGTTGACCTCGAGTAGCGCGATGCGGTCGCGCTTGGGGTCGTAGCGAAAATCGCTGCGCGTCACGCCGCGGCAGCCGAGCGCGTGGTGCGCAGCTTCGGCCGCGCGCATCAGCTGATCGGCGACGGTCTGCGGTATGTTGGCCGGGACTTCGTGACGCGAGCCGCCTTCGGCGTACTTCGCGTCGAAATCATACCACTCGCCAGCCGGCAAAATCTCAGTAACGGCGAGCGCGCCGCGCTCGTGCATCACCGCGACGGTCAGCTCTTTGCCATCGATGAATTCCTCGACCAACACCTCTTCGCCAAAGGTCCAGTCCGGATCGAACAATTGTTCGGGTGGGCGGTTGGCGCCTTCGCGCACGATGAAGATGCCGACCGACGAACCTTGCGCATTTGGCTTGACCACATAGGGCGTAGCCATCGGATGCGCTTTGGCCGCTTCCAAGCGATGCATCAGCTTGCCGTTCGCGAGCGGCAGACCCGCCTGAGCAAACACGGCCTTCGACTTGTCCTTATCCATCGCCAGAGCCGAAGCCAGGCAGCCGGAGTGCGTGTAGGGCAGCATCAGATAGTCGAGCACGCCTTGCGTGCGCCCATCCTCGCCCCACTCACCGTGCAGCGCGTTGAACACCTTGTCCGGGCGCACGTCCTGCAGTTCGGCGATCCAGCCGGGATTCTGCGGGTCGATCTCAACCACGTCGTGACCAAGCCGGCGCAAAGCGTCGGCGCAGCCCTTGCCGGAGCTCAAGCTCACAGGCCGTTCGGGGCTCAAGCCCCCAAGAAGCACCGCCACCCGCGCCATTCGCGCCTCGTATCCAACACCAACCCAGGCCGCTTTTTCTGCGGCCGTTTCGGGAGTGCCATAATGAAACGCGCCAGGGTTAAGGCATGGTGATGGCGGGGCGCTTAAGTGCTGATTTTTTATGGTAAATTTGCATTCAGACGGGTTAGAGGCGCTTAACCACAAAAGCGCCGAAACGCTCCTCTCGCGCTCCGCTCGCTTGCCTGCCGCGCCAGAAACCTTACTCCGCTGTCATTTGGACAAAGAGCAGGCGTGAATATTGGCGTGCGCAACGAGGGAGAGAACATGAGAACTTTGGCGATGATCGCGGCCGCCACCCTGCTCTGCGCCTGCGCGCCAGAAGCGACCGAACGCACGTTCCACGACATGGGCCCGATGCCGGTCGTCGCGGCCTTCTATGATGCTGGGCCAATGCAGCGCGATGCTGAGTGGCTAAGCGTGTGGTTCACACAGGAGACAGCGCAGGCGATTGAGGCCAACGCCAATGGCGACGAAGCCGCGCGGCTCGATTTCGATATCCGCTCTTGGGCCAATGATCCGAAAGTCGACGACATCCGTTACGCCGTCAGCGAACATCCCGAAGGCGACGCCGATATAGTCACGCGCTTCGGCTATCCCAGCATCCCCGGCGGCATGCACCTCACCTGGATCATGTGTCAGCGCGCCGACGGTCAGTGGCGCATCCAGGATGTCGCTGCGGTGGATGTGCCCGACGAACCAAGCCCTGGCGCAGGCGAAGCGATTACGCTGCGCGCTTTGCTCGGTCTTGATCCGGCCGCTGCGGCGGAGTGCAGCTAAGCCAACCTGCCGCACCGCAAAAACGCATCGCTATCCTGCGTTCAAGCATAGGAAAGATATAGGTTTTTTCTATGCTGCGCTTGCGTACGATCAATTTGAACTTCCCGTAGGCGCCATTACATCTCCCTTCGAACCCAACCGAAGGAGAAGTCATGCTGGGGATTGGCGAGAAGCTGCCGTCGTTCAAGGTCACGGGCGTGAAGCCCGGCTTCATGCAACACGAAGAGAACGGCCAGTCGGCGTTCGAAGAGGTCACCGAAGCCTCGTTCCCGGGGAAGTGGAAGATCATCTACTTCTACCCGAAGGACTTCACCTTCGTGTGCCCGACCGAGATCGCGGAGTTCGCGAAGCTCAACAAGGAATTCGAAGAGCGCGATGCGGTCGTGCTCGGCGGCTCGACGGACAATGAGTTCGTGAAGCTGGCCTGGCGCCGCGATCACAAGGATCTGGCCAAGCTGGCGCATTGGCAATTCGCCGACACCAACGGCTCGCTGGTCGATGGCCTCGGCGTGCGTTCGCCGGACGGCGTTGCGCTCCGCGCGACGTTCATCGTCGATCCGGACAACACGATCCAGCACGTCTACGTGACGAACCTCAATGTCGGCCGTAACCCGCAGGACACCTTGCGAGTTCTGGATGCGTTGCAGACGGACGAACTGTGCCCCTGCAACCGCCAAGTCGGCGGCGAGACGCTGAAGGCGGCGTAAGCGCCTTAGCCACGAGAACACTGCGCGATCCTCAACCCTCCCCCCCCGAGGACGCGCGGGAGAACCGGCGCGACGTTGGGCTCAGCGTCGCGCCGGCGCTTTTTTGAACACAGAGGAAATCCGATCATGTCGTTGGACGCGCTGCGCGATACTCTTCCCGACTACGCGAAGGACATCAAACTCAACCTCGGCTCGCTCGCGAGCGATCAGACGCTGAACGATCAGCAGAAGTGGGGCGCATTCCTCGCCACCGCGCACGCGATCGGCGAGCCTTCACTGCTGCGCGCGATCGAAGCTGAGATAGTC
Organism: Pseudomonadota bacterium; assembly: GCA_023410295.1. GTDB lineage: Bacteria > Pseudomonadota > Alphaproteobacteria > Caulobacterales > Aquidulcibacteraceae > Vitreimonas. The sequence continues at coordinate 4,946 of JAEYPY010000122.1, read as the reverse complement.
AGCAAGATCGAACCGTCCGCCGCGAACGCTGCAAAGGCCGCGGCTGCGATCATGGGCATGAACAATGTCTATTATCGCTCGCTGCACCTCTTGAAGAACGAAGAGTATCGCACGTTGCGTGCGGGGCTGCGCATGAACGTCATCGCCAATCCAGGCGTCGACAAAGGCGACTTTGAGCTTTGGTCGCTGGCCGTGTCGGCCATAAATGGTTGCGGCATGTGCCTGGACAGCCACGAAGAAGAGCTGCGCAAGCGCGATTTCAGCGTAGCACAAGTGCAAACCGCGCTGAAGATTGCCGCGGTCGTGAATGCAGCGGCAGCCGTGCTGCGGGCCGAAGCGGCGGCACGCTAGATTAGCCCAGCGCTTCCTGGACATCCGCGATGAGGTCGTTGACGTCTTCGATGCCGACGCTGAAACGCACGAGCCCATCGCTGATGCCGAGCGCTTCGCGCAGCGGCTTGTCGATCGACGCGTGCGTCATGATCGCGGGGTGTTCGATCAGCGATTCAACGCCGCCGAGTGATTCCGCCAGCGAGAAGAGCTTTACGCGTTCGAGGAAACTGCGCGCCGCCGGCAGGCCGCCCTTCAGCGTCGCCGTGATCATGCCGCCATAACCGCCGCGCATCTGGCGCTTGGCGATTTCATGCTGCGGGTGATCGGTGCGGCCGGGATAGATCACGCACTCGATTTGCGGCTGCTCGGCCAGGAAGTCGGCGATCTTCGCGGCGTTCTCGCAGTGGCGCTGCACGCGCACGTGCAGCGTCTTGGTCGAGCGCAGCAGCAGGAAGCAGTCCCATGGCGCGGAAATCGCGCCGACGGCGTTCTGCACATAGTGCAGGCGCTGGGCGAGATCGTCGTCATTGACCACCAGCACGCCGCCGATCACGTCGGAATGGCCGCCGATATACTTTGTGCAGGAATGCAGCACGATGTCGGCGCCGAGGCCGAGCGGGTTCTGCAGCACCGGCGAAGCAAAGGTGTTGTCGACGCCCACCAGCACGCCGCGCCCCTTGGCAATGCGCGCCACGGCGGCAATGTCGATGATCTTCAACAGCGGATTGGTCGGCGTCTCGATCCAGCAGAGCTTGGTCTTCGGCGTGAACGCCGCCTCGGTGGCGGCGAGATCGGTCATGTCCACGCGCGTGTAGGTGACGCCGAATTGCTTGAACACTTTGTCAAGCGAACGGAACGTGCCGCCATAGACATCGTCGCACAGCACCACGTGATCGCCGCTCGATAGAAGGTGCACGCAGCCCGCGAGCGCAGCGAGCCCGGAGGCGAACATCACCCCGTGCCGCCCGCCTTCGAGTGAAGCCAGATTCTCTTCCAGCGCCTTGCGCGTCGGATTCGCCGAACGCGCATAATCGTAATCCTCGATGATGACGCCCGGGCTTTGCTGCACGTAGGTCGAGGTCTGATAGACCGGCGTCATGATCGCGCCGGTGGTCGGATCGGGACGTTGACCGGCGTGGATGCAGCGCGTGGCGAAGCCCTTGTTGTCGTGCTGCATGGCCTAGCGCCCCCGGTTGGCGAGGTATTCGATCAAGTCGATCTTCGAGATGACCCCCACGACGTTGGAGGCATCCACCACAACGGCGACGTGATCGGTGGCGAATATGTGGAATAGCTCCTCGATGCGCGCCTTCGGGTAGATGAGGCCGGCGATCGGCGATGCGATCGACTTGGCCGGCGCGTCGAGATTGAAGTCGCGCTTCTGCATCTTCGTCAGGATGTCGCTCTCGTGCACGATGGCGTTGAGCTTACCGCGCTCGATCAGCGGGATCTGGCTGACGCCGTGCTCGCGCATCAGGTTCACAACGTCGCGCAACGGGACATCGGCGCTGGCCGTGATCGGCTTTGAACTCCGGCCCTTCAGCATGTCCTCAACGCAGCCGAGCTCCCTTTCCGTTTCAGTGAAGCCGTGCTGCTTCATCCAATCGTCGGATAGAAATTTCGAGACGTAGCGGTTGCCGTGATCCGGCAGCACGGTGACGACCACCTTGCCCGGACCAAGCTCCTTAGCGATCTCGATCGCCACCGCGACGTTTGACCCTGACGAGCCGCCGCAGAACAAGCCCTCTTCGCGCACGAGCCGGCGCGCCATCACGAAGCTGTCGCGGTCGTTCACCTGGCGCATATCGTCAACGACGGAGAAATCCATCGCCCGGCATTCGATGTCTTCGCCGATGCCTTCGACCATGTAGACGTGCGCCGTCGGCAGCGTCTTCGTATGAAAGAGATGATAGTGCACCGAGCCCAAGGGATCGGCGCCGATGATCTTCACGTGCGGCGCGTGTTCTTTGAAATAACGGCCGACGCCGGACACCGTGCCGCCCGTGCCGGTGCCGCCAACGAAAGCATCGAACTTGCCGCCGTCGGTGTCCTCGAAGATTTCCTTGCCGGTCGAATGATAGTGCGCCTCGATATTCCACTGCGAATGATACTGATCGACGTAGAACGCGCCCGGCGTATCCTCGGCGATCTTCTTGGCGACATTGACGTAGTGCTCCGGTGAATCGCCCGGCACGTCCGTCGGCGTGATGATGACTTCGGCGCCGTAAGCACGAAGCGAGTCCTGCTTCTCCTTGCTCATCTTGTCCGGCATCGTGAAGATGCAGCGATAACCCTTGATCGCCGCCGCCATGGCGAGGCCCTGGCCGGTGTTGCCGGAGGTGTTTTCGACGATGAGCCCGCCGGGCTTTAACAGCCCCGCCTCCTCCGCGCGTTCGATGATGTAATTGGCCATCCGGTCTTTGATCGAGCCAGCGGGATTGAGGTACTCGCACTTCACCCAGACTTCCGCCGCGCCTTCGGGCACGACCTTGTTGAGCTTGACCAGCGGCGTGTTGCCGATAGCGGCGAGAATGTTCGGTTTGAGGCGCATTGTTTCGTCCGATTGGATGTTTGCGCGGGTTTAAAGCGGCAGACCCGGAAAAGCCAGTTCCTGACACGCCCGTTATCAGGGACGTCCTATCCGCTTGATTTCCCATTCGAGTTCGATGCCGTGCTTGGCTTTGACAGCCGCGCGGACCTCTTCGCCCAGCCCCTCGATGTCAGCGGCGGTGGCGTCGCCCGTATTGATCAGGAAATTGGCGTGTTTTTCGCTGACCTGGGCGCCGCCACGCCGGTGGCCACGCATGCCGGCTTCGTCGTTGAGCTTCCAGGCGGATAGCTTTTCACCGTCGGGGCCGATCGGATTCTTGAACGTCGAGCCGCCAGTCTTCTCGCGGATTGGCTGCGAGGCTTCGCGGCGCGCGGTGATGTCGTTCATGCGCGCGGTGATGGCGGCTGGATCGTCGGGCGCGCCTTGGAAGGTGGCGTCGAGAAAGATGAGCCCATCGGGCAACGCGTTATGGCGATAGGTGAAGCCGAAATCGGCGTTCGTCAGCGTGATCCGCTTTCCGCTGCGATCGATCGCCGTCGCTTCGACCAGGACGTCCTTCGTCTCACTGCCATAGCAGCCAGCATTCATGGTGAGCGCCCCGCCGATCGTGCCGGGTATGCCCGCATAAAACTCCAGCCGCGCCACTCCGGCCTTTGCCGCGCTTTTGGCGACCATCGAATCCAGCGCGCCGGCGCCGGCGCGGATACGCGCGCCATCGAGCGGCTCGATCTGCGCGAACATGCGTCCGGCCAGACGGATGACCACGCCCGGCACGCCGCCGTCGCGAACGATCATGTTGGAGCCCACGCCGATCGGCAGCACCGGCACGTCATGGGGCAGCGCCGCCAGGAAGGACGCCAGGTCGTCGACGTCCGCGGGAAGGAAAAGCGCATCGGCTGGGCCGCCGACGCGGAACCAGGTGAACGGGGCGAGGCTTTCGCCACGCAGGAGCTGGCCGCGGACGGCCGGCAGGTCGGCTTCACTCATTGTTGATGGCCTACCCCACGTTTTGGAGCCGCGTCAAAGCATGTGGCGCTTCCCCGATACCGGCATCCGGCGCCATGCTGACGCAGCACTTGGAGGATCAGTCCATGTTCCGCACTAGCCTTTTCGCTCTTGCCGCGCTCGGCCTCGCCGCTTGCCAGACGGCGACGCCGGCCGAGCCCGGCAGCTCCAACGATTGCTTCCGCACCTCCCAAGTCAGCGGCTTTGAGTATGTGGATCAAAACCACATCCGCGTCCGCGTCGGCGCCAACCGCTCCTATCTGCTGACGACCAATTGGGATGCGACCAGCCTCAACTGGGCGTTCGCCATCCGCATGGAATCGACGCTCGACCGCGTCTGCGTGGGCAATGGAATCGGCACCTACATTTACGGCGGTGATCCACCCCAGCGCTTTACCGTTTCCCGCATCGAACGCGAGACGGATACGACGCCCGCGGGCAGCTGAGCCTAGCTGACGATCGGCAGGCCGGCGCGCAACGCAATGCGCTGCAGCGCGCCTTTGATGATGACGTCGAGCTGGCTGCCGGGGAGGTAGTCAGCCGGCGCCACATAGCTCACGCGGTCTTCCGCGATCAGCAAATGGATGTGGCTGACTTTCAGCGGATCGTTCCAGCGATCGGGATCGAGCACCGCGACGGCAGTCCCGCCCTGGTCGGTGACCATCTTCATGGACGGAATATCGGTGTCGCCGTCACCGATGAAGATCATGCGTTCGAACGGCAGCGGGCGTTCTTCGGGCCGCATCCAGCGATTGATCGCCTGGGTGTCCCAGACGTTGTCAATGCCCTTGTTGATGCGGAAGAGAAACTGCGTCTTGTTGGTGTAGTTCACCGCCACCGCCGGCCAGATCGCTTCGCCCTTCTCGTTATAGATGAAGCGCGACGCGAACACGCGCGTAAAGCGCGGATAGATGGAGCAGCCCTCGATCATCTCCTCGATGCAAGAGGAGACGACATAATGATCAAGCTCGAGTCCCTGATCGGCGGCGAATGAATCGATGCGCGCAAACCAGCTTTCGACGCCATCGAAGAACGAAGGCTCGGCGCCGTGTTGCTG
>JAEYPY010000078.1 GCA_023410295.1 Pseudomonadota bacterium | reverse complement strand
GCGCGGATCTGGTCCGCGTTCACGCCTTCGCCGCCACGAGTTTCACCACGTCGCTCATGATGCCGGTGATCTTGAAGTCCTTCGGCGTGTAAACGCCGGCGACGCCCATTTGTTTGAGCGCCAGCGCATCGGCGGGCGGGATGATGCCGCCGACGCCGAGCGGGACCTGATCGAGCCCCTCGGCGCGCATGAGACGCACGACTTCCTGCACGAGATCGAGGTGCGAGCCGGAGAGGATGGAGAGGCCGATGGCGTGCGCCTTCTTCTCTTTCGCAGCGGCGACGATTTCGGCGGGGGTGAGGCGGATGCCTTCGTAGATCACGTTCATGCCGACGGCGCGGCCGCGGGCGGCGATTTGTTCGGCGCCGTTGGAGTGGCCATCGAGGCCGGGCTTGCCGACGAGGAAGGTCAGTTGGCGGCCGAGCTTCTGCGAGAGTGCCTCGACATCGCGTTTGACCTGCTCGACGTCTTCGCTGCCCGTTTCGATCACCAGTGCGACGCCGGTGGGGCCGCGATACTCGCCATAGACTTGGCGCAGCGCATGCGCCCACTCGCCGGTAGTGACGCCGGCTTTGGCGGCGGCGATCGAGGCGGGCATGATGTTCTGGTCAGCGCGGGCGTCGGCTTCGAGTTGCGCGAGCGCGGCCTCAACTGCTTTGCCATCACGCGCGCTGCGCCAAGCTTTGAGGCGCGCGATCTGTTCGGCTTCGACGGCGAGATCGACGGTCTGGATGTTCTTCTCACCGGCTTCGAGCGGTGAGGGTTCGGCTTCAGTAAAGCAATTGACGCCGACGACCTTCACCTCGCCGCGTTCGATCGCCTCGGTGCGGCGGCGGTTGGACTCGACCAGCGCCGCTTTCATGTGTTCGAGCGCGGCGGCCGCGCCGCCGGCTTGTTCGATGCGCTCAAGCTCTGCGCGCGCGCCTTCGATCAGTTCGGAGACTTTGGCTTCGATGACTTTCGAGCCGTCGAATATGTCATCGTATTCCAAGAGGTCGGTTTCGTAGGCGAGAATCTGCTGCATTCGGAGCGACCATTGCTGGTCCCACGGGCGCGGAAGGCCAAGCGCTTCGTTCCAGGCCGGCAGCTGTACGGCGCGGGCGCGCGCGTTTTTGGAAAGCGTGACCGCGAGCGTTTCCAACAGGATGCGATAGACGTTGTTCTCGGCCTGCTGCTCGGTGAGGCCGAGCGAGTTGACTTGCACGCCATAGCGGAAGCGCCGCGCTTTTTCATCATCGACGCCATAGCGTTCGCGCCCGATCTCGTCCCAGAGCGCCACGAACGCGCGCATCTTGGCTGTCTCGGTGATGAACCGGAGGCCCGCGTTGACGAAGAAGGAGATGCGGCTGAACACCAGCGCAAAGCGATCCGGCGCGACTTCGCCGCGGGCTTTGACTTCATCGAGCACGGCGATGGCGGCGGCGAGCGCGAAGGCGAGTTCCTGCTCCGGCGTCGCGCCGGCTTCTTGCAGATGGTAGGAGCAGACATTCATCGGATTCCATTTCGGAATCGCGTCGAGGCTCCAGGCGATCGTGTCGGCGGTGAGCTTCAGCGAGGACGCGGGCGGGAAGATGTAGGTACCGCGCGAGAGATATTCTTTCAGGATGTCGTTCTGCGTCGTACCGGTGAGCTTCTTTGGATCTGCGCCTTGCTCCTCGGCGAGCGAAACGTAGAGCGCGAGCAGCCAGGCCGCCGGCGCATTGATCGTCATCGAGGTGTTCATTTGTTCGAGCGGGATGCCGTCGAACAGCGCGCGCATGTCGCCGAGGTGGCCGACGGGCACGCCGACCTTGCCGACTTCGCCGCGGGCGAGAGGATGGTCGCTGTCGTAGCCGGTCTGGGTCGGTAGATCGAACGCCACGGAAAGGCCGGTCTGACCCTTCGCCAAATTGGCGCGGTAGAGTTTGTTGGATTCAGCCGGCGTCGAATGCCCGGCATAGGTTCGGAAAATCCAGGGCGGGTCGGGGGCGTGCTGGAAGCTCATACCTCGCCACCGAACAGCTTTTCATGCTGCACTGCAAGATAAAGCCGCCCGGTGGCGCGGCGCGAGGCTTATTTCGCCCGTCTGAAGAGCCCAACAATGAGAAGCAGCACGATGGCGCCGATGGTCGCGTAGACGATGGAGGTCACGAGCGGATTGCCGAGGCTGAAGCCGAGTCCCAGCGTCGGCAGCAGCCAGCCGGCGAGAAAAGCGCCGATAACGCCGACGACCATGTTGCCGATGAGCCCAAGGCCATAACCTTTGACAATGACGCCGGCCAACCAGCCAGCGATCAGCCCGACGAGTAGCAAGATGAGAAGTGATTGCAGGTCCATGTGATGGCTCCTTGCTTGGACGCGCCTGGGTGTGCTGGCGCGCGGCTTACCGTAGCAGGAGTCTGCGTGCTGACGCGACGGATACGCGTAAGCGGCGCGCTCAACCGCCGGTGTTTCCCTCGAGAGCGGCATTGACCGGGAACGGATTGCTGGCATTGTGCATTGCAGCATAATTGCGAGGGCGTCATGGCTCAGGCGAATTTGAAGTCCGTGAAGGACATCTATGAGGTCGGTGAGATTCCGCCGCCCTATCACGTGCCGAAACTGATGTGGGCGTGGGCGATCCGGAAGGAGCGTCATGGCCGGCCGCTGAAGGCAATGCAGCTGGAGCAGGTGCCGGTGCCGGAAGTCGGCGAGGACGAGGCGCTCGTGCTCGTGATGGCCGCGGGCGTCAACTACAACGGCATCTGGGCCGGGCTTGGCGAACCGATTTCGCCGCTCGACGTGCACAAGCAGCCTTATCACGTCGCGGGCTCGGATGCTTCGGGGATCGTCTGGGCCGTGGGCTCGAAGGTGAAGCGCTGGAAGCCGGGCGATGAAGTCGTCATCCACTGCAATCAGGACGATGGCGACGACGAAGAATGCAATGGCGGCGACCCGATGTTTTCGACGTCGCAGCGCATTTGGGGCTACGAGACTTCCGACGGTTCGTTCGCGCAATTCTGCAAGGTGCAAGCGCGCCAGCTGATGGCGCGTCCGAAGCATCTGACTTGGGAAGAGTCGGCTTGCTACACGCTGACGCTCGCCACCGCCTATCGCATGCTGTTCGGCTGGCGGCCGAACGTGCTGCGGCCGGGGCAGAACGTTTTGGTGTGGGGCGCGAGCGGCGGCCTGGGCGTATTTGCGACGCAGCTGTGCGCCGTGAGCGGCGCGCACGCGATCGGCGTTGTGTCCGATGAGAGCAAGAAAGATTACGTGCTCTCGATGGGCGCGAAAGCGGTGCTCAACCGCAAGGACTTTAATTGCTGGGGCCAATTGCCTACGGTGAATGGACCGGAATTCGCGAACTACATGAAAGAGGCGCGCAAGTTCGGCAAAGCGATCTGGGAGCACACGGGGGGCAAGGACGTCGATATCGTGTTCGAACATCCGGGCGAGGCGACGTTTCCAGTCTCGGTGTTCGTGGTGAAGCGCGGCGGTATGGTTGTGATTTGCGCCGGCACGACGGGCTACAATCTCACGATGGATGCACGCTTTCTGTGGATGCGCCAGAAGCGCGTGCAAGGCTCGCACTTTGCGCACCTCTATCACGCCAGCCAAGCCAACCAGCTGGTCATCGATCGCCGTATCGATCCAGCCATGAGCGAAGTGCTGCCGTGGGAGAAGATCCCTGACGCGCACGAGAAGATGCTCGATAACAAGCACGCGCCGGGCAATATGGCCGTGCTGGTGAGCTCGCCGCGCAGCGGGCTCAGGACGCTGGAAGACGTGCTGGAGGCCGGCGCGGCGCGGCCTTAAGTGATCATAGCGGTGAGCCCGCGGCTTTCGACTATCGCTGTCGGGTGGCGATAAACGGGCAGTTTTGGTTCACGCCGTACAATCCAAATCCAGTAAACGTTGCCCCGTTGTCGCTGGTCGTAGCTTGCGCATCGACGGGCATGACGTTGCCGCCCGCAAACGCGATCTCACCGATGAGATGAATGCTTTGCACGTCGCTGCTCGTCATCCGAAGGCGGGTCTCGCCGGCGGCCGACGCGCTTACGAATTGCCGTTGATACCTTGCGTCCTGAAAGACGGCATCTGGTTCAACCAATGAGGCGCCGTTCGCGCACGTCATATTCAAATTCCACGCGCCGTTGACGTCCACGGCCTGCACAGGCGTTGCGGTGGAAGCGGGCGCAGCGTTTGCCGTTGCGGCGGTCTCCGGAGTGCTTGTGGGGCGAAGTAAATACCATGCCGCGCCGCCGCTTATTATGAGCGCGGCGGCGATCAGCACGGCCGGCATGAGGTTTCCCCGCGAGGCGCGTGGTTGGGGCGGCGGGGGCGCCCTGTTCGCGCCGCCGCTTACGTCCGCGCCTTTCAGGTGCGCGACGATGCGGTCAAGCCCGCGATCCTGCTCGCGCTGGTAATCGATCCATTGCGTATTGCGGAGATAGTAATCGAAGCCAGGACCGGGCTCTGCGCCGTCAATTCGAATCGGGATGAATGGGCGCCCGTGATGGCTGGCCAATTCCAGTTCGCGCTTGATAGCGGCCGATGCATTGCTCGCGTTGCTCACAATCACGGCGCATGCAGAGGCCGATTGTATCGCGCTGGTGATAGCCTCCGCGTAAATGGCTTGGGGTGGGATATCGCGTGCGGCGATCCAGCACGGCACGCCGTGCGCCTCAAGGTATTGGACAATCAGGTTGACGACCGCGCTATCCTCGTTGGCGTGGCTGATGAATAGACGCTGGTCGGCCATCGTGCCCCCTGACCCCGCAACCTAACCGTCGCCGTTCAGGAGGTCTATATCCACGCGCGCCAGCCT
>JAEYPY010000022.1 GCA_023410295.1 Pseudomonadota bacterium | reverse complement strand
CTCGGCCTACGGGGCCTCCAAGAGCGCCTTGAGGGGGGCGCGAGATCGCCGGCAGGGGATGTCCGGCTTTCCACATGCGGCCGCCGCGCTGGATCCGTCAGCGGGGGGACGACGCCAATCCAGGGGGATAAGCAGCGACCGCTGTGTTGTAGATACGCCACGGCGGCGAAAAAATCAAGGTTCGCACCAGAGAAACCGCTTGCCTCTGTGCGCCATATTTTGTTGGCGCACGCGCCGCCGGATCAACGGCGGCGATTGCGGTCGAGCACGTCCTCAAGGCGGAAGAGGCCGCTGTTGAAGCTTGCTGGGCGCGTAATGTCCGAAAGCGTGATGCGCGTGCGCGCGCCGGTGGCGTCGATCACGTCCCAGGAGCGGAGCTGCGCGTCGGGCCCCCAGAACTGGAGCGTGATCTGCCCGTCGGTCTGGCCGCCGCGGTCGCGCGCGGTCACCATGGTCCATTGCCCACTGCGGGAAACGCGCAGCACGCGCGCATCGCGCTCGAGATTGACGTTCGAACCCAAGATGATGTTGAGCGGAGTCGAACGCAGCGGCGTACGCTCGGTGGTGCGCAATTCGCGGTCGCGCATCGCCACCACGCTGCCGTCCGAGACGATCAGCAGCGTCGCCGGCGGATCGTACTCAAAGCGCATGCGGCCAGGACGCTGGATATAAACCGTACCCGCCGCGCGGCCGCCGCCTGGCGAAGTCTGCGTGAAGCGCGCTTGCAGGCGCGTGAAGCTGTTGAGGCTGCGGTTGGCCGCGGTGAGTGCGGCGGCGCGTTCGGCCCCTTGTAGCGCGACCGGTGCTGCTTGCGCGTACGCGGCGGCGGGTGTCAGGACCAAGGCCGAAAGGCCGAGCAGGGCGGTGCGTCTGTTCATGTGGGTCATGTGGCCGAAACGCGTGGCGAAAAAAAGGGTTCGCCCCGCCCAGAAATGGCCTTTTGCGTTCAGCCGCGATTCATCCGCGGACCGACGATCCTGGCTCAGCTTTCCAGATTGGCGTCCGGATGCGGCGTCCGGGCGCGGAAGCTTTGCGCGCGGGCGCGTGCTTGCTCCACCTGCATCGGCGTCAGAAGCGCAGAGAGCGCTGTTGCCTTCGCGGTCGCCGTTTCATCGCCCTGCGCCGCGGCAAGTGTGAACCAGAACAGCGCTTCGACATCGCTCTCAGTCACGCCCCGGCCTTGGCTGTAGAAGACGCCGAGGTTGTATTGGCTGTCAGCGACGCCGTATTCCGCCGCTTGCCTGAACCAGCGGAACGCCGCCGCATCGTTGCCGCCGCCGCCTTCGGCGCGCGCGTAGTAGACGCCAAGATCGTGCATCGCCAGTACGTGCCCAGCCGCGGCCGCGCGTTCGGTCCATTGCCGCGCTTCGCTGAGGTCGGCTGCGACATGCTCGCCGCGCTCGTAGAGCTTCGCGAGGCGATACTGCGCCGGCGCGATGCCGCGATCGGCGAGGCGCTGCAAACGTTGCACAGCCTCGGCTGCATCGGCGCCGCTCAGCGCGCGCACCGCGCTTTGAAACTCCGCGCGGTCGACGTTGGGATCGACCACCGCGTTCTGCAACGGCAGCGTCGCTGCGCTGGCCGTGGAGGGCGCTTCGGCAACGCGCGGCTCGGAGGCGTTCGCCGGCGCGCTGCGTTGTTGCGCGTAATAGCCGATCGCCGCGGCCAGCACCGCGATAGACGCCGCAACGCGCAGCAGGCCGCTAGAACGCTTGCGAGGCTTGTGCCGCTGCAGGTCCGCCATCTCCGCCTCCGCCGCGCGGCGCGCTTCGGCGAAGCGATCGTGCGTGACGGGGGTCGGCACGGCCATGACGCGCTGCGCCACCGGCGCCAGCGGGGGCAGTTCGTCAGCTTGCACTTTCGGCGTCGATGCTGCGGCCTTGCCAAACGGGCGCGGCGCGAAGGCTTCGTCCGACAGAAGCTCTTCTTGCGGCGCAACCGGCGCGCTTTCCGCGCGCACCGCCGACTCGGATTTCTGTTCAGTAATCGGCGCATCGAGCAGCAATTCCGCGCGCGGCAATTCCGGCAGCGGCTGTGGCGTGCGCTGTTTATCGCTGGGTGGGCGGCCGGTGATTTCGCTGGCCAGCTCATCGATCGCGCGGGCGGCCTTGGCGGTGGGGGCGGCCTCGCCGAGCATTTGGTTTTTGATCGCGGCGCTGGCGTAGAGGGCGGGGTCGAAGGGGAAGGTGGCGACGGGGGCGGCGGCGATGGCGTCGCTGAATTCCTTGATCGAGATTTCCGGGCGCTTGGGCACGCCTGACATCGACAGCGCGATCAGCGGGGCGGCCTGGCGGGCGGCTTCCGATCGGAGCAGCTTCAACATGTTGTCGGTGTTGCGCAGGCTCGCGAGATCGGGCGTGGCGACGATGAGCACGCTGTCGGCGCCGAGCAGCGTCTGCTTTACCCAGGGCGTCCAGGTGTGCGGCAGATCGAGCACGACATACGCATTCTGCCGGCGCACGCGGGCGATCAGCGCCGCGACATTCTCCGGCTCCAGCTCCAGCGCACGTTCGACGACCAAGGGCGCGGAGAGCAAACGCAAGCGCGGCGTAGCTTCGGCGATCACTTCATCGAGCGACTCCGCCGCGAGCGCATCGCTCAAGGACTTCGCGGGCGTTTGGTTGAAATCCAAGGCGGCGGTGCCGAAGGCGAGGTCGAGGTCGAGCAGGGCGGTGGGGGCGCCCTGGCGTTCGGCGATCGACCAGGCGATGTTGTGGGCGATGGTGGAGGCGCCCACCCCGCCCCGGGCGCCGACGATGGCGATGGTGTGCGATTTATCGGTCGCTTCGAAGAGGCGGCAGAAGCTCGACACCAACGCCTCGGGGGCGGCGGGGGTGACGACGTATTCGGCAACGCCGCGCTGCGCCAGCCCACGCAGCAAGGTAACATCGTTGACGGCGCCGAGGATAAGGATCTTCACCCCCGGATCGGTGACCGCGTGCAGGCGATCGACGCCGGCCAGCAATTCATCGGCCGAAAGCTTGGACTCGATGACGATGAGATCCGGGCTCTCGTTTTCACGGCAGTGCGCGATGGCGCCATCGAGCCCGCCCTTGCTCCAGGAGAGTTCGGCGGCGGCGCAGCGCTTGTCGCCGGCGATGGCGTGATAGAGCGCGGCCGTCTCGGGGCTGTCCCAGCTGACGTGGAGCCGGATCGGCGGCAGCGGCACGTCCGGCGTTTTGGGGTCGCTTGCGCGCGGGCTGGCGAGCGGGTGTTTCGGACGCTCCGGCGCGGGCTCGGGCGCGGGTTCGGCGACGTCGAAAGTCTGGAAGATCTCGTCTTCCTCGTCCGGGGGATCGAACGGGATTTCTTCGTCGAGCTCGAGCGCCGGCGCATCCGGCGCGGTGAGCTCGATCGGCGCCAATTCTTCGACTAGCGGCGGCTCTTCCGCGGCATCGTTGGCCGCTTCGAGTTCGGCCGGATCGGCGTCGCCGGGGCCGAGCAATTCGTCGAGCGCGGGCGGATCGAACGGCGGCTCTTCAGCTTCCGCGCCGATGAAGAGCGTCTCTTCGTCGATCTCGTCGGCATAGGGCGCCGCTTCGCGCGCGGGCAGCGGTACGACGTTATCGTTGCTCGGCGGCGCGGCGTCTTCAGCGACGGTGTCGTTGGCGAGTTCGAGCGTTTCCACGCTCTGCGGTTCGGCGCTTTTGCTGCGCGCACGCGCGCGCGCGCGGGCTCGTTGGAGAGACGCTGGCTTTTGCATGTCGCCAGCAACGTAAACGGGCACGGTTTAGAAACGGGGCAGTGAAGTTCGTAAATGCGAAGTTCACTAAGGCAGTGGGCAGTGGGCAAAAGGCGCGCCTGTGCGGCGGCGCGCGCCGCGCACGAAAACCTACTGCCAACTGCCTACTTCCTATTGCCGCTCCAAGTGGGAGGCGGGGCGCGTCGGACGCGCCGAGGTAGTCTCAAGTGATGCGCCGATCATCGCTGAGCGGCGCGCGCGTCGAACGCGCCCCGTGATGGCCTGTGCTCGCCGGCGCCGCGGCCAAGGCTGTTTCACCCTGGAAGGCGGCGAAGGCCGGCGGCGTGCGTCACTCCCCCGACGGGAATGCGGACCCCGGTGCTTTTATCTTTCACCGGCTGCGGCGCCGACGTTTCGCTCGTTAGAGCGACGCGCGCATGCGCCTCACGCTCGACCACATCACCCGCATCTCAAAGGTTCGGTGCACTTCGAAATCCTCCCATGCGGGGACGGGAGGATGATACGCGCAGTGTGGGAGGGGGAGGATACGATTTAATGTTGGGCTCACCAGCCTGCGACGGTTCTACGTGCTAGTAGCTTCTGCAACGATCTCCGCTGCCCATTTGCTTCCGGGTGGCAGTAGCTGAGCGCTTTTCTCGTCCCGAGAGAGATTTATCAGTCGCTGGTCGTGATACTCGCGCATGGCCTTCATGAAGTAAGATCTGTTGCTGTAGTCCAGCCAATCGAGCAGGTCGTCGATAGCAACGGGTCCGCCTACCGAAGCCATCAGCAAAATCGCTTGCGGTCCGAGTTTGAGGGTAGGGTCGAGGACCCGCTTCAGGCCACCCTCTTCCCAAACTAAAGGGATTCGACGCTCCGCTAGCGCATCGACGAGTTTCTGCGCCTCTGCGATGGGAAGATTGTGAAGAACACGCACGAGCTCCGCCAGAATCCAGTTGCACATGTTCAGAACGAGTGTTGCGTCCATGTGATTAGGATCGACGTCGCCACCCACATGTCCGACCCCGCGCTGGTTGCGGATTTCATACAATGCTGGTAGCGCGCGCGGGATCAGAATTTGGAAGCTCCGAGGGACGTGGGAGCGAGACTCCAGAGCGCGGCACGCGTTGACAAAGTTCGCCGGCTTCGATGGCGAGGAAGCGTACGACCCGGTACCGAACCCATCGATGATGGTATAAACAATCTCGCAAAAGTGTCCGCCGCTCAATTCGGCAGGGCTCCACCGATGTTCGGCATAGTTCTGCGTGATCGACTTGTATTCCTTTAAAAGCGGATCGCGCAGTCCCGCTGAGGATCGCCGAGAGCGCCGTGAGTGGCGTCGTCATGCGTAGCCAAGCTCCTTCAGTCCCTCAGGCGTGATGAAGAAGCTTCCATCCTTCGTTTTCTCGCAGAAGCCTTTCCCCACATTCTTGTTTAGACAATCCGCTGGATTGGAAACTCGCGACTGCTGGTTATCGGTGAGCGCCTTCGCGACTGCGCCAGAACTTAGGGCTTGACCTCTGCGTCGAAGCCAATCCGCAGTGACCAAGAAGCGCTGAGTCTGGTTCCCATCGGCACCCTTCTCGCGGATGTAGCTCGCGAGCGATTTCGTGAACTTTTCGCCTTCGGGACCAGTGCTTTCTCGGTTTCTGGAAATCTCCTCGACGCGTTGGCGGTCGTGCGCTGTCACTTGATCAAGTAATGGAAGCAAATCGAGCTTCTCGTTGATCCATTTGATCACGCGCGCACGCGCGGGTGGCTCGAGGTCGGACAATGCCTCCAGCACTTTGCCCATCGCGGCGAGTTCAGGATCAGGCATATCAAGCTCCTTAATGCAGCTATAATTAAAACGACCAACCCAACGCAACCCCAGTATGGAAGTCAACTCAACCCAGTAAGATTTTGAATGCAAAGTATTATTTGGACGGCTTCAATACTGGGTTGCAGTTGATTGCCGATAATTTAGGATTTGATCCCGCGGCTTTCATGAGGATAGATGCCATAAGGACGCCGATTCGCCCTATCAAAAAAGCGATCTATGCAACTGGGAGGTAGTAGAGATGAGCTTGGACCCAGAACTTGACGCCATGTCGAAGGTTATCGCGGCGCTCTCGTCGCTGGACGAGGCCTCTCAGGTGCGGGTTCTCAAATGGGCGACCGAGAAGCTTGGGGTGGGCGGCAGCGTATCATTAGCTTGGGCGGGGGCCGTCGTGAGCGCGGGAAGTGCCACATCATCCCAATTGGGTAACATCGACTTGTCGCAAGTGGCGGCAATCTGGATGAAGCAGTTCGACGTCAGCACCACGGACATTGAATCAGTCTTCCATGTCCAAGGCGACGACGTTGAGGTGATCGCGACTGGGATTCCGGGAAAGAATAATAAGGAGCGCGTGCTTAACTGCTACGTGCTGGCGGGTGCCCGGGAGATCTTGAAGTCAGGCGCGACGACGTTCACGGACAAAGAGGCGCGGAGCTTGTGTGAGGCATTCGGCTGCTTAGACACCACTAATCACGCAAAATACCTTAGCGATAAGGGCAACGAGTTCTCTGGGTCTAAAGACAAAGGTTGGTCGCTGACTACGCCTGGGAAAAAGCGAGCCGCGGCGCTGGTGAAGGAGTTGGCTGGTTCGGCCGGCTGACGGTCAGCATGAACTTGAGTCGGGCGGCCTTCCGCCGCAAAAACGCTTGCGATGAGTGGACCCCTAATCCTCGTCCACAACATCCACCAGAATGTCCCGCTTCCCGGCCGCGTTCGCTTCCGAGATGATCCCGGCCTTTTCCATCTTTTCGATCAGGGTGGCGGCGCGGTTGTAGCCGATGCTTAGGCGTCGCTGCAGATAGCTGGTGCTGGCTTTCCGGTCGCGGCGGACAATTTCGATGGCGCGTTCGAGCAGATCGCCGTCGCCGCCTTCGCCGTCGCTGAACAGTTCGGGATTGTCGTCGCCGGCTTCGTTCGGCTCTTCGGTGACGTCCTGGCGATAGACCGGCGCGCCTTGGCTCTTCAGCATGTCGACGACGCGTTCGACTTCGGCGTCGGTGACGAAGGGCCCGTGCAGACGGCGGATGCGGCCGCCGCCGGCCATGAACAGCAAGTCGCCCTGGCCGAGCAATTGTTCGGCGCCTTGCTCGCCCAGGATGGTGCGCGAGTCGATCTTGCTGGTGACCTGATAGGAAATCCGGGTCGGGAAGTTGGCCTTGATCGTGCCGGTGATGACGTCGACGCTAGGGCGCTGCGTCGCCATGATGACGTGGATGCCGGCGGCGCGCGCCATTTGCGCGAGACGCTGCACGGCGGCTTCGATCTCCTTGCCGGCCGTGATCATGAGATCGGCCATCTCGTCGATGACGACGACGATGTAGGGCATGGGCTCGAGCGGCAGCTCGCGGGTTTCGTAGATCGGCTCGCCGCTGGTGGGGTCGAAGCCTGCGTGCACGGTGCGTTCGAGGCGCTCGCCGCGTTCGAGGGCGTCGCGGACGCGCTCGTTGTAGCCGGTGATGTTGCGCACGCCGAGCTTGGACATGCGGCGATAGCGGTCCTCCATCTCGCGCACGGTCCATTTGAGCGCGACGACGGCTTTCTTCGGATCGGTAACGACCGGGTGCAGAAGGTGCGGGATGCCCTCATAGACGCTGAGCTCCAGCATCTTCGGGTCGATCATGATGAAGCGGCACTCGTCCGGCGTGTGCTTGTAG
>JAEYPY010000284.1 GCA_023410295.1 Pseudomonadota bacterium | reverse complement strand
CCCCTAACCCCTCCCCCGCCTTGCGGGGCGAGGGGGACGTTGCGCGCATCATCTACAACGTCATCCAACACCAGCGCGTGCTTCACGCTGATCGCCCGGTGCTGATTGGCGTCTCGGGCGCGCAGGGCTCCGGCAAGACGACGGTGTGCAAGCTGTTGGAGATGGCGAACCGGCCGCGCTTTGCGCACTTCTCTTTGGACGATGTCTATTGGTCGAAAGCCGAGCGCGTGGATCTCGGGCGGCTCATTCATCCCCTCTTCGCCACGCGCGGCCCGCCCGGCACACATGATCTCGATCTCGCCATCGCCACGATCGAGGCGCTGCAGCGGTCCACGCCGGAGAGTGAGACGCGCCTGCCGCGGTTCGACAAGCTGCGCGATGAGCCCGCGCTGGAGACCGAATGGCCGATCTATCGCGGGCAGCCCGAAGCGATCCTGATCGACGGCTGGTGCCTTGGCGCAACGCCGCCCGAGAGCGGCAAGCCGCTCAACGCCGTTGAAGCCATCGATAGCGACGGCCGCTGGCGCGCGGCGCAGGCGGTGTTTTTGGCCGAGGAGTACGCGCGCTTCTTCGCGCTGTTCGACGCGATGATCTATCTGAAGCCGCCAAGCTGGGAGATCGTCCGCCGTTGGCGCGGAGAGCAGGAGGAGCAATTGCTCGGCCGCGCGATGAATGCGGAGGAACGTGCAAAGCTCGATCGCTTCCTGATGCACTACGAACGCCTGACGCGCAGCATGATGGCGGGCGGGCACGGCGCGGCTGGTGTGGTGGAGTTGGACGAACAACGGCGGGTGCGCACATGACCGGTCGAGCTAATTGGAGCCGTCTCGCCGCCGCGGTTCTGCTTACCCCTCTCCCCGCGATGATCGTCATTGCCATCATCAGTGTCCTCTTCACGACACCGGAAGCTACCACGCTAATCGGGCCCATCATCGCTTTGGCCATGTTCGGCGTCGCGTTCGCCTATCCCGCGATTCTGGTGTTGGGTTTGCCGGCGCACATCGCGTTAAATGCTCTGGGGCGGCGTGGTCTCATTGACTACGCGGCGGTTGGTGCAATTTCGGGCTTCATTACGTTACTCGTCATATCTGCCTGGGACGGCCGGCAACCACTCTTGTGGCTGACGCCGATTGCACTGGGCGCGGGTGTTTGCAACGCCGTCGTCTTCTGGCTCATCCGTCGCCCCGATCGCGACGCGCCGAATCCGCCTACATCGGCGCCATGAGCACTGTGGACATTTGGACGGACGGGGCGTGCAGCGGCAATCCGGGACCGGGAGGCTGGGGCGCGGTGTTGCGCTATGGCGAGACGGAGAAAGAGCTCTCCGGCGCAGAGGCGGCGACGACCAACAACCGCATGGAGCTGATGGCGGCGATCGAGGCGCTGAATGCACTAAAGCGGCCGACGAAAGTGCGGCTGCACACTGATTCAAAGTACGTGATGGATGGCGTCACCAAATGGATTCACGGCTGCAAAAACAACGGCTGGAAGACCGCTGACAAGAAGCCGGTGAAGAACGAGGACCTTTGGCGCGCGCTCGAGACGGCCGCGTCGCGCCATGACGTGACCTGGAAATGGGTCAAAGGCCACGCCGACGATGTGATGAACAACCGCGCTGATGAACTGGCCCGCGGCGCCATCAAGACGCTGCGCTAGGCGCGGCGCACCTTCAGCGTCGCGCCGTCGACGGCGGTGACTTCGACTTCCTGGCCCGCCAGCAGATCATCTTCGCTAAGCGCGCGCCAGACCGTATCTTGCACGCGCACAGAGCCGACCCCGTTTGCGAAGGTCGAAACGACGCCGCGCGAGCCGATCAGCGCCGCACCGCGTTCGTTGAGGCCGTTGGCGGCGCCCTCGTTGCGCCAGCGCTTGACCAGCGGATGGCCGAAATACGTGAGCACGAGGATGAGCACGCCGAAGACGACGATCTCGACTACCCACCCGGTCGGCGCGATCCAGGCCAGCAGCGCGGTGATGAAGGCGGCGACGGCGGGCCAGAGCAGATAGGTCGTGCCGCTCGCCATTTCGGCGATCAGCAGGATAAGACCGAGCACCAGCCAGTGTTCGGGGCCGAGCCCATTCAGAAGCGAGACCAGCGTGTCCATGGCTTTAATGTAGCGAGTCAGTGATCAGTAGTCAGTAGGCAGTGGGATGCAGCGCTCTACTGACCACTGACCATTGACCACTGACTTAGCCACGCGTGGGAGGGACCGACGTGCGCGGGAGGCCGCCGCCGGGGCCAGCTGCTTCGCCTTGGGCATTGAGCGCGCGCAGGCCTTCGACAAGGCCCGCAAGGCCGCCGAGATCGGCCGGGACGATCACGGTGCGTTGCTGGTTGGAGGTGGCGAGTTCGCCGAAGGCTTCGACGTATTTGAGGCCGAGGAAGTAGCGGATCGCATTGACGTCGCCCTTGGCGATGGCTTGGCTCACCATGTCGGTGGCCTTGGCTTCCGCTTCGGCTTCGCGTTCGCGGGCTTCGGCATCGCGGAAAGCGGCTTCGCGGCGGCCTTCGGCCTGCAGGATTGCAGATTGCTTGGCGCCTTCGGCGACCAGGATTGCGGCCTGCTTCTCGCCCTCGGCTTCGAGGATGACGGCGCGGCGTTCGCGCTCGGCTTTCATCTGCCGCGCCATGGCGTTGATGAGGTCTTGAGGCGGCGTCAGATCCTTGATCTCGACGCGCAGCACCTTGGTGCCCCAGGCCGTCGTCGCCGCATCGACGACCGAGAGCAGCCGCGCGTTGATGACATCGCGTTGCGAGAGCACCTCGTCGAGATCCATCGAACCGACGACGGTGCGGATATTGGTCATGCAGAGGTTCTGGATTGCCTGGATGAGGTTCTCCACCTCGTAGGCCGCTTTCGAAGCGTCGATGATCTGGATGAAGACGACGCCGTCGACCGAGACGACGGCGTTGTCTTTGGTGATCACTTCCTGGCGCGGCACGTCGAGCACCGTTTCCATCATCGACAAGCGCCGGCCGATGCGGTCGACGAACGGGATGAGGAAGGAGATGCCCGGGCGCAGCGTGCGCGTGTAACGACCGAAGCGTTCGACGGTGAATTGCCGGCCTTGCGGCACGACTTTGATCGCCGCGAACGCAAGCACGAGCGCCATTACGGCGAAGATGATAACCGGCGTCATTCTCAGCCCTCCGGCCGCTTCTGCGGCGCCCGTCTGGTTTCGATCAGCTTAATTGCGTGAGCAAATGCTCGGCGCTGGAAACCTTGTATTCACCTGCGTCTTCAACGTTCAGTTTATCTACCACGCCATCCTTGACGAGCATTGAATAGCGCTTCGAGCGCGGGCCCATGCCGAACTTGGAGAAATCGGCGTCGAGGCCAACCGCCTTGGCGAACTCGCCCGAGCCGTCGGCCAGCATCATGATGTTCTCGGCGACGTCCTGATCGCGCGCCCAGGCGCCCATGACGAAGTGATCGTTGACCGCCGTGCAGGCGATCGTATCGACGCCCTTGGCTTTCAGCTCTTCGGCCTTCTCGCGGAAGCTCGGCAGATGGCGGGCCGAACAGGTCGGCGTGAACGCGCCCGGCACGGCGAAGAGCGCCACGGTCTTGCCGCCGAAAATCTCGGCCGTGCGCATCTGCTTCATGCCCTCGCTTGTGGGGACGTTGAACTGCACGTCCGGAAGGCGCTCGCCGACTTTGATCATTTCGTTCCCTCGTCTCTTGTCTTTCAAGGCGGCCAAAAGGCCGATCTCAGACGCCTATTTAGGCGGCGGCGCCCGGATATGCGAGCGCCCTCTTGCCAGTGGGACCCGGACGCGGGAGCATTGGCCCCATGAGCGACACGCTGCAGGGCAAGCTGCTGGTGGCGATGCCGGGGATGAGCGATCCCCGTTTCGACCACGCCGTCATCATGATGTGCACGCATGACGCCGAGCACGCGATGGGCGTGGTCATCAACAAGCCGCGCGAAGAGATCACGCTGAGCGAGGTGCTGGAGCACCTGGGCCTCTCGGCCGAGAAGAGCGGCGACCGGCTGGTCCTAGATGGCGGGCCGGTGCAGCCCGACCGCGGCTATGTGCTTCACTCCGCGGATTTCGCCGCCGGCGAAGCCACGGTCGAGATTGCGGACGGCATCCGTTTGACCGCGACGCGCGACGTGCTGGAAGCGGTGGCGAAAACCGATGCGCCCGAGCACTACGTGCTCGCGCTCGGCTGCGCCGGCTGGGGCGCGGGGCAGCTGGAAGACGAACTCAAGCACAACGCCTGGCTCGTCGTCGATGCGAACGACGCCATCATCTTCGGCGACAAGCACGAAGAAAAATGGACCGCCGCGATCAAGTCGCTGGGCTTTGATCCAGCGCAGCTCGTTGGCGATGCGGGGATGGCTTAGCGAAATGAAGCTAGGACGAAAGGTTCAACTCGCAGCGCTGCTGCTCGTTGCAAGCACCATACTGATGCTGGTCGATGCGAACTTGAGCGGATGGATCGAAGTTGCAGGCTTTGCTGTAACAGCTGGCGCCATCATCTGGACTTGGCACAAGCTGCAGCTGCACAGCTATTTCTTTGATTAGCCGCTAACCCCTACTCGCTCACGATCCCGAACAGCAGATGGTCGCGCCATTTGCCGTTGATCTTGAGGTAGGCCTTGGCGAAGCCCTCTTGCGTGAAGCCGGCTTTTTCTAAGACGCGGCGCGAGGCCATATTGTCGGGTTGGCAGGCGGCTTCGACGCGGTGGAGGTCGAGGTCTTCGAAGGCGTAGCGCACCACGGCGCGCACGGCCGCGGTGATGTAGCCCTTCCCAGAGAACACTTCGCCGGCCCAATAGCCGAGCGAAGCCATCTGCGCGACGCCGCGGCGGATGTTGGACAGCGTCACGCCGCCGACAAGCGCATCGTCCTCCTCGCGGAACACGAACAGCGCGTGGGCGCGGTCGTCGCGTGCATCTTCGCTGTAGCGCCTGAGCTTGTAGCGGAACGAGCCGCGCGAGGTTTCGTCCTGCGCCCAGGTCGGCTCCCAGGGGATCAAGTGCGCGCGGCTGGCTTCCCGGAGATCGGACCATTCCTGATAGTCGCGCAGCTCCGGCGCGCGGAGATAGATTCCCTCGCCATCGATGCGGCGGCTGCCCTCGTTGTCCTTGCGCATCAGAGCCATCGTCTCAGGACTTTGCCTCAAACGCCTTCAACGCGCCATGCCCCGCCTTCGGTCCGATCGAGACGGCGCAGGCCGGGCCCTTGAGGGCGGCGGCGGCAAGGGCCTGGACATCGGCAATGGTGACGGCCTCAAGCCTTGCGCGGATTTCATCGAACGGGATTAGGCGGTCGCGCAGGAACACTTGGGCCACGCGCGCCTCGGCGCGGGCCGATGGCGCCTCGAGGCCCATCAGCATCTGCGCGCGGGCGACCGCCTTGGCGCGTGTAAGTTCGGCTTCGTTGGGGCCCTTCTCGGCCAGAAGCGCCAGCTGGTCGCGTACAATCTCTGCGACGGCGACTGCGTTCTTGTCCGAGCAGCCGGCATAGACGTGCATGCGGCCATCGTCCTCGAAGGTGTCGAGGAAAGAGTCGATCGCATAGACGAGGCCGCGCTCCTCGCGCACTTCCTGGAAGAGACGCGAGGACATGCCGCCGCCGAAAATCTCCGACATGAGCCGCGCGGCGTAGAGCGCGTCTTCGCCGGCGCTGGGCGCGGGCCAGGAGAAGACGAGGTGCGTCTGTTCGAGCTTACGCGTTTCGCTGGCGCGGCCGGCATGCGCACGGGCGGCGTCGGCGATGCGCGGCGGCTTCACCGTGAGGTTGGCAAAGCGCCGCTCGACGGCGTCGAGCACGGCGCTTCGATCGAACGCGCCGGCGATGGAGACGACGACGCGCTCGGGCGAAAGATGCATGTCGCGGAAGGCGTTCAGCGTTTCCACGCTGATGTTCGCGAGCGTGGCTTCCTCGCCCAGGATCGGCCGGCCGAGCGGCTGATCGGGATAGAGCGCGGCCTGGTGCAGTTCGAACACGCGATCGTCGGCGGCGTCATAAGCTTCGCCGCGCTCCTGCGCGACGACGCCCTTTTCCTTCTCCAGATCATCCGCCGCCCAGTGCGGCTCGAACAGGATGTCGGCGATCATGTCGAAGGCGAATGGCGCCTGCTCTGCGACCACGCGTGCATAATACGACGTGCGCTCGTAGCTGGTGGCGGCGTTCATGACGCCGCCCGCGTTCTCGATCGCCTCGGCGAACTGGCGCGCATCGCGCGGCCCCGCGCCTTTGAACGCCATGTGTTCGAAGAGATGGGCGATGCCGTTCTGCTCGGCCGGCTCCCAACGCGCGCCGACGCGCTGCCAGACGCCAAGCGCGGCGGTGGCGAGCCCGGGCATCGGATCGAGCGCAATGCGCACGCCGTTCGGCAAGCGGATGAGTTCGAGTTCGCTCATTGCAGTCGCCCGCGCCGCATCAATCGTCCGTCCGCCGCGGCGCACGGAACCCAAAGCGGCCGACGCTGGCGTGATAGGCGAAGTAGATGACGACGAGCACGATGGCGAGGCCGTACCAGGTGAGCGCGTAACCCAGGTGGCGCGCGGGCGGCAAAACGTCAGCGCCGGGCGCGAGCGCGAAAGGATTGGGCGTGGCCCTGCCGTCTTCCCCGACATAGGCCGCGGCGATGTAATAATCAGCCACGTTTTCGACCCCGGCATTGCGGCCCATCGCGCCGAGATCGATCGCAAACCAAAGCCGCTGCAGCGGGCGCGGCGCGAGCGTCAGCGGCGCCGGCGGCTCAGGACGGATCGAAGCGCCGGTGATCGGCGCGCCGGATCGCAGCGCCGCTGGAAAACGCACTTCGCTCGGATCGGGCGGGGCGACTTCGGGGATAAAGCCGGCGTCGATGAACACTGTGGTGTCGCCGAACGCGACCGGCGCGAATACACGCCAGCCCTGCTCGCGCGTGTCGGTGCGCACGCCGTGGACGAACTGGATGCCTTCGGGGATCGGCTGATAGCCTTCGATGGTGAGTTCGGCCACCGGCTCTTCGGCGGCGGCGGTCTTTTCGTCGTAGCGCTCCCATTGCCAGCGCCCGAGCGCCAGCAGCACCGCCAGCGCAACGACAGAGAAGAGCGTCATAACGAGGAGCGGGCGGAAGCGGATCATCGCGACACGTCCTCGTGCGTGGCTTCGCGCGCCTTGTGCTTCCATTGCAGCGCAAACAGCGTCGCCTTGAATGGGCGCAGCAGCCAGAGGCAAAGCGCGATGGCCGCAGCCACGGTGAGCGTGAGCGCGAGCCAGCCGGGCAGATCGAAGCCGTATTGCAGGATGATGAGCAGCGGCGCGACGATAGCGCCGACAATCAGGATGACGAACACCGCCGGGCCGTCACCGGAGTCCGCGGCTTTGAAGTCGGCGTTGCACACGCGGCAATGGTCGCGGAAGCGCAGATAACCTTGAAACAGTTCGCCCTCGCCGCACTGCGGACAGCGGCAGCGAATGCCAGCGAGGAAGGGCGAGACAGCTTTAGACATAACTGCCCCACTCTATCGTCATTCCGCACGCACCGCAGGCGCGATCCGGAATGACGAGCCGACCTTTGCTCGCGCCCAACCGCTAATTCTGCATCGTGATGTACGGCATCACGTAGACGAACGTGAACAGGAACAGCCACACCACGTCGACGAAGTGCCAGTACCAGGCCGCCGCTTCGAGCCCGAAGTGCTTCTGCGGCGTCATCTGGCCGGCGATCACGCGCAGCAGGCAGACGGCGAGGAAGATCGTGCCGATGACGACGTGCGCGCCGTGGAAGCCGGTCGCCATGAAGAACGACGCGCCATAGACGTTGGCGTTCGTCACATCGCCCGAATTGCCGAAGGCGAAGCCGGCCAGCGGATACTCAACGCCGAACTGGATCCAGCTGAAGATGATGCCAAGCAGCACCGTGAGGATGAGCCCGTTGCGCGCGCCCTTGCGGTCGCCCTGCTGCATCGCGTGGTGCGCCCAAGTAACCGTCGTGCCCGAGAGCAGCAGGATCAGCGTATTCATCAGCGGCAGGTGGAAGGGATCGAACGTCTCTACGTGCGGCGGCGGCCAGTTGGCCCAGGCTTGCGCGGTGGCTTCATCCCAGGTCGGCACCAGCCATTCGGACCGGTGGCCGTGGAAAATGGCCATCTCGAAGAAGACCCAGAACCACGCCACGAAGAACATCACTTCCGAGGCGATGAAGAGGATCATCCCGTAGCGCAGGCCGATATCGACCACCGGCGTGTGATCGCCGGCGCGGCTTTCCTTGATCACGTCACCCCACCAGCCGATGCAGGTGAAGACGAGCATCGCCGCGCCGATCAAGAACAGCGTCCAGTGTCCGCGGCCCAAGAAGAAATCGTTCTCGTTGGCCGAAAGCCCGCGCATCAACACGACCGCGCCGACCGCGAGTACGAACACGGCGAACGAGGCCAGGAACGGCCATGGGCTTGGATTGACCAAGTGGTAGTCGTGCTTCACTTCGCCGTGCGCCATTTTCCCCTCACGCGCATGACCGGGCGCGAAAGCCCGGCGATCCGTTCAAACTTAACTCGCGTTCCCCGCCGCCGATTGATCGGCGGAGCGGAAGAACGTGTACGAAAGCGTCAATGTGCCGATCTCGGCCGTGTCGGGATCCGACACGATCTCGGGATCGACGAAGAATACGACTGGCAGCTCGACCTCCTCGCCCGGGGCGAGCGTGCGATCGTCGAAGCAGAAGCATTCGAGCTTCGCGAAATACTGGCCCGCTACGTGCGGCGTCACGTTGTAGGTGGCGCGAGCGACGACGGGTTCGGCCGAGAGATTCCGCACGCGGTAGAACGCAAGACCGGTCTCGCCAATCCGAAGACTCTGGCTGATCTGCTTCGGTGCGAACTCGATGTCGAGCTCGGGCGAGATGTTGGCGTCGAAGCGCACTTCCATGCGCCGATCCAGCACTTGCGACGGCGCCGCTTCGGCTTGCTGCGTCGTGCCGCCATAGCCGGTGACGGCGCAGAACATGTCGTAGAGCGGCACGGCCGCGAATGACATCGCCGTCATGCCGACGACCGCGAGCGCCGCGATGGCGGCGGTGCGGGCCATGCGCTTGCGATTGGGGGCGCTCATGAAGCAGCTCCCAGTTTGACGATTGTGATGGCGAACACGAGCGCCATGAAGGCGGCAATGGACAGAGCGATCCAGAGATTGCGTCGCTTGCGGGCTCTGAGCTCTTCGGGCGTCATGATCACACCCATGCGCCGAACCCGCGTTCAGCCAACAGCGCGGCGAACAGCGCGAAGAGATAAAGGATCGAGTAGCCAAAGAGATCACGCGCGCGCTTGTCTTCGTTCGCAACGCCCTCGCCCGCCGCAGAGCGCAGCACGCGCCAAGCGAGGAATACGAAGAACGCGCCGCCGAGCGCACTGATGGCTGCGTAAATCGGTCCGCCAAGCCCCGTCAGCACCGGGGCGAAGCCGAGCGGCGCCAGCAACAGCGAATACGCGAACACCTGAATGCGCGTCGCCTTGGCCCCATGCGTCACCGGCAGCATCGGCACGCGCGCGTGGGCGTAATCCTTGTGCGCGATCAGCGAGAGCGCCCAGAAGTGCGGCGGGGTCCAGAAGAAGATGATGGCGACGAGCAGCACCGGGTCGAGCGCGAGCGCGCCCGCCTTGGCGGCCCAGGCGATCGCCGGCGGCAGCGCGCCGGAGAGCCCGCCAATGACGATGTTCTGCGGCGTCGAACGCTTCAGCCACATCGTATAGACGACGGCGTAGAAGAAGATGGTGAAGGCGAGCAGGCCAGCGGCGAGCACGCCACCCGCCAGCGTCATGGTGACGACTGAAAGCCCCGAGAGCACGAGCCCGAGCATCAGCGCTTCTTCGCGCGGCACACGGCCCACCGGGATCGGACGCAGGCGCGTGCGGCTCATCACGGCGTCGATATCGCTATCGTACCACATATTGAGCGCGCCAGCCGCGCCAGCGGCGACCGCAATGGCGAGGATGGCGGCGAAGCCGAGCACGACATCGCCCTCACCCGGCGCCACCGCGTACCCGACGAGCCCGGTGAACACGACCAGTGACATCACGCGCGGCTTCAGCAGCGCGAGGTAATCGCTCGCGCTGGCTGGCCGGCTATGCGTGACATCGACAACCGCCATCACTGCCTCAGTGGTGTGCGTCCGGCTTGATCACCGGCAGTTCATTGAACTGGTGGAAGGGCGGCGGCGAGGACAGGGTCCACTCCAGCGTGGTCGCGCCTTCGCCCCACGGATTGGCGCCGGCCTTGCGACGCACCAGGAACATCTCAACCACGACGATCAGGAACACAAGCACGCCAACAGCGGTGATCGCATAGCCGATCGAAGAAATTTGGTTCCAGTAGGCGAACGCCTCCGGATAATCGATGTACCGGCGCGGCATGCCGTTGAGGCCGAGGAAGTGCTGCGGGAAGAAGATGATGTTCACGCCGATGAACATGATCCAAAACTGCAGACCCGCCAGAAATCCGTTGTAGCGATAGCCGCTCATCTTCGGGATCCAGTAGAAGAAGCCGCCGAAGATCGCGAACACCGCGCCCAGCGAGAGCACGTAGTGGAAGTGCGCGACGACGTAATAGGTGTCGTGCAGCGCCGTATCGATGCCCGAGTTGGCGAGCACGACGCCGGTGACGCCGCCGACGGTGAAGAGGAAGATGAAGCCGATCGCCCAAAGCATCGGCACCTTGAAGTCGATCGAACCGCCCCACATCGTGGCGATCCAGCTAAAGATCTTGATGCCCGTCGGCACCGCGATGACCATCGTCGCGGCGATAAAGTAGGCTTCGAGGTCTAGGCCCATGCCGACCGTGTACATGTGGTGGGCCCAGACGATGAAGCCGATGAAGCCGATCGCGACCATGGCGTAGGCCATGCCGAGATAGCCGAAGATCGGCTTCTTTGAGAACGTCGAGACGATGTGGCTGACCATGCCGAAGCCCGGCAAGATCAGGATGTACACTTCGGGGTGACCGAAGAACCAGAACAAGTGCTGGTACATCACCGGGTCGCCGCCGCCGGCCGGCTCGAAGAATTGCGTGCCGAAATTGCGGTCGGTCAGCAGCATGGTGAGCGCGCCGGCGAGCACCGGCAGCGAGAGCACCAGCAGCCACACCGTGACCAGGATCGACCACGCGAACAACGGCATGCGGTGCATGGTCATGCCCGGCGCGCGCATGTTGAAGATGGTGGTGATGAAGTTGATGGCGCCCAGGATCGAGCTGATGCCCGCAATGTGCAGCGAGAGGATCAAGAGATCCATCGATGCGCCGCCGTGGTGCGTCGCCGAGGTGGAGAGCGGCGGATAAAGCGTCCAGCCGCCGCCGAAGCCTGGATACGGCCCGTTGCCCGGCACCAGCATCGAGATGATGGCGAGCGCGAACGAGGCCGGCAGCAGCCAGAACGAAATGTTATTCATGCGCGGGAACGCCATGTCGGGCGCCCCGATCATCAGCGGCACGAACCAATTGCCGAAGCCGCCTATCATCGCCGGCATGACCATGAAGAAGATCATGATCAGGCCGTGCATGGTGACGATGTTGTTGTAGTAGTGCTTGGCGGCGTCGATGTCGGTGATCCACGGCAGGCTCAGCAGCGGGCCGACGCCAGGCTCAGCCAGTTCCCAGCGGATAAGACCTGAGAGCGCGCCGCCGATCAGACCGGCGATGACCGCGAAGATAAGGTACATCGTGCCGATGTCCTTATGGTTCGTGGAATAGACCCAGCGCTTCCAGTCATAGAGGCTGGGGCGATGGTCTTCGTGCGCGTGACCTTCGGCGTGAGCAGCTTCGTGCGTCATTCTCTTGCTCTCTCGTCCTAGCGGGCCGGTTGGCGAGCGGGCGCAGCAGCAGGCGCCGCGGGCGCGTTTCCGGCTGGCGTTTCACTCGGCGCGGCGCCCGGCGCAGTCGCGTCGGCAGGCGTTTCAGCCTGCGCAAGCGTGCCGCCTTGGGCGACGACCCATTGATCGAACTCGGCGCGGCTCACGGCGTGAATCTCAAGCGGCATGTAAGCGTGGTTGATACCGCAGAGTTCGGAGCACTGGCCGTAGAAAACGCCCGGCGTATCGACGTTGAACCAAGTGTCGTTCACGCGGCCTTGGATCGCGTCTTCCTTGATCCCGAACGCCGGCACCGCGAACGAATGGATGACGTCGTTCGAGGTGACGAGCACGCGCACCGTCGTATCCACCGGCACGTAGAGCGGGGTGTCGACCGCCAGCAGATAAGGGCGGTCCTGCGCTTCAGCTTCCTGCTGATCCAGCAAGTTCGAGGTGATGCGCACGCCGAGATCGGGATACTCGAAGTCCCAACGCCATGAATTGCCGACCACCTTCAGCGTGAGCTCGGCTTCCGGCACGCGCTCTTGCTCATAAATCAGCGGGAACGAGCGCCACGCGATGGCGACAAGGATAAGGACAGGCACCACAGTCCAAATCACTTCGACGGCGACGTTGTGCGTGAACTTGCGCGGCGTCGGATTGGAGCGCCGATTGTAGCGGACAATCACCCAAAGCAGCAGCACCAGCACCAGTAGCGTGATCGCCGTAATGATGGGCAACAAGTAATTATGGAAGCTGACGATCTCGCGCATGATCTCCGTCGCCGCCGGTTGCAGATCGACGGCGCGATCTGTCGGCGCGCCAACGGCGCCATGCGCTGGACCGGCCAATCCGGCGCACACGCTTGCGGCAGCCGCAATTAGAGCCCCTCGCTTCACGCAATGCCTCCCATCGAGATTCAGCGCCGGTATGGCGCGCTCGGCGCGCGCCGCCTATAGTCCGCGGGCGCGGCATTTCGACCGCGCCTGTCGGTTCGGTAATCCTCTTACGGGTGGGGTGCTAGCATGAGCCGCGCTTGGCTTCCAAGGCGCTTTCCCGCCGCGATTCCGATCGCGGGCATGGCGATGCTGGGCGTCGCGTACGCCTCGCCGCAAGCAAGCGATCCGCAGGCCGTCCAAATCATCGGCGGCGATGCGCATGCGGAACGGTGCGTCGAGGCCGTAGTGCGCGGCGACACCAGCGAGCGCGGCGTGGAGGCTTGTACGCGTGCGCTGCGTTACCCGCGCCTCAGCCGTGCCGGCGAGCAGCAGATCATCGTCAATCGCGGCGTGTTGCAGCTGCGGCGGCGGGAGTTCGAGGCGGCGCTGGCCGACTTCGACGAAGTGATCCGCCGCAACGACCGCAATGCCGAGGCCCACCTCAACCGTGGCGCCACGCTGGTGCAGCTACGCCGCCACGGCGAAGCGATCGCCGCCATCACAACGGCCATGGGGCTCGGGGTGGCCGAGCCGCACAAGGCCTACTTTAATAGAGGGGCCGCCCGGGAGGCGCTGGGCGATCTGCGCGGCGCCTACGAGGATTATTCGACCGCCCTCGAAATCCAGCCCGATTGGGGCCCAGCCAACGCCGAGCTGGCCCGGTTCGCCCGCGCCCGGCGTGATCACCTGGCTACCACATTGGCTGACGAACCGTCGCCCTGATCACCGCTTAGGCCGTTTGGGGGCCCGCCTTCGCCCGACTCGGCCCCTATATTGGCTCGACACCCGCAATCGCCTGCTCAGCGAAGGAGACATTATGGCCGATGGCCTGACCGCCGCCCCCGAACACGCCGCCGAAATGGATTGGGACGCCGCCCAGCGCATCCTCGCCGACGCCGCCAAGGGCGCTGACGACGGTGAA
>JAEYPY010000247.1 GCA_023410295.1 Pseudomonadota bacterium | reverse complement strand
CGTCGGCACCAGCCGGGCCAGGTTGATGGAGCCGAGGAGGCAGGCGCCGTAGGGCGGCAGCATCTGTTCGCCGCAGGGGTTCGACGCCGAGATCGTCTCGCAGTAGGCCAGATTATTCTGGGCGTTCACCCGATCGATGAAGATCACGCCGGGCTCGGCGACGTCGTAGGTCGCCTGCATCAGCTTGCGCCAAAGGTCGCTGGCGCGGACCGTCTTCCAGGTCTTGCCCCCGAACACCAGGGGCCAGTCCGCGTCGGCCTGCAGGGCCTCCATGAAGGCGTCCGGCACCAGTACGGAGACGTTGAAGTTGCGCAGCCGCGCCGGGTCGCGCTTTGCCTCGATGAAGGCTTCGATGTCGGGGTGGTCGATGCGCAGGCAGCCCATCATGGCGCCCCGGCGCTGTCCCGCCGACATGATGGTGCGGCACATGGAGTCCCACACATCCATGAAGCTGAGAGGGCCCGAAGCCTCGGCGCCGACGCCCTTCACCGGAGACCCGTTGGGCCGGATGGTCGAGAAGTCCATCCCGACGCCGCCGCCCTGCTGCATGGTGACGGCCGCCTCGCGGACATGGTCGAAGATGCCGCCCAGGTCGTCGGGGATCGTCCCCATGACGAAGCAGTTGAACAGGGTTACCGCGCGCCCGGTGCCGGCGCCGGCGATGATGCGGCCGGCCGGCAGAAACTTGAAATCGCTCAGCGCCTCTTCGAAGCGCTCGCGCCAGCGCCGCCGCCCGCGGGCCGGCTCGGCCTCCGCCACCGCCGCCGCCACGCGCGCCCAGGTGGCCGCGATATCGGCATCGCCTTCGCCCCCATTCAGGAAGCGGTATTTGGCGTTCCAGATGTCCGCCGAGATGGCTGCGTCGAAGCCCATGATTCACTCCATATGTGCATTCAATCGATCACTCGCCAGTCTCCATGAGTCGCGTGTTACCGAGAGCTAAACTGCGCCCCTTCGCGACAACAGAACGCACATTTTGTGCTCAATCAAAAGCCTGCTTGATAGAGGTCAACCACGAGAGTTTCGCCGCGCCATAAACTACTTTAAACAGAGGAGGAGGCCGTGCATCCGCAACAGGACTCGATGTCCGCATACCTGGACGAAACGCCGCCGAACGAGACCGCAGACCTCATCGCCTACATCCTGGCGCGCTATCACGACGTACATCGCCAAGAGCTGCCGCAGCTTCGAGACATGTCGCGAAAGGTGGAGACCGTTCACGCCGCGCATCCGGGCTGCCCACGAGGACTCGCGGATTTTCTGAACGCGATGCTTGGCGAGCTTGAGCATCACATGATGCGCGAGGAGCAGGTGTTGTTTCCAACCTTGCTTGCCGGCGGCGCCGGGTGTGCGCCCTTTGCCCTGCGCCGCATGCGCGCCGAGCACGACGATCATAACCAACGCTTGAGCGAATTGCGTGAGCGGACGGCTGAATTTACGCCCCCGCCAGATGCGTGCGGGACCTGGCGAGCGCTCTACAGCGGCTGCAAGAAGCTGCATGACGATCTTGGCGCCCATATTCGCCTGGAGAACGAAGACCTATTCCCCCGGTTTGAATGACCCCTCGTCCGGGCAGCGGATCGCTGATGCGCGGTTGCCGTCACGCAACGCGCACCGTTCGTCGCCCAGCGTGCGATGCTTGCAGGTGCAAGGGTGGCGTTAGCGGCCCAGTGTCCATACTCTCTACTGCGAAGCGAGGGAGTAGCCTGTGGAATCCGCCGAAGTCATGCCGCCGTTCCTTGGCGTGCGCGTGTTCGAAGCCGCGGCGCGGCTGAAGAGCTTTGCGCGCGCCGCCGATGAACTGGGCATCACTGCAGGCGCGGTGAGCCAACATATTCGTGCGCTGGAAGAGTTCGCCGGCCAGCCGCTGTTTCGCAGGCTTGGCCGCGGCGTCGAGCTGACCGAGGCTGGGCAGGCCGCATTTGCGCACGCATCGGCGGCGATGGCCGAGATGCTGCAGACAGGCCGGGCCATGCGCGCGAGCTGGCGCGGCCGGCGTATTTCGCTATCGACGCCGCCCTCGTTTGCTTCGAAATGGCTGATCCCGCGATTGGGGAAGTTTCAGGAGAGCTATCCCGAAATCGAGGTGCGTCTCTCGGCTGATATGAGTCTGGTCGATTTCTCAGGCAGCGATATCGATTTCGCCATCCGCTACGGCGCCGGCGGCTATGACGGGCTTTATTGCGAACGGCTGATGACGGAGTCGGTCATCGTCGTCGCCAGCCCGAACCTGTTGG
Source organism: Pseudomonadota bacterium (assembly GCA_023410295.1). Classification (GTDB taxonomy): domain Bacteria; phylum Pseudomonadota; class Alphaproteobacteria; order Caulobacterales; family Aquidulcibacteraceae; genus Vitreimonas. The sequence goes on along the minus strand of JAEYPY010000247.1, from coordinate 13,091 downwards.
GAAGCTATGCGCCGCTCAAGAGTGCGGCGGACCTGTTGAGTCTGCCGCTGATCCACGACGACTCCGCCGAGCGCGATCCAGCTTGCCCGACCTGGAGCATGTGGTTCGCGGCACGCGGGCTGAAGCATGAAGACGCCGAACGCGGGCTTCGCTTCAACCAGTCGAGCCTGGCGCTGGAGGCCGCGGCGGCCGGGAAGGGGCTGGTGCTGGCCAAGCGGCAACTGGCGCTGCGCGATCTCGCTGATGAGGCGCTGATCGCGCCGCTCGATGAGACGCATGCGCCGGTGAGTTTCGCCTACTGGCTGGTTTGGCCCCGCGGCCGGCGTTTCGAGACCGCGCAGAAGCGTTTCCTGGAATGGTTGCGCGAGCAGGCCATGGAAGACGATCCGGTCGCCGATCAAACGGCCTGATCTGGCCAGCTTCCGGCGGCGCGGGGTGCTTCCTTGCGTCGCTGTCGATTTGGGCCCCCGTGTTCGTTATCGATCCCGACCTTATATCCGAGACCTCCCCATCCTCCCGGTGACCATGAGCGATCAGATTCTTGACCGTCCGCGCCCCGCTGTGCCGGCCAATTTCTTCACGGCGAAGGTGCTGACGGTGATGCATTATACCGACAAGCTGTTCGCCTTTACCTGCGAGCGGCCGGCGGCGTTCCGCTTCCGCTCCGGCGAATTCGTGATGATCGGCTTGATGAATGGCGAAAAGCCGCTCTTGCGCGCCTATTCGATCGCCAGCCCCTGCTGGGACGAGGTACTGGCGTTCTATTCGATCAAGGCGCCGGACGGGCCGCTCACCAGCCGCCTGCAGAATATCCAGCCGGGCGACGAGATCCTGATCGGGCGCAAGCCCACCGGCACGCTGGTGCTCGATGCGCTGAAGCCCGGCAAGCGGCTCTTCCTTCTCTCGACCGGCACCGGCATCGCCCCGTTCGCCAGTCTCATCCGCGAGCCCGAAACCTACGAGCGCTACGACGAGGTGATCCTCACCCACACCTGCCGCACCGATCACGAGCTGGATTATGGCCGCGAGGTGGTCGCAGCCGCGTGCGCCGATCCGCTGGTTGGCGAGGCGGCCAAGAACAAGCTCCGCCATGTCACCACGCTGACGCGTGAGCCTCACGCCATCGAAGGGCGCATCACCCACTTGATCGAGACTGGCGCGTTGTTCGAAAAGCTCGGCATTGCCTCGTTCGACCGCACCAATGATCGCATCATGATTTGCGGCTCGGCGGGGATGCTGCATGATCTCAAAGCCATCGCCGAAGCACGCGGCTTCATCGAAGGCTCGAACCAGGCGCCGGGAGAGTTCGTGATCGAACGGGCGTTTGCCAACTGAGGTCAGTCATGCAGTTTCAAACCTCCGTGCTCAACGCCATCGGCAACACGCCGCTGCTCAAGCTGAAGCGGGCGTCGGAGGAGACCGGCTGCACCATTCTCGCCAAGGCCGAATTCCTCAATCCCGGCCAGAGCGTGAAGGACCGCGCGGCGTTGGCGATCGTCGAGGACGCCGAGCGCAAAGGCTTGCTGCAGCCCGGCGGCGTTATCGTCGAAGGCACCGCCGGCAATACCGGGATCGGGCTTGCGCTGGTTGGCGCCGCCAAGGGCTATCGCGTCGTCGTGGTCATGCCGCGGACGCAGAGCCAAGAGAAGAAAGACGCTGTCATCGCGCTGGGCGCCGAGTTGGTCGAGGTCGATGCGGCGCCCGCCGCCAGCGACAACCACTATCCCAAGGTCGCGCGCCGCCTTGCCGAAGAGAAAGCGCGCACCGAGCCCAACGGCGCCATCTGGGCCAACCAGTTCGACAATGTCGCCAACCGACAGGGCCACATCGAAACCACGGCGGAAGAGATCTGGCGCGACACGGATGGCAAGGTCGATGGTTTCATCTGCGCCGTCGGTTCCGGCGGCACGCTCGGCGGCGTCAGCATGGGCCTGAAGGCCAAGCGCAAGGACGTCGTCATCGGCATCGCCGATCCGGGCGGCGCCGCGCTCTATCACTGGTACAAGCACGGTCAGCTGAAAGCCGAGGGCACGTCCATCACCGAGGGCATCGGCCAGGGCCGCATCACCGCCAATCTCGAAGGCGTCGTTGTCGATGAAGCCTTCCGCATTGCCGACAAGGATTGGCTGCCGGTGCTGTTCAACCTGGTGCAGAAAGAGGGACTCTGCGTTGGCGGTTCCTCCGCGCTCAACGTGCTGGGCGCCATGGAGCTTGCGCGCACGCTGGGCCCCGGCAAAACCATCGTCACGGTGCTGTGCGATTACGGCAACCGCTACATGGGCAAGCTGTTCAATCCGGACTTCCTGCGCTCGAAAGATCTGCCGACGCCGCCCTGGCTCAGCTGACGCCGCGGCGCGTTTGCGCTAGACGCGACACCAATGCAGACGATTGATCTCAAGGATTTCGACGCCGCCGTTGCGATCGCGGCGGCGGAAATCGGCGCCGGCGGCGCGGTGATCTATCCGACCGACACCGTCTATGCGCTCGGCGTCAGCGCCATCTCCGAGCCTGCGCTCAGCGCCGCCGACCGCGCCAAAGGGCGCGACGAAGCGGCGAAGCCGTTATCGCTCTGCGTCGCCGACCTCGATCAGGCCGAACACTACGTCGAGATCGATGCACGGGCGCGGACATTGGCGGCGGCGTTTCTGCCCGGCGCGCTGACGTTGGTCTGCCGCTCCAAGAATGTGCTGCCGGCGAGACTGCATGCCGGCTTTCCCGGGATCGGCATCCGCATCCCCGGCCATCCGTTCGGCCCCGCCGTGGCGCGCCTGCTCGGGCATCCGATCACCACCACAAGCGCCAACCGCGCCGGCGCGCCGCCCGCGGTGGATGCAAAGTCCGCGCGGGCAGCGTTCGCTGGCGGCGAGGAGACACCGACGCTGCTTATAGACGGCGGCGCCGCGCCGATCGGACAGGCTTCGACCGTAATTGATCTCACCACACCGGAACTCCGCCTGGTGAGGGAAGGGGCGATCGCCTTCGACGCGGTGCGTGCGGCGCTCAGCGCAGCCTGAACCGCTTCTCAGCTCCGCCGTCCTCCGCTAGGTCTCGCGCCATGCCGGCTGCCACCCGCACCACGCACTCCGTCGAGGAGACTATCGCACTCGGACGCGAACTTGCGGCGCAGCTCCGTGCCGGAGATATCGTGCTGCTCTGCGGGCCGATGGGCGCGGGCAAGACGTATCTGACCAAGGGCATCGTCGCGGGCTTGGGCGGCGGCGACGAAGACGACGTGGCGAGCCCCGCCTATGACATCGTGCATCAGTTCCCCGGCCGCGAAACCGTGCATCATTACGATCTCTTTCGCCTGCAGCAGCTCTCGGGCGACGACGTCGAGTGGATGATGGAATCGCTCGCCGAGCCGGGCGTGCATGTGATCGAGTGGGGCGAGCGTATCGAGGACATGCTGCGCCGGCCATTCACCAAGATCACCATCGGCTTTGGCGCCGCGCCGGAAGAGCGCGTGATCGAGATCGTCACCCCATGAACATTGTCGCTCTCGACGCCTGCGGCCGCTACGCGATAGCGGCGCTGAAGCGCAATGACGGCACAATCGTCGAAGCGGCTGTCGGCGGCGAGGGCGCTGTGCGTTCGGTGTACGCCGCTGTCGATCGCGTGCTCGCGGAAGGCGCGCTGGCGCCGGCGGCTCTCGACGCCATCGTCGTCAACACCGGCCCTGGTTCGTGGACCGGCACGCGCATCGCCGTCACGTACACCGCCAGTCTCGCCTTCGGCGCGGGCGTCAAAGTGTTCGGCTATTCGGGCTTCGCCATCGGCAAGCGCCTAGCCGGCGGCGTCGTTTTCATCGATCAGCTCGGCAAGACAGTCGCCGAGAATGAAAGTGCAGCGCCGCTGACGGTGAATCTATTCCCCGAAGACTGCGCCGAGGACTACCTCGCGCAGCGCCGCGCCTGGCTGCATCTCATGCTGCAAATGGGCGCCGAAGCGCTTACATCGGGCGAAGCCGGCGATCCGCTGCACTTGCAGACGACATACTTCCAGGCATTCCTCACCGGCGCGCGGAACTGACATGGGTCTTGTGCTGGGCATCGAAACGGCGTGCGACGACACCGCGGCGGCCGTGGTGGACGAAAACTTCGCCGTGCGCTCCAGCGTCGTCTGGGGCCAAGAGCAGACGCACGAGGCGTTCAACGGCGTCGTGCCGGAGCTCGCCGCGCGCCGCCACGCCGAAGTCATCCTGCGCGTGGTGAAGCAGGCGCTGGAGGAGGCGGAGGTTCAGCCTGGCGATGTTTCCGCCATCGCCGTCAACAATCAGCACGGGCTTATTCGCTCCGTCGTTGTCGGCGTCGCTGCCGCGCGCGGGCTGGCGTACGCGCAGAACGCGCCGCTCATTCCGGTCCATCACGTCGAAGCACACGTGTTCTCGGCGATCATGACCGATCCCGAGCTGTTCGACGAACACATCTGCCTTGCCGTCGCCGGCGGACACAATGCGCTGATCCTCGTGCACGAGATCGGCGATTACGAAGTGATCGGCCGCACGCTCGACGACAGCGCCGGCGAAGCGTTCGATAAGGTCGGCTCCTATCTCGGGCTTCCATTTCCCGCCGGGGCCCAAGTCGACAAGCTCGCGCGCAGCGGCAATCCGCAGGCCTACGATTTCCCGCGCCCCAAGCTGAAGGACGGCACGCTCAATTTCAGCTTTAGCGGCTTGAAGACGCCGGTGCGCATGGTGGCCGAGAAGCTCCGCGACAGCGAGTCGGCGGCCGACGTCGCCGCCAGCTTCGAACGCGCCGTGGTTGACGTGCTGGTGGCGAAGACTTTGGCCGCGGCTGAGCTGCACGGCATTCGCAAAGTGAGCGTCGTTGGCGGTGTCGCCTGCAACACGCTGCTGCGACAGGAGCTGCCGCGCGCGGCGGAGAAACGCGGCGTGCGCGTCACCTTCGCGCCGCCCAAGCTCTGCACCGATAATGCGGCGATGGTGGCGGGGTTGGCGCAGTATAAGCTGCGCGAAGGCGCAAAGGGCACGCTCGATCTGAACGCCACGCCGAACGCCCCGCTTGGCCGCCGCGCCGCCAATTATCGGCCGAATCAGCAAGCCTGACGCGCCCCCCGTCGGCCAAGCCTTGATCTCGGCGGTGGAGGCTTTAGGCGTTTTCGCTCGGGAGAAGGGGAGACGCCATGCAACTGAGCCGCCGCCAATTCGCTGGAGCATCGCTCGCAGCGCTGCTGGGCGCCTGTTCGCGCGAGGACGATGCGCCCGATCTCCTGATCCAAGGCGGGCCGATCTACACCGGCGTTGCGAGCCAGCCGCGCGTCGAAGCGCTGCGAGTAAGCAATGGCCGCATCGCCTTTGCCGGCGCGCTGGCGGATGCGCGCAGCGGTGGGCGGCGCGTTGAAGAGATCAATCTCGGCGGCGCGGCCGCGTACCCCGGCTTCGCCGATGCGCACGTGCATCTGACCGGCGTCGGCATGGCGGCGATGACGCTGGATCTTGTCGGTGTTGAATCCATTGCCGCGATGCAGCAGCGCTTGCGCGACTACGCGAGCGCCCATCCCGATGGCGCGATCTTCGGCCGCGGCTGGATCGAGACACATTGGCCGGAGCGCCGCTTCCCCAACCGCGGCGATCTCGACGCCGTCATCGCCGATCGTCCCGTCGTGCTGGAGCGCATCGATGGCCACGCCATGGTCGTTAACAGCGCCGCGCTCACGCTCGGCGGCATCGACGCGAACACGCCAAACCCGTCTGGCGGAAGCATCGAGCGCGACGCGTCCGGCGCCGCCACCGGCATGCTTATCGATAATGCCGCCAACCTGGTGCAAAGCCGCCTGCCAGCGCCCACCGAAGCGCAAACGCGCCAAGCGCTCGCTGAAGCCGCGCAGCTTTATGCCCGCCGCGGCTGGACGCGCATTTCCAACATGAGCACCAGTGCCGCTGAGGCTGCGCTGATCGAGGATTTGGCCCGCGCCGGCGAGTTGCCGCTGCGCGCAAGCCTTTATTTAACGCCGGAAAGCTCCGCGAGCGTGTTCGAGCGCGGGCCTTATGCCGACGCGACCGGCCGCGTGCATGTGCGCGGCGTCAAGCTTTACATGGATGGCGCACTCGGCTCCCGCGGCGCGGCGTTGCTCGCGCCCTACAGTGATGCGCGCAGCGAAGGCCTTCTGGTCACACCGGTGGAAGAACTGCGCGAGACTTTGGCGCGTGCGCGCGAGCGCAACGTGCAGATCGCCACGCACGCGATCGGCGACCGCGGCAACCGCCTCGTGCTCGACGCCTATCGCGATACCTTCGCCGATGCGCCTGAAGCGTTGCGCGTCGCGCGCTGGCGCATCGAGCACGCACAGGTGGTCGCGCCGGAAGATCTGCCGCGTTTTGCCGAAATGGGCGTCATCGCGTCGATGCAAGCCTCGCACGCGATCAGCGATCTTCATTTCGCGCCCGCGCGGCTCGGCGCCGGCCGCCTTGCCGGCGCTTATGCCTGGAAGCCGTTGCTGGACTCAGGCGCCGTCATCGCCGCCGGTACCGATGCGCCGGTTGAGCGCGGCGAGCCGCTGATCGAGTTCTACGCCGCGATGCATCGCCACGACTTGCAAGGCTTTGCCGGGCCTGACTGGCATGCCGAAAACGCTGTCAGCCGCGAGCAGGCGCTGCGCATGCTGAGCTGGGGCGAGGCCTACGCCGCGTTCGAGGATGGCGAGCGCGGCACGCTAGAGGCCGGCAAGGCCGCCGACATCAGCGCCTTCTCGGTCGATCTCATGGAGGTCGAGCCGGCGACCATCTCCGCGGCCCAGGCCATGCTGACCATCAGCGACGGGCGCGTCACCCACAGGGCCATCTAGGGAAGCGCGGCGCGGAGGACACACCTGCGCCCCCTCGCATTCCCCAATGGGCCCAAAACCCCTTGCCAAGGCGCCGCACTTTGCCCTAGTTCTAGAAAAGACACCGGTGGCAAAATCAAAGATAGCGGTGTCATAGGGACGAAACGCGGCCTTAAGTGGGGAGGCGGGACAGTTCGCCATACCTTCGGGCCCGCCGGGGAGGGACGAATGGCGGCTGAGAATAAACTCGCGAAGAAGAATCTTTGGGGCCTGGGCGGCGCATCGCTCCTGGCCTTGGGTATGGCCTTCGGCGGCGGCGCCGCGCAGGCGCAGGACGCTCCCGCCGATGATGGCGAGGAAATCGTCGTCACCGGCTTCCGCGGCAGCTTGGCCGCGGCTGTCGATATCAAGCGCAACGAAACCGGTATGGTCGACGCGATCGTCGCCGAAGACATCGCCGACTTTCCCGACTCCAACCTGTCGGAATCGATCCAGCGCATTCCGGGCGTCGCCATCGCGCGCGACGCCGGCGAAGGGCGCCAAATCACCGTGCGCGGGCTCGGGCCTCAGTTCACCCGCGTGCGCATCAACGGCATGGAATCGCTGACCACCACGGGCAGCACCGATGCGACCGGCGGCAACAACCGTGACCGCTCGTTCGACTTCAATATCTTCGCTTCCGAACTCTTCAACTCGATCACCGTGCGCAAGAGCGCCTCGGCCGAAGTGGAAGAAGGCTCGCTCGGCGCCACCGTCGATCTGCAGACGGCGCTGCCGTTTGATTATGATGGCTTGGCCATGGCCGCTTCGGCGCAGGCTCAATACAACGATCTCTCCGACAGCACCGATCCGCGTCTCGCATTCCTGCTCAGCAACCGCTGGAACACAGGCGCCGGCCGCTTCGGCGCGCTGTTTTCGGCCGCTTATTCCGAGCGGGAATCACGCGAGGAGGGCGCCAGCACGGTGCGCTGGGCCGGGTTCGGCGGCATCACCGGCGCCAATAACGCGTCCTCAATCCCAACAGCAGATTTGAACGCGGCCTTCCGCCCGCGTCTGCCCCGCGTCGATATCTACGAGCACGACCAGGAACGGCTCGGGTTGACCGCAGCACTGCAATGGCAGCCCTCGCCATCGACCGAGTTCACGCTGAGCGCGCTGCACTCGAACTTTGAAGGCACGCGCCAGGAAGTGTTTCTGCAATCGAATCTGACGGTCGGCGTTGGCGGCATCGTCGTCAATGACGCCGAAATCGAAGGTAATTCGATTGTGTACGCTGATCTCGACAACGTCGTGGTGCGAAGCGAATTGCGCCGCGACCGGTTGCAGACCGAGTTCAATCAGATCACGCTCGAAGGCGAGCACGACATCAGCGATCGCCTGCGTGTGCGCGGCCTGGTCGGCTGGGCCGAGTCCGATCACGTCAACCCGGAGCAGACCACGCTGCTGTTCCGCGCCGGCGGGCCGGGCGCCACGGTCGACGATTACATTTACGATTTCCGCGGCGACCCAACCTCGCCCAGCTTCAGCTTCGGCTTCGATCTCACCGATCCGGCCAGCTGGGGTCTCGAAGAAATCCGGATGCGGCCGCAGACCACTTACAACGCCTACTCCACGGCGCAGGGCGACATCAGCTTCGACCTCAACGAGGTGTTCACGCTCAGCGGCGGCGTCACCTATCGCAATTACGAGTTCGAGACGACGGAGCGCCGGCGCTGGAACGGCGTCGCCAATAGCACCTCCAACATCGAAGGCACCATTCCCGGCTTTGCCGCCGCGACGCCGATCGCCGATTATAGCAATCTCTTCAGCTATGGCGGCATGACTTGGCTCATCCCCGATCTCGACGCCGCCGCGTCGGCTTGGGATCTCTACGATGAATCCGTGTTCCTGATGTCGCCACTCGGCCAGCTGGCGAACAATCGCTCGGTCGAGGAAGAAACCTTCGGCGTTTACGGCCAGGTCGATTGGGACACGATGCTCGGCAGCGTCGGCTTCCGCGGCAATATCGGCGGGCGCTATATTGAGACCGAACAAAGCTCCACGGGCCGCTCCATCATCGGCGGCGTCGATACGCCCACCACAGTGGATGTCTCATACGACGACTTCCTGCCGGCGATGAACATCGTCTTCGAACCGGCGGAAGACATCCTGCTGCGCTTCGCAGCGGCCAAAGTGATGTCGCGTGTCGGTCTGGGGTCGCTCAACCCGAACCCTGCAGTTTCGGTCTCCGGCTCCAACCGCACGATCACCGCCGGCAATCCGTATCTCGAACCGATCCGCGCGGACGCCTACGACCTCGCCTTCGAATGGTACTTCAGCGAGGGCGGCCTCTTCTCGGTCGCGCTGTTCCACCGTGAAATCGAGAGCTTCGTACAGACCGTGCGCGAGACGGGCCCGTTCACCGGCAACCCGTTCGGCCTTCCCGATAGCGTCGGCATCACCGCCTGCGGTGCGCAGTTTCCTGCGACCTGCGACGTGATCGACGATCCGAACTTCTACTGGAGCTACAACGTCCCGCAGAACACGCCGGGCGGGCCGGTCTCAGGCTACGAGATCTCGCTGCAAATGCCGCTGACCTTCCTGCCGGGAATTTTGTCCAACACCGGGGTGATCGGCAATTACACGCGGGTCTATTCCGACATCGACTACCTGAACTCAGCTGGCGCGGTGACCTATTCCGGCCAGCTCACCAATCAGTCGGATGAATCGTATAACCTGACCCTCTATTACGAAGACGATCGTTTCAGCGCGCGCGTCGCGGGCGCCTATCGCAGCAGCTTCCCGACCAACTTGCCGGGGCGCGATGGCAACGCGACGGAAGAGACCTCCGACAGCTTCAATGTCGATGCATCGGCGCGGCTGAACCTCACCGATCATCTCGCGCTGACGTTCGAGGCCATCAACCTCACCAACGAAGCACGTCATGATTACCTGACGCCGGACAACCGGCTCTCGTTCTACCACGAGTACGGCACCTCCTACTTCTTCGGTGCGCGGTACACGTACTAACTCCTCCAACACCTCGATCCAGGACGCCGGCTCCCCAAGCCGGCGTCCTTTTTTTTTATTAGGCGAACGCCGCACGCGCGGCCTGCTCCAGGCCGGGCGGGGAGAGGGGGCCGTGCTCGAGCATGGCGCGATGGAAGCGCATCAGGCTGAAGCCTCGCGCGCTGCGCCGCATGCGCTCGCGCAGCTCTGCGATGTGGAGGGCCGCCAACCCTTGCGCCGCATAGATTCCCGGCTGCACGCAGAAGCGCGTCACATCTTCCTCGATCGAGACGAAAGCGATGCTCTCGCCCTGTAACGCACGCATCTCGGCGATGGCGCGTTCGCGACTCCAGCGTAGCGCGTGGATGCCGGTATCGGCGACGACGCGCGCCATGCGGAACAACATCCACTGCAGATAGCCGATGCGGCCAAGCGGATCGTCGGTGAACGCGCCGGCCTCGTCAGCCAGCTGCTCGGCGTACGTCGACCAGCCTTCGGAATAGCCGCTGGCGTAGCGCAGTTGCAGCGCCGGCGGCGCGGCGGCGCCTTCATACGGCGCCTGATAGATGTGGCCGGGGAGCACTTCGTGATGGACGACGCTTGCAAGCGTCCAGCTCGGCCGCACCGCCCCCAGATCGACATAATAGACCGCGCCTTGGCGCCGCCCCTGCGCGCCGCGTGCTTCGAGATTGGCGGCGAGGCGCTGCACTTCGCCGGGCGCCGCCGCCGCGTCTTCGATCACATCCGCCAGCAGCGCGCGTGTTCGCGCCAAGCGGGCATTCATGTCCGCCACGGCGCGCGCCTTGCCTTCGTCGCCGACGGGATAGTGGTAGCGCGGATTTTGCCCCAATGCGCGCAAGCGCTCGCCCACGTCGCCGCGCGCCAAGCCTTGCCCGCGCAGCAGAACATCGGCCTCAGCGTGCAGCTCGCGGCAGCGCTCTATCGCGCGCTGATGCGCCTCGCGCGCATCGACAGACGCGCCGAGCTGAAACTGCAGCACCTCAGCATAAAACGCATCGCCCCCAGGCAAGCGCCACATGCCCGGCTCGCTCGGGGCCCGCGCGCGTAGCTCGCGCAGGGTCTCAACTTGCCGCTCCAACGCCTCCGCAACCGCGGCGTGGTCTTCGATCGCCGCCACACGCGTGCGCGCGTCTCCTACCGCGGCAATCGTCGCATCCAGCACGAAATCCGGCGCGATCACGCCCCCCGCGGCGTCGGCTTCGAGCTGATTGGTCTGCCTCTGCACGTTGCGCGCGGCGATACGCGGCGTGTTGTCCTCGCGCGTGTCACCGGCGGTGCGATAGGCGCCGTAGCGATGCGTGACGGCGTAGGGGAGGCCAGCGCCGCCCCAGGGCAGACGCGCCAGCGCCGCATCCGCCTCCGCGCCAGGCAGAAGCGCGTCGTATAAGATGCGTCCCTGCGGCGTCAGCTGCGCAGCATCGAAGCGGCGCAGCAGAAAGCCGCGCGCCGTACGCGGCCGCTCCGCCAAGCGCTCGACCAGCGTGCGGAGGTCTGCGTCAGCGGCTGGATCCTCAAGCGCCGGCGCAGCAGGCGCGCTGACGCAGCCGGCAAGCGCGCCCGCGCCGGCTGCAAGCAGAGATCGTCTGTTCAAATGAAGCCGCATGCCCGCGCGAGTTTAGGCGAGAACGCCGGCGCGCGGGAGCGGCAAGGTAAGCGAAAGTGGTGAACCGCTTAGGCGGCGACGACACCGCTGGTCGGCGTGACCGACGCGCCTTGCTCTTGCGGATCGCGCAGCACGTAACCGCGGCCCCACACCGTTTCGATGTAGTGCTCGCCGCCCGTCGCGGCCGCCAGCTTCTTGCGCAGCTTGCAGATGAAGACGTCGATGATCTTCAGTTCCGGCTCGTCCATGCCGCCATAGAGATGGTTGAGGAACATCTCCTTGGTCAGCGTCGTGCCTTTGCGGAGCGAGAGGAGCTCCAGCATTTGATATTCCTTGCCGGTCAGGTGCACGCGCTGGCCGGTGACTTCCACCGTCTTGGCATCGAGATTGACCGTGATGTCGCCCGTTTTGATGACGGAATGAGCGTGGCCCTTGGAGCGGCGGACGATCGCGTTGATGCGCGCGATCAGTTCGTCCTTGTTGAAGGGCTTGGTCATGTAGTCGTCGGCGCCGTAGCCGAGACCGCGAACCTTTGTGTCGATATCGGCCGTGCCGGAAAGGATCAGGATCGGCGTGTTGACCCGCGCCACGCGCAGCTGCTTCAGCACGTCGTAGCCGTGCATGTCCGGGAGCGTCAGGTCCAGGACGATGATGTCGTAATCATAGAGCTTGCCGAGGTCGATGCCTTCCTCGCCAAGATCGGTCGAGTAGATATTGAACCCTTCGGACTTCAGCATCAGCTCGATGCCTTGCGCCGTGGCGCTATCGTCCTCAATCAACAAGACTCGCATAGAATGCTCCCCGTTGGCGCAAGGGCCCGGCACAGTTAATTCACAGAATCGATGCCAGAGGTTTAATCTTCGTAAACGCCGTCAACGATTCTTACCGAGCCGGTGTGCTTACCGCGGTGCTGCCGGCCCATCAGCTCCCCGTTAACCAACCTTAGAATCTGATTTGGATTCGCGTGTCTATGGGCTGTGTGCGTGAAAGTGTGCGGCACAACCACGAGCAAATGAATCGCTTCGCCAACGACCCTTGCTACGATTCAGATTTCGCTAACCATAAGCGCTGATGAAGTTGTGGAGGAACACGCGCGGCGAATGCCAACTCTCCTCACCAGACTCGCAAGCGAGATCGAAGCACTCGATCCGCGCCGCTTCGAAGGCCGCGTGACAGGCTTGTCAGGCGCGCTCGTTGAAGTGACGGGTCCGATGGACGCATTGGCGCTCGGCGCGCGCGCGACCATCGAAGGCGCACACGCCGCGCGCGGCGAGATCGTCGGCTTCTGCGGCGATCGCGCGCTGGTCGCGCCGTACGATCCAATCGACGCCATCCGCCCCGGCGCGCGCGTGCACCTCGAAGGCGGGGCGCCGCTGGTGCGGCCGTCGCAATCGTGGCTCGGCCGCGTCATCGATTGCTTCGGCAATCCGGTCGATGGCAAAGGCCCGCTGGTGCAGGGCCTCAAGCCCCACCTCGTGCGCGCCGCGCCGCCGTCGGCGCATGACCGCGCCCGCGTTGGCGCACGTCTCGATGTCGGCGTGCGCGCGCTCAACATCTTCGCCGCGCTTTGCCGCGGCCAGCGCATGGGCGTCTTCGCCGGCTCGGGCGTCGGCAAGTCGGTGCTGATGTCGATGCTGGCGCGCGGCGCGCAAGCCGACGTCATCGTCATCGGCCTCGTCGGCGAGCGCGGCCGCGA
>JAEYPY010000200.1 GCA_023410295.1 Pseudomonadota bacterium | reverse complement strand
ATGTCGCCTCACGCGTAAAACTGTCGCGCCCGATCAGGGTGGTCGCCGCCTGCGGCAACGGCACGGCCGGCGCGTTCGCTCCAGAGGCGCTCAGGCGCATGGGCGCGGAGGTGATCGACCTCCACACCGCGCTCGACTGGACCTTCCCCAACTACAACGCCAATCCCAAAGACAGCGAAATGCTGCACGACATGGCCGCGGCGGTGAAGCAGCATGGCGCGGACGTGGCGCTCGGCTTCGACGGCGATGGCGACCGGTGCGGTGTCGTCGATGACGAGGGCGAGGAGATTTTCGCCGACAAGGTCGGGCTCATGCTGGCGCGCGATCTGTCGCGCGATCATCAGGGCGCGACCTTCGTGGTCGACGTGAAGTCGACCGGGCTCTTCAATATCGATCCGGTGTTGCAGCAGAACAGCGTCAAGATCGATTATTGGAAAACTGGCCATTCCTACATCAAGCGCCGCACCACCGAACTCGGCGCGCTCGCCGGCTTTGAGAAGAGCGGCCACTTCTTCTTCCGCGAACCGCTGGGCCTTGGCTATGACGACGGCATCGTCGCCGCTGCCGCCGTGCTGGCGATGCTCGACCGCAATCCCGGCAAGAAGCTCTCGGACCTGCGCCGCGCGCTGCCGAAGAGCTTCACCTCGCTGACGATGAGTCCACATTGCGATGACGAGATGAAGTACGCCATCGTCGATCAAGTCGTGGCCCAGTATCAGCAGCTGGCGCAGGAGGGCGGCAAGATTCTTGGTCGCGCAATCCGCGACGTGAACACCGTGAACGGCGCCCGCGTGACGCTCGAAGACGGCGCCTGGGTGCTGGTGCGCGCGTCCTCGAACAAGCCCGAACTCGTCGTCGTCGTCGAAAGCATGCAGAGCGAAGAGGATATGCGCGCCCTCTTCCGCGAAGAAGTGAAGCCGCGCCTCGCCCGCTTCCAAGAAGTCGGCGCCTACAATCAGGAGATCTAGTACATGCGCGTTACCATGATCGGCACCGGCTATGTGGGCCTTGTGTCCGGCGCATGCTTTGCGGACTTCGGCCACATCGTCACCTGCGTCGACAAGGACCAGGGCAAGATCGGGCGCCTGCAGAGAGGTGAGATTCCGATTTTTGAACCCGGCCTCGAAGAACTGGTGAAGGACAACGTCGAGCAAGGCCGACTCTTCTTCACCACCGATCCCAGCGCCGCCATCCGCGACGCCGACGCCGTATTCATCGCCGTCGGCACGCCCTCGCGCCGCGGCGACGGCCACGCCGATCTGTCCTACGTCTACGCCGCCGCCGAAGAGATCGCCGGGCTGATGAACGGCTACACCGTGGTCGTCACCAAATCGACCGTGCCGGTCGGCACCGGCGATGAAGTCGAAGCCATCATCAAGAAGACGCGCCCGGACGCCGATTTCGCCGTGGTCTCCAACCCCGAATTCCTGCGCGAAGGCGCGGCTATCAACGATTTCAAGCGGCCCGACCGCGTTGTTGTCGGCACCGACGACGAGCGCGCGAGAGAGCGCATGCGCGAACTTTATCGCCCGCTCTTCCTCAACGAAACGCCGATCATCTTCACGAAGCGTCGCACCTCAGAGCTAATCAAGTACGCCGCCAACGCCTTCTTGGCCATGAAGATCACCTTCATCAACGAGATCGCCGATCTCTGCGATGAAGTCGGCGCCAATGTGCAGGAAGTCGCGCGCGGCATCGGCCTCGATAACCGGATCGGCCGCAAGTTCTTGAACGCTGGCCCCGGCTATGGCGGCTCGTGCTTCCCGAAAGACACGCTGGCGCTGATGAAAACCGCGCGCGACTACAACGCGCCGATCGAACTCATCGAAACCACGGTGCGCGTCAACTCAGCCCGCAAGCAGAAGATGGCGCAGAAGATCATCGCCGCGCTCGACGGCGATCTCAAAGGTAAAACCATAGCCGTGCTCGGCCTCACCTTCAAACCGAACACCGACGACATGCGCGACGCACCTGCACTCGACATCGTGCCAACGCTACAGGCCGAGGGCGCGCGCATCCGTGCCTTCGACCCCGAAGGCATGAACGAAGCCAAGCACATGCTAAAGGACGTCCAGTTCGCCACCGGCCCCTACGATTGCGTGCAGAACGCCGACGCCGTTGTGATCATCACAGAATGGGACCAATTCCGCGCGCTCGATTTCGACCGCATGAAGGACGCACTGAAAACGCCGACCATCATCGACCTGCGCAATATTTATAATCCCGCAGAGATGAAAGCGAAGGGCTTCAACTACGTCAGCGTGGGGCGCCCCTAGACCTCGATTTTTTCTGGGAACCTTTCCCTTTCCTCCGTGTTTCCTCGGGTTGACCTGGAGGGAGACGGGGATGCGGTTGCGGGGCTTTCCATTTGGCGCGTGCGTCGCCGTGTGCATGTGCGCCGGCCCATCATTCGCCCAGGACGCGAGCAATCCTCCGGTTGAGGAATTGCGCGGGCTTACCATCGAGCAGTTGGCGAACCTCGAGGTGACTTCGGTGTCGCGTCGCCCGGAGGCCCTGAGCGGGGCGCCGGCGGCGATCGATGTCATCACTCATGAGGAAGTGCGCCGCTCCGGGGCCCAAAGCCTGCCAGAGGTGCTGCGCCTGGCGCGCAATCTCGAAGTCGCGCAGGTGGATTCCCAATACTACGCCATCAGCGCGCGCGGTTTTAACAGTTTCCAGGCCTCGAATAAGCTGCTCGTGCTGATCGATGGCCGCAGCGTTTACACCCCGCTCTACTCCGGCGTGCTGTGGGATCAGCAGCAGGTCATGCTTGAGGATATCGAGCGGATCGAAGTCATTAGCGGCCCCGGCGGCACGCTCTGGGGCGCGAACGCAGTCAATGGCGTGATCAATGTGATCACCCGGTCCGCAGAAGAGACGCAAGGCTGGTTCGCGCAGGCCCTGGCGGGCTCTCTCGACCAGCGCGTAGACCTCCGCTACGGCGGCCGTCTTGGCGGCGCCGATGGCGCTGCCTTCCGCGTCTACGCGACCGGCCTGCAGCGCGGCGAAACGCTGACCATGGCCGGCGAAGGCGATGGCGATGATTGGAGTCTCGGCCAAGTCGGCTTCCGCGCCGATTGGGGCGATCTGCAAGACGCCTTCATGCTGCAAGGCGCCTATCACGATCGGCTGGATTCACGCTCAGACAATCTTGGCGCGCACGTACTGACGCGCTGGCGGCGCCTGCTCCGCAACGGTTCGACGCTCGAGGTGCAGGCCTTCGCATCTCACAACGAGGCCGCCGCGGGGCCGGTCAGCGACGAATTGCAGATGTACGATGTCGAGCTTCAGCACAGCTTCGATCTCGGCGGCGCCCACCGTATCGTTTGGGGCGGCGGCTATCGCGTCAGCGACAGCGAATTCGTCAACGCTGGCGGCGCCTCGGGCCTGATCCAGCCGAGTCGGACTTTGCGCACCTCCAATCTGTTCATCCAGGATGAGATCGCTTTAACCGACACAGTGGCGCTCACGCTCGGCCTCAAGCTAGAGGATCATACTTTTACGGGCCTGGAATACTTGCCGAACGCGCGCATCGCCTGGCGTCCGAGCGCAGACTCGATGGTGTGGGCGGCTGTATCGCGCGCTGTGCGCACGCCTTCGCGCATCGACCGTGAGCTGTTGAGCCCTGGCGTCATCGTTCCCGGCACCGATTTCGAGTCGGAAGACCTGATCGCTTACGAGCTCGGTTACCGAACCCAACCGCTTCAGAACGCCACGTTCTCGATCAATCTCTACCGTCACGAGTACGAAGGGCTCCGCACGCTCAATCTCACGCCCATGATCATCCTCCCGGCTCGCTACGCCAACGACATGGACGGCGAAGTCTACGGCGCAGAGATATGGGGCGATCTCGATGTCAGCTCCGACTGGCGCCTGAGCGCTGGCGTCACAATGCTGGAGGCTGACCTGCGCCCCGCAAGCCAATGGGCGCTCGACTTCAACGGCAGCGGCGACGATCCCAGCTACCAGCTGTTTCTGCGCTCCTCCGCTTCGTTGAATCCGGACTGGATGCTGGATCTCGATGTGCGCGCGATCGACGAAATAAGACCGGACGTCCCGGCATACGTGGTAATGAATGCGCGGTTGGCCTGGCAGATCAACGAACACG
>JAEYPY010000142.1 GCA_023410295.1 Pseudomonadota bacterium | reverse complement strand
GCGTGCAGGAGAGCTTCACGCGCCTTGCTTTCCGATTCGAAGGCGCGACGACGGTAACCCCGCTGCTGCAAGGCAACCGGCTCGATCTGCGTTTTTCGCGCGCGGCCGATATCGATATTTCCGAACTGCGCTCGACGCCGCCGCGGCTGGTGCGCGAAGTACGCCGTGTTAGCGCGGCCGGCGCGCCGGTGCGTCTCGCGCTCGTGCTTGAGCCAGGCGTGCGCCAGCGCCACTTTGTCGATGGCGATCGCGTCGTCATCGATCTGCTTGAGCCGGAAGGCGGCTTGCAACCAGCCACGGTGACGGGTGCAACGACCGAAGCGCCGGTGCCGGCGAGCCCGCCCGTGCGCGGCAATGCGCGCGTGCGTCTGGTCGAAGAAGCCAACGTCACGCGAATCATTGTGACGTGGCCGCAGCCTGCGCGCGCGGCTGCGTTCCGCCGCGGCGAAGCGATTTGGCTAGTGTTCGACGCCAATGGCCGGATCGATTTGACTGGCGTCGCCCGTGCGGGGCGGCGGCATCAGAATATCGAGATCGTCCAAGGCGAGGGCGTCATTGGCCTGCGCATTCCAGCGCCGCCGGACGTGCTTCTTAGCGCCGCTGCGCACGAGAACGATTGGACATTGACACTTGGCGCACGCGCCGACGCAGGCGTGCCTGCGGTGCTGGAACGCGAAGTGGCGGCTGATGGGCCCGGGCGTCTCACCGCGCGCTTCGGACGCGAAGGCACGGTGCGCTGGATCAACGATCCGGAGATCGGAGACCGTATTGGTGTTGCGCTTGTCGGCGGTCCTGCGCGCGGCATCGATGTGCGGCGCGCCACCGTCGAAGCCGCAATGCTCCCCGCAGCGCACGGCGCGGTGATCGAACCGCGCGCTGATGGCGTCAATGCAACGTTCGCCGGCGGCGTGCTGACCGTCTCACGCGGGGAAGGCCTCATCACCGCGGCGCCGGCGCGATCCGAACTGGAAGCGGCGCTGTTGGAAGACGCCTTCAGTGGCGAAGCGCCAATGAGCTCGACGCCGAGCGAAAGCCTGGTGAACGTGCGCCGCCGCATCGATGAGCTGACGCGCCGCGCCGCGGAAGAAGGCGTGGGCGAGGGCGCGCCAGTCGAAGCGCGCATGGCGCTGGCGCGCTACCTGTTGGACCACGAATTCGCCGCCGAAGCGCTGGGGGCGTTGCGCATCGTTGCGATCAATCAGGGCGAGTTGGTTGAGCTCGATCCCGAGTACCGGCTGATGCGCGGGGCGGCCAACGTGATGATGCGCCGGCTGCCGGCGGCGCAGGCCGACCTCACTGCGTCGGCGCTGACGAACAATCCCTCCGCCGCGCTCTGGCGGGGCTATTCTGCGGCGCTGCAGCGCGACTGGATAGTGGCGCGGCGTGAACTCGAGCGCGGCGCCGGCGGACTTGAAGAACATCCCCCGGCGTGGCGCGCGCGCTTCCAGTTGGCGCACGCCGAAGCGGCGCTTGAACTCAACGATCCCGCCGCCGCCGAAGCCGCCGCGCGCGCGGCGCTGGGCCAAGCGCCGGATACATCCTTGCGCCTGCATGCGCGCCTCGCCGAAGCGCGCGTCATGGGATTGCGCGGCGATCATGTCCGTGCGCTGGCGCTGCTGGATGAGCTTTCCCGCGTACGCGATGAAGAAGTCGCGGTGCGCGCCAATGTCGAATCGATCCGCATCCGGCGCGCGACCGGCGTCATTCGCGCTGTAGACGCCGTGGAGCCGCTGGAAGCGCTCCGCTTCCGCTGGCGCGGCGACGCCACCGAACTCGCGATCGTCAGCATGCTGGGCGAAGCCTATTCCGAGCTTGGCCGCTGGCGCGAAGCACTGGCGACGATGCGCATCGCCGCCGACCGCTTCCCGAACCATCTCGCAGCGCGTCAGTTGCGGGCCGACATGTCGACGCTGTTCGAGCGGCTCTTCCTCGACGGCGAAGCTGATCGGCTTGAGCCGATCCAGGCGCTCGGGCTTTTTTATGAGTTCAGCGACCTGACGCCCGTCGGGCCCAATGGCGACCGCATCGTGCGCTTGCTCGCGGGGCGGCTCGTGCATGTCGATCTCTTGGAGCAGGCGGCGCAATTGCTGCAGCACCAGGTGGACGAGCGCTTGCAGGGCCTCAGCCGCGCGCAAGCCGCGGCCGATCTCGCGACGATCTATTTGATGGACCATAAACCCGACCAAGCTCTCGTCGCGCTCGGCACCACGCGTCAGCCCAACATGCCGGCGACGCTGTTGGCCGATCGCCGCATCTTGGAAGCGCGCGCACTGCTTGACCTCGGCCGGCTTGAAGGTGCGGTCGAACTGGTGGAGCGCGACCGCAGCGAAGACGCCCAGCGTGTGCGCGCCGAGGCGGCTTGGCGGGCGCGCGATTGGGAGCGCGCGGCGGCGGAGATGCGTTCGCTGATCAACATGCGCAATCGCGCCACCCCGCTCGACAACCATGGCCGCCAGGCAGTGTTGCGCACCGCGGTGGCGCTGACGCTTGCCGGCAATGAGGAGGGCGTGCGCGCGCTCTATCGCGAGTACGCAGGCGACATGGCCAATACGGACGAAGCGGATGCGTTCGAAGTGGTCGCCTCCGGCGTTCACGCAGACGGCGCGGCGATCCGTGACGTTGCCCGCGCCGTGGCCCGCACGGATTTGATGGGTCGCTTCATCGAGCGCTTGCGTTCACAAATGACAGCCGAAGCCGCCGCTGCGGCCAATACGCCAGCGCCGACGTCGCCAAGCGCGCCTCCAGTACCGCCGCAAGCGGCGTTGCCGGCGCCCACTGCGTCCCGGCCTACGCCTGCGCCGGGCGCCTGAAGCGCGCAACGCCAACTGATCGTTGTTTGCGCTTTACAAGCCGCACACCCATGGCGACATGAACGGATGATCTCGGTGATCATCCCGACGCTGAATTCGGCGCGCGAGATGCGGCGCACGCTGCCACCTCTCGTGGAAGGGGTATCGTATGGCATCGTCAAGCAGGTCATCATCGCCGATGGCGGCTCAAGCGATGAAACGCTGGAGATTGCCGATGCTGCGGGCTGCGAGGTCGTAACCACTGAACCGCGCCGCGCGCTGCAGGTCCGCTCTGGCGCCGCTGCGTCCAAAGGCAAGTACATCATGATCCTGCACCCGGGCGTCGAGCTGGCGCCGGGCTGGGTGGGGGAAGCGGAGCGCTTCATCCGCAGCGACCAGGCGCGCGCGCGGGCGGGCGTTTTCCAACTCGCCTTCGACGATGCGTCACCCGAAACCAAACGCGCGCTGTTCTGGGCGCGCTTGCGCGCCCGTGTGATGAAGCTCCCGTACGGCGAGCAGGGCGTGCTGATGTCGCGGTTCTTTTATGACGGGCTCGGCGGCTATCCCGACCAAGCCAGCATGGACGATGTCGAGTTCGCGCGCCGCATCGGCGCCAAGCGCTGGGTCTGGTTCAACAGCGAAGCGGTGGTGAGCGGCGATGCGCTGCGCCGGCAGGGCAAGCGCGGTCCGCTGACCAAGCTCACGCTGCTGGCGCGCCACATGATGGGCGCCGATCCGATTGAACTGGCGAAAGCCTACGACTGACGCTTACGATTGCGGCTGGTTGCCGCGCGCCATCATCTGATTGTCGAGCGGGGTGTAGATCGCAGCGCCGCCAGCGGCGAGGCGATCCATCTCGGGCGTCGGCTGGCCGTAGCGTTTGCGGCAGAGCGTCAGGTGCGAGAGTGCGCGTTCGGCATAGTCGCGGCTTTCCGCGCGCGGCAACATTTCCAGCAGGAGCAGTGGATCGATGTCGGCCGGTTGCGTTGCGAGCCAGCGCGAGAGCCACCCGGGGCCGCCATTGTACGCGGCGAAGACGCGGCCGAGATCACCGTCATTATGGAATTCGCGCATCAGCCATTGGATGTAGTCCTGGCCGAGACGCATGTTGAGGCCAGGCTCGAACAGCGCAGCGGGATTGCGCCGGTAATTGGTCGAGCGATCCATGTCGCGCGCCGTTGAGGGCAGCAGCTGCATGAGGCCGCGCGCGTTCGAGACGCTGACGGCCTTTGGATTGAAATAGCTCTCCTGGCGAACAACCGCATAGATGACGGCGCGGTCGAGCGCGAAGCCGTCGTCCGGCTCGAACGAAGTGGTCGGGCAAAAGCCCACGGCGACGTCCGGTCCGCCATACTCGGCGGCGCGCAGTTGCGCGGCGGGCGCTTGCAGCGCGATCGCCAGGGCAAGGAAGGTCGCGTCGTCTTCGCGGCGCAAATCCCCGTGCAGACGGCGGAGTTCGCTTTCAACTTCGGAGAGTCGTCCCAGCTGCGCCAGCGCTGCAGCGCGCCGTGCGGCGGGATAGCGTTCGATGAAGTTCTGCAGCGTCGCGCTATCGACGCGAGGCGGCGCGAACGAGAGGCTGCTGTCGCGGCCAAGCTGCGCTTCGGCGAGCTGACCGTAGAATGTCCACGGCCGTTCAGCGGCCGCTTCTAGGTGCTGCACGACACCGCGAGGTTCGCCCGCCGCGAGGCGTGCGCGCGCCGCCCAATAGTGCGCCGCTGCACGCGCCCAGCCGCCATGATGGATCCATTGCGCCGAAAGTTCGAATTGACGCACAGCCTCGGCGTAATCGTGCTGGCGATAGGCGATGAGGCCGAGCTGGAATTGCGCTTGGCCGGAACGCGGGCCGGAGGCTTGCGGCACGGCGAGGCTGCGCGCGCCTTCCATGTCGCCGGCGCCGATGCGTTCGGCGACGCGTTCGACGCCGTTGCGGGCGCTAGCGCTGTCGCCGGGAATGGGCGGCGGCGTGCCGGGCAGCTGGCGGACGCCAGCGCGGACCGGTGCGGGCGCACGCGTGCCGTTGCGGCGGGCGCGGCGCGAGCGGGAATCCATGGCGCGGTCGTAAACCGCGTCGGCCATGCCGTATTCGCCGTGGCGATTGAGCCAGGAGGTGTAGTCGCTCCAGTTCGCGCCGTAGGAGCGCGACAACAGCATGCGCCCGCGCACGACGCCTTCGAGCACATCGTCTTCGGCGCGGTTGGCGGCGGCTGTGGCGGCGCGCCAGTTGCCGGCTTCGACTGCGGCGAAAGCATCCCGGTAGGCCGCTTCGTCGCGCTCCGAGAGGGCGACGATGCTGGTCTGCGCCATCGCCGGCGCGGCGGCGGTGAAGGCGAGGGTGAGAGCGGCGAAGGCGGCGCGTAGCGTCATCGGAGCCCGTTCGTTCGTTAAGGATGGGGCGCCCGCGCGACGCCCAGCTCTTCGAGCCAAGCTTCCGCAAGCAAGAGATCTGCCCACGCCTGCCGCTTCTGCTGCGGCTGGCGCAACAGGTATGCGGGATGAAGCATGACCATCGCGTTGATGGGCGCCGGTAACGCCTCATTGGTGTAGCTGAGCCGCCGGCCGCGCAGTTTGGAGATGGGCTCCTCGCGCTTCAGCACGGTGTTGGCAGCCGCCTTGCCGGTGAGCAGGAGGAGCTTGGGCTGCTTCAGCGCGATCAGGCGCTCCACAAACGGCAGGCAGGCGACGATCTCGCCTGCGGTGGGATCGCGGTTACCGGGTGGGCGCCAGTAAATTGTATTGGAAACCAGTATGTTAGACGTACGCGATAGGCCGATATGCGCCAGCATGCGGTCGAGCAGCTGGCCCGAGCGGCCGACGAAGGGCTTGCCTTGCTCGTCCTCCTCCTTGCCGGGGGCCTCGCCGATGACCAGCACTTGAGCGTCGTCCTGGCCGTCTGAGAACACGGTATTGCGGGCCGTAGCTTTGAGGGCGCAGCCTTCGAAGCCCTCGACCGCGGCGCGCAGCTCGGCCACCGATCCGGCCGCGGCCGCGAGCGCCCGGGCGTTATCCACAGCCGATGCGGCAGCCTTGCGC
>JAEYPY010000262.1 GCA_023410295.1 Pseudomonadota bacterium | reverse complement strand
CCCCTATTATCTGCGGTGGACAACGGGGTGTCTCAACGATGCGGGGAATACTGACAGTTGCGACGTTCGCGGCGTGCCTATCCGCGCCTGCGCTTGCGTTCGCGCAGGAGGCGCCCGCCCCGGCGGTGGAGGCGCAGAGCCAGCCCGATCCGTGGGAGGGCTTCAACCGCGACCTCTTCGCCGTGCACGAGGGCGTGGATCAGGCCGTGGTCGAGCCGATCGCGCGCGGCTATCGCGCGGTGACGCCGCGCCCGGTGCGCACCGGCGTGCGCAATTTTCTGCGCAATCTGCGCGGGCCGGTGATCTTCGCCAATGATGTGCTGCAAGGCGAGTTCGAGCGCGCCGGCACGACAGCCGGGCGTTTTGCGTTGAATTCAACCATTGGCATTGCCGGCGTTTTCGATCCCGCGAATTCGATGGGACTTGAATATCACGACGAAGATTTCGGGCAGACGCTTGCGGTGTGGGGGCTTGAGCCCGGTCCATACATCTTCGTGCCGCTGATGGGGCCGACGAATGTGCGCGACACGGCCGGACGCGTCGTCGACACGGTGTTCGATCCGCTGACCTGGGCGGAGTTCGATGAAGCCGATGAAGTGCGCATCGGACGCACGGTGCTGACGGCGCTGAATGCGCGCGAGAGCGTAATCGACGCTGTGGATGACGTGCGCCGTAATGCGCTCGATCCTTACGTCTCGATCCGCACCTCCTATGCGTTATTGCGCGAGAGCGCGATCCAAAATGGTGAATCTTCGGTCGAAGATTTGCCTGAGTTCGAGGCGATCGATGATGCGGAAGCGACTACCGACACGCCCGATAACTTCTCTGTGACCGAGGACAATTCGCAACACTTCGATCCGAACCAACCTGAACCGATGTCTGACGCCTTGGCAGAGGATTTCCCCGCGCCCATGTCGGGCGGACTTTGAGGAGACTTGACGTGAACGCTCGCCCTTTCACCCGCGCCGCTTTCCTTGCCGGCCTGCTGGGCGCTGGGCTCATCGCCACTGCGCCGGCCGCTCACGCCGCGCGCAATGCCGACGCTGAACGCTATGTGCAAGAAAACGCGGCGAGCGCATTGCGCACGCTGGGCGATCGCAATCTGTCGGCGACGCAACGCCGGCAGACGTTCGATCGCCTGATGGCGCAATTTTCCGACATGCCGCGCATCGCCAATTTCGTGCTCGGCCGCTACGGCTCGCAATTGCGCGCGGACGCGAGCCTGCGCAGCGAATGGACGCGCACGTTCCAGGATTACGCGATCGCGGTCTATGAAGCGCAGCTCAGCCGCTATAGCGGCAGCGCGATCCGCGTCACCGGCTCGACCGAACGGATCGCCGGGCGCGATGTGATCGTCACCAGCGAACTAACGCCGCGCGACGGCGGGCGCGCCATGACCGTGCAATGGCGCATCTTGCGTTCCGGCGATGCGTGGAAGGTGGTCGATGTTTCGCTGCTGGTCGATGGCAACCAGATTTGGCTGGCGAAACAGCAGCAGCGCGATTTTCTGGCCCAGCTCGACGCCAACAACGGCAACATCCGTGGGCTGATGAGCAGCTTGCGCGAGACGACGGCGTCGATGCGCCAGCGCGCGGTGGCGCGGAGCTAGAGGAGCGCGGGCCTTCAGACCCGCGTTTGCTCCACAATAGTCCATTAGAAGTGCGAGCGCGGGTCTGAAGGCCCGCGCTCTTTTCTTTCGCGTCAGCCCTTGCCGACAATCTCGCTGACGTGATCGACGCCTTCGGCGGCGAGAAGGCCGTCGAGTTCGTCGAGGATGCGGGCGACGAGGCCGGGGCCTTCGTAGACGAGCGCGGAATAGAGCTGCACGGCGCTGGCGCCGGCGCGCAGCTTGGCGAGCGCAGTGGCGCCGTTTTCGACGCCGCCAACGCCGATCAGCGGCAAGCGTCCGGCCAGCGCCTGCGCGAAGAGGCGCAAGATGTGCGTGGAGATTTGGAAGAGCGGCTGACCGGAGAGCCCGCCCGCCTCCTCCGCATTGTCGGAGGTAAGATGCGGCGGGCGCTGCAGCGTGGTGTTGGAGACAATCAGCGCATTGAGCCCGTACTGAAGCGCGAGTTCGGTTATGTCGCGCACCGCGGTTTCATCGAGATCGGGCGCGACTTTCAAAAAAAGCGGACGGCGGCCGTGTGCGGCTTCGAGTGGCGCGCGCGCCTCGCGCAGACGGCCCAGCAGATCTTCGAGCGCGCCGCGCTCCTGCAGGCCGCGCAGGCCCGGCGTGTTGGGCGATGAGATGTTGGCGGTGACGTAAGAGGCGCACTTCCAGACGCGGCCCATGCCGAGCACGTAATCGGCGGGCCGATCGACGCTATCCTTGTTGGCGCCGACATTGGCGCCGACGATGCCGCGCTGGCGCCGCGCGGCGAGACGATCGGCGAACGCGTCGAGACCGCTGTTGTTGAAGCCGAGGCGATTGATGATCGCGCGGTCTTCGCTCAAGCGGAAGATGCGCGGGCGCGCGTTGCCGGCTTGTGGCTTCGGCGTGACGGTGCCGCATTCGACGAAGCCGAAGCCGGCGGCGAGCAACGCGTCGGGCGCTTCGCAATTCTTGTCGAAGCCCGCAGCCATGCCGATGGGATTGGGCAAATCGAGGCCGGCGAGCGTGGTGCGGAGGCGCGGGTAGCGGTCGGCGCGCACACGCGGGCCGACGCCGGCGCGCAAGCCGAACAGGGCAGCGTGGTGCGCCGTTTCCGGATCGATCAGCCGCAAGGCTGACGTGGCAAGGTCGTGCGCGCTCACGAGGATGTCCGCTTGGCTGATTCTGGCGCTTCGCCTAGCAGGTCCGGCGGCCCGTTGCGCTGGGTGCTACCGGGGGTTGCGGGTTATATGGGATAATAGTCCTAGATATGGGTTGCCAGTCCTTCTGCGTGCGGTATAAGAGGCACCATGCAGCACGGCCGGATCTGGCGGGCGATTGACGCTTTGGCGCAGCGGCGGGGGCTCTCCCCGTCCGGGCTGGCGCGCGCGGCGGGGCTCGACCCGACCACGTTCAATAAATCGAAGCGCCAGGCGCCTGACGGCAAGCCGCGCTGGCCCTCCACCGAAAGCCTCTCGCGCGCGCTGGCGGCGGCGGAGACGAGCTGGGACGAGTTCGCGGCGCTGCTGGCGGGCCGCAGCGGCGCCGGGCGTGCGATCCCGATCGTCGGCATGGCGCGCGCGGGCGCGGACGGCTTTTTCGACGAGCAAGGCTTTCCCGTCGGCGCCGATGAGACGGTGCGCTTTCCGGATTTAGGCGAAGACCGCGTCTACGCGCTCGAGATCGCCGGCGATTCCATGGAGCCGATGTATCGCGCCGGCGATGTCGTCATCGTGCAGCCGGGCGCGGCAGTGCGGCGCGGCGACCGCGTCGTGGTGCGCACGCGCGCCGGCGAAGTGATGGCCAAGGTGCTGGGGCGGCGCAACGAGCAGAGCGTGGAGCTTTTATCGCTCAACCCCGCGCACGGCCCGCGCACGCTGGCGACCGCGGATGTGGAGTGGATCGCGCGGATTTTGTGGGCGAGCCAGTAGGTCAGAACGAGCTGGGCCAAGCTTGCGACGAGTGCAGGAGCGCCAGGACTTCGACATCGTTAATGCTCAGACGATAGACGATGATGAAGCGTGTATGGACGACGCTAAGTTCGCGTGTGCCTGATACCCGGCCCGGCCGGCCGAGTTCGGGAAACGAACGCAATCGGCGAAGAGCAACGCGGACACGCGATTCTGCTGCTTGTGCCGCTCTGAAATTGCGCTCGGCAATCCAGTCGACTTGATGTTTCAATTCCGCGATGAAGCGCGGCGCAAGTACAATCGGCCGTGTCGCGTTCTTAGGCACGCCGACTCGACAGCCCAGCCATGAACGCGTCCATCTCACGTTCAAAGGCTTCGAGGGTTATGCCGGCGCCTGCGTCGATTTCAGCGATGCCCGCTTCAATTTCGCGGCGCGCGGCGGCGTCAGCGTCCAATTGTGCTCTCACGGCGGCGGTCGCGGCCTCCTCCAAGCTCAGCCCCGCGGCCCGCGCGACACGCGCCAGCCGCTCCTCATCATCGGGGGTCAGATTGAGAGTCAGGTTCGACATGCGGCCAATCTAACACACTTCATCCCAACTAGTCCCCCTCCCTTGGCGGCTTCCACGCCGTGATGAGCCTTGGGCCGGCGGCGGGGAGGAGATCGCCTTTGATTTCGAAGGCGGCGAAGGCGGAGGTGGGAAAGCCGAGCGTGAATTCGCGCGCGAGCTTTGACCCGTCATGAGCTTGGCGCACCAGCAAGCTGACGAGCTCGCCAATGCCGGGATTGTGGCCGACGACGACGATGCTGGCGTTCTCGTCTTCGCCGCTGACAGCGTCCCAAATGCTTTCGGGCGCGGCGTGGTAGAGCGCGTCCTCGAAACGAGTTTCGAGCTTGAAGTTTTCCAGCGCGAGGGCGGCGGTTTCGCGCGTGCGCTGGGCGGTAGAGACGAGCGCGACAGTGGGCGCAAGGCCTGCGTCCGCCATCGCCGCGCCGGCAAGGCGCGCTTCTCGGCGGCCGCGCCCGGTCAGCCCGCGCGCCTCATCGCTCGGCGCTTCGTGGGCGCGGACGGCCTTGGCGTGGCGTAAAAGAATGAGCGTGCGCATCGGCGCTAGTGTGCCCGCTTCGCTTCAATCCGCAATGGCCGCTTGGCGGGAACAGCGCGCGCGCGTTATGCGGGTTCGTTAGGATTCGCCGATGACCGATCTCGCCACCCTCGCCGCCGCCGCCAAGGCTTGGCCGTTCGAACAAGCGCGCCTCGTCGTGGAGCGGCTGAAGAAACATCCCAAGGACGAGGTGATCTTCGAGACCGGCTACGGGCCCTCGGGGTTGCCGCATATCGGCACGTTCGGCGAAGTGGTGCGCACCTCGATGGTGCGCCACGCCTTCCGCGTGCTGACGGGCGACAAGATCAAGACGCGGTTGGTGGCTTTCAGCGACGACATGGACGGCTTCCGCAAGGTGCCGACCAATCTGCCGAACCAGGACATGCTGGCCAAGCACCTGCACCTGCCGCTGACGCAAGTGCCGGACCCGTTCGGCTGCTGCCAGAGCTTTGCCCACCACAACAATGCGCAGCTGCGCTCGTTCCTGGATGGGTTCGGGTTCGATTACGAGTTCATGTCGTCGACCGAGCAGTACAAGTCGGGCGCGTTCGACAAGACGCTGCTGACGATGCTCGATCGCTACGACCAGGTGATGGCGATCATGCTGCCGACGCTGGGCGAAGAGCGGCGCGCCACCTATTCGCCGTTCCTGCCGATCAGCCCGAAGACGGGTCGCGTGCTGCAAGTGCCGACGCTGGCGCGCAATTTCGAGCGCGGCACCATCACGTTCGAGGATGAGGACGGTACGAAGACAGAAGTGCCGGTCACCGGCGGCAACGTGAAGATCCAGTGGAAGCCGGATTGGGCGCTCAGGTGGACTGCGCTCGGCGTCGATTACGAGATGAGCGGCAAGGACCTGATCGATAGCGTCAAGCAATCCTCGCGCATCTGTGCGGCGCTGGGCGGAACGCCGCCGGAGGGCTTCAACTACGAACTCTTCCTCGATGAGAACGGCGAGAAGATTTCGAAGTCGAAGGGCAACGGGCTCACCATCGAGGAATGGCTGCGCTACGCGGCGCCGGAGAGCCTTTCGCTTTACATGTTTCAGAAGCCGAAGACGGCCAAGAAGCTCTATTTCGACGTCATCCCGAAGACGGTGGATGAGTATCTTTCGTTCGTCGATGGCTATCAGAAGCAGAACGAAGCCGAGCGGCTGGAGAACCCGGCGTGGCACATCCATGACGGCGCGCCGCCGGTGAATGCGTCGCCGATTTCGTTCGCGCTGTTGCTCAATCTTGTGTCGGCCGCCAATGCGGAGACGAAGGAGCAGCTCTGGGCTTTCATCCGCAAGTATGCACCCGGCGCGACGCCGCAATCGCATCCGTTCCTGGACAAGCTGACGGGCTACGCGCTCGCGTACTTCAACGACTTCGTGAAGCCGGCGAAGCAATTCCGCGCCGCGAGCGATAAGGAGCGCGCGGCGTTCGAAGCGCTGATCGCGCGCTTCGATGCGTTGCCGGCGGACATCACCGACGGCGAAGCGATCCAGAACGAGGTCTATGCGGTCGGCAAGGAACACGACTTCGAGCCGCTGCGCGATTGGTTCAAGGCGCTTTACGAAGTGCTGTTCGGAGTCGAGAGCGGGCCACGCTTTGGTCAGTTCGCGGCGATCTTCGGGGTGCGCGAGACCAGCGCGCTGATGCGGCGCGCACTGGCGGGAGAGTTGGTTAAAGCTGCCTGACGGCTTGACAGCGGCGGTTCCGCACCCGATCTCTAGGTCATGATCCGTTCAGCCCTCCTCCGCGCATTTTTGCGTGCGGTGCGCACTCAAGCGCGCGGCTGACCCCTAGCTCGCCCCTGCGAACGAGCTAGGGGCGACGTTCATCACACTCAAACTGAGACGTAGCGCCGCGAGGCGCTCAAAACCCATGGAATATCCAATGTCCGCCAAGAAGCGCCCTGACATCGTCGTGCATCAGGAAGACCACGAGCAATTGATCGACCTTGCGCTGAAGGCCCTGGGCCAGGCGCCCGGCGCGGCGACGCTGCTGGAAGAAATGGAACGCGCGAAAGTGGTGGAGTCCAAGTCTCTGCCGCCGACCGTGCTGGCGATGAACGACGCGGCTGAATTCGAATACGATGGCCAGACCTATCGCGATTTCCACCTCGTCTGGCCGAACTGCGCCGACTTCGTGAACGGGCGCATCTCGGTGCTGACGCCGGTGGGCGCGGCGCTGATCGGGCTTTCCGAAGGCAGCTCGATGTGGTGGCCGGGCCAGCAAGGGCGCGTGCATCGCCTGACGCTGAACAAGGTGACGCCGCACCGCCAGCACTAATCGTTCGGCGCGGCGTTGACATCGCGCACGCTATTTTGTCGAAAGATGAGGCCCGTGGCGCAAACCGCGGGCCTCGTTGCGTTTGCCCAGGAGATCGATGCCCAGCCCCTCTGTCTTCGCCGTGATGAAGCCGCGCTCCGCCGCGGCTGAGATGAAACACGCCGAGGGACGGCGAGACAGCGTCGCCGCATCGAACCCGGAGCAACCAAAGCCCGCGACGAAGGCGTAAGCCCCGTGGTCGACCATACTCTGATCACGACTTTCGTCGGTGCGCTGGTGCTCGCCTTTACGCTGGGCTTCATCGCGCGGCGCATGCAGCTCTCGCCGCTGGTCGGCTATCTGCTCGCCGGCGTTGCGGTGGGGCCGTTCACGCCGGGCTTTGTCGGTGACACGGGCATCGCGCTGCAGCTGGCGGAGATCGGCGTCATCCTGCTGATGTTCGGTGTAGGGCTGAAATTCTCACTCGCCGATCTCTGGTCGGTGCGCGGCGTCGCCCTGCCCGGCGCGATCGTGCAGATGAGCGCGGCGACGCTGCTGGGCTATGCCGTTGGCGGATTATTCGGCTTCGGCGTGACCGAGAGCGTCATGCTGGGCTTTTCGCTCTCATGCGCGAGCACCGTCGTGCTGCTGCGGGCGCTGGAAGACCGCGGCCTTTTGAAGAGCGAGAACGGACGCATCTGCGTCGGCTGGCTCGTGGTGGAAGACATCGCCACCATCCTGGCGCTGGTGGTGATCCCGGCGCTGGCGGGCACAGCGATGAGCGGTGATGGCACGTTCAGCGCCGCGGGCTCGGCGCTCGCCATTACGGTCGGCAAGGTCGGACTCTTTATTGCGCTGATGCTGTTCATTGGCGGGCGGCTCTTCCCGTGGCTGATCGTCAAGATCGCGCACGTGAAATCGCGCGAGTTGCTCTCGCTCGGCACGTTGACACTGGCGCTGGGCATTGCCTGGGTCGCGTACGAGCTGTTCGAAGCGTCGTTCGCGCTTGGTGCGTTCCTGGCCGGCATGGTGCTGAGCGGGACCAAGTTCACGCACCGCATCGCCGAGGATTCGCTGCCGCTGCGCGATACGTTCGCGGTGCTGTTCTTCGTTTCGGTCGGCATGCTGTTCGATCCGATGACGCTGGTGCGCAATCCGGTTGGCGTGCTTGCGGTGGTGGCGATCATCATTCTCGGCAAGGGCGCGGCGGCGCTGGCCATCACCTCGCTTTACAAGCTGCCGCTGCCGACAGGCATGCTGATCGCCGCCTCGCTGGCGCAGATCGGCGAGTTCTCGTTCCTGCTCGCAGGGCTGGGCGTGCACCTCAATCTTATGTCGATCGAGACCTACAATCTCGTGCTGGCCGGCGCGCTCATTTCGATTGCGCTCAACCCGCTCATGTTCCGCATCGCCGAGAGTTTCCAGATCAAGGAAGAGCCGCCCGCCTCTCCGGCGTGATCAGGGCGCTTACTGAGCCTCGCGCTCGGCGCGCCAGGCTGAGAGGATCGCGTCGGCGGCGCGGTCGATGTCTTCATCGCGCGTTGCGGCGTTGATCACCGAAACGCGGATGATCTGGCGCCCGCGCCAATTGGCGCCGCCGACGAAGCACTCCCCCTCACGCTGGATGCGGGCGATGGTGCGTTGCGTCAGCGCGTCGGCGGTTGGTCCGTCGAGATCCGTGCCGAGACGCACGGCGACCTGGTTCAGCACCACGTCGTTCATGATCTCGACATCCGGCGCCTGGGCGAGACGGCGGGCCATGCGGCGTGCTTGCGCGGCGTTGCGCGTCACCATCTCCTCGATGCCGGCGCGGCCAAGCGCGCGGATCATCGCCCAGGTGCCGAAGCCGCGGCCGCGGCGGGAGAGCTCTGGCGTGTAGTCGGCGGGGTGGCGCACGTCGCCCTCGGGCAGATAGCTCGCGGCGATGCTCATGGCGCGGTAGTGCGCATCGCGGTGGCGTACGATGGCGTAGCCGCAATCGTAGGGCGTCTGCAGCCATTTGTGCCCGTCGGTGCCCCAGGAATCGGCAAGCTCGACGCCTCTGGCGAGATGCTTGAGCTCACGCGTGGCGCGCGCCCAGAGGCCGAAGGCGCCATCGACGTGAAGCCAAGCGCCCTTCTCACGCGCAATCGGCGCGATCTCTTCGATTGGATCGAAGGCGCCGGAATTGATGTGCCCGGCTTGGGCGATGGTGATGATGGGGCCATCGAGCGTGCGCATGGTTTCGGCGAAGGCGTCGGCGCGCATGCGGCCTTGGTCGTCCGCGGGAATGCGGATGACACGCTCATTGCCAAGGCCGAGATATTTGAGCGCGGAGAAGACCGTCGAGTGCGCCTCTTCACCAAGCACGACATGAATCGGCGGGGCGCCGAAGAGACCTTGCGCTTCGCAATCCCAGCCGACGCGGCGCAATACCTCGCCGCGCGCAGCAGCAAGGCAAGTGAAGTTGGCAACGGTGGCGCCGGTGACGAAGCCGATCGAGGATTGCCGCGGCAAGTCCAAAAGATCGAGCAGCCAACGCGCGGCGGTCTCTTCAATCGCCGCGCCTGCGGGTGTCGCATAGGCGTTGCCGACGTTCTGACCCCAGGTGCTGACGAGCCAATCAGCGGCCATGCCTGCGGTGTGTGAACCACCGATGACCCAGCCGAAGAAGCGCGGCCCGGTCATTGCCGCGAGACCCGGTTCGGCGAGCGCGATGAGTTCAGAAATGACGTCATCGTGCGAGGCGCCCGCTTCCGGGGTCGGCGCTTCGAACGCGGCTTGCGATTGTTCGAATGTTTGCTGCGGCCGGTGCGGGCGCGTATCGGCGCCGGCGCGATAAGCGGCGGCATAGTCGGCGGTCCGCCGCAGCAGCGGACCCAATCCAGTATCGGTCATGGTATCGTACCTTAGATCGCGCCTACCCGGGCGCGGCGTGCCACGGGACACGGGTCGGCGCTAGGGGGCGGGAACTCCTCCTCTAGTTGTATCGACACAATTTCTAGTTGGTTGTGCATAACTCCACCGCCACCTTCAGTTGCGTTCCATGGGGATGGACGGGGCGGAGCCACAGCTCGACGAACTGCGCCTGGCTGCGGCCCATGTCGGCGCAGGCGAGTTGGAAGCGGCGCGCCACGGCTTTCATCGCGCCTTTCCGAAGCGCTCAGCCAAACGCGTACTCTATTTTACACAAGGCGCCGCGTTCGCGCTCTGCGCGACGGGGCTGGCGTTTGCGCTATGGCTCGCACCCGCGCCGGTGCTGGGAGCGCTGCATATCTCCGCCTGGGTTTTCTTTGCGCTCGCCATCCTGGTTAGGCTCGTCGCGGCGGCCCAACTAACGCCGCAACTCTCGCGGCTTGCGGCGCCTTCGAGCTGGCCGATCTACACCATTCTTTGTCCGCTTTACCGCGAGGCCAATATCGCGCCGGATCTGGCGGCGGCGCTGGCTCGACTGGACTACCCGACGCATGCGCTGGACGTGAAGCTGCTGGTCGAAGCCGATGATCCCGACACGATCCTGGCCGCCACGGCTGTCGCGAATGCGCCGCACGTCGAGGTGGTGATCATTCCGGTCGCCTCGCCGCGCACCAAGCCCAAGGCGCTCAATGTCGGCCTTGCCCGGGCGCGCGGGGAGTACGTTGTCGTCTATGACGCGGAGGATCGTCCGGACCCGCAGCAATTGCGCGCGGCGCTGGCGGCGTTCGAGGATGGGGACGATCGATTAGCGTGCGTTCAAGCTCCGCTCGATATAGACAACGTCGATGCAAGCTGGCTCTCGCGCCAGTTTGCGGCCGAGTACGCAATTCAGTTTCGCGAAATCTTGCCGTTGTTGGCGCGCCTTGAGCTGCCGCTGCCGCTTGGCGGCACGAGCAACCATTTTCGCACCGACGCGCTGCGCGCGTGCGGCGGCTGGGATCCTTATAACGTCACCGAGGACGCCGATCTCGGTTATCGGCTGGCCCGCGATGGTTATCGGGCGGACGTCATCGCGCCGCCAACGTTCGAAGAAGCGCCGGTGACATTCGATGCCTGGCGCAAGCAGCGCACACGCTGGATCAAGGGGCATATGCAAACATGGCTCGTGCTGATGCGCGATCCGGTGAAGAGCGCGCGAGAGATGGGACTGAGCGCATTTCTCTCGATGCAGCTTGTGCTGGGCGGCGGCGTGTTGGCGGCGTTGGCGCATGGACCGCTCGCGTTCATTCTGCTGCTCGCGGTGCTCTCTCCCTACACGCTGCTGACGCCTGCAGATTTTGCGCTCGCACTCAGCGGCTATGCGACCGCGATCCTCGCGGCATTCACGGCGTGCGCACTCTCCAACACGCTAAGTCATGCGCGCGCGGCGCCGACGATGCCGTTCTACTGGCCGCTGGCTTCGATCGCCGCATACTCAGCGCTGGTTCAGCTTTTCCTGCGGCCGCATCATTGGTCGAAAACTGTGCATGGCGTTTCGAAACGCACGCGCTATGGTGCCCCTGCGCCACCGAAACGCCATGTTTCAGCGCCGATCTTCCCGGTGCGAGGGCGCGCGTAACAGCAAGCTGGGGATAATCATGAAAATGATCCTGGCGGCCTTTGCGGCCGCATTCACCTTTGCCGCGTTCACGCCTACGCCCGCCGCGGCTGAAGCTATCGAATGTCCGCTCAGCCAAGCGCGGCGCACAATCACAAACGAGTTGCCGAGCGGCTGGTGGACGACACCGATCGTCAACAATCTGAGCGACACGCGCGTGCAGGAGATCGGCGGCGAGCCGGCGCTTGTGTGCGTCTATGGCCCGTCCGGCTCGGTGCAGCGCAATGCGCCGGCAAACCACACTTGCACGGCGCGGAGCGGCGGCTTTGATTGCAGAGCGCGCATTGTCGTGCCCGTGCCGCTGCCGCGGCCAGCGACGCCGACGCCAGTGACGCACACTACTGGGCCGCTCTCCGTGCCGCAGACTTATGTGTTCGACCTCGATGCCGGCGGTGTTGGCGGTGATGGCGACATCTGGTTTCACGCTGTGACGAACACGGAGCTTTATCTGGAGCCGCGCGGCGGCGCGCAGATGGCGGTGGGCGACCGTAGCAATCGCGGCTTTGCCGGATGTTCGGCGGCGAGCTTCTCGACGTCGCGTGTGGCGCTCTCGTCGGTGCCGGTTGGCTCTTATGTGTGCGTGCGCACGAATGAGGGCCGCATCAGCCAATTCCGCGTGAACGCGATCAGCTCAGGGTCGCCGAAAACGCTGGAGCTTGGTTACACGACCTGGCGCTAAGTGCTAGCGAAGCGATGCGAGCAAACCTCGCATCGCTTCTACCTCGGCTTCGTCTTGATTCCAGGAGACGACGAGGCGCGCTTCGCCCGCGCCATCCGCGCCCCAATCGTAGAACTCAGCGCCTGCCGCGCGCAGGCGAGCGAGAGCGTCGGGGCCGGGCTTGATGAAGAGCTGGTTGGTTTCGACCGGCACTGAAAGACAAGACGCCGCCGCTTCGGCCAAACGCTGCGCCAGCGCATTGGCGCGGCCGGCGAGCTTGAGCCAGAGATCATCCTCCAGATAGGCCAGCAATTGCGCGGCGATGTAGCGGCCCTTGCAGAAGAGATGGCCGCCGCGTTTGCGCCGGCGCGCGATCTCTTCGGCGTAATCGAGATTGAAACAGACGATGACTTCCGCGGCGAGCGCGCCGTTCTTGGTGGCGCCAAAGGAGAGGAGATCGACGCCGCCACGCCAGCTGATCTCGGCAGGTTTGCAGCCGAGAGCGGCGGCAGCGTTGGCGAAACGCGCGCCGTCCATGTGGAAGGCAAGCCCCGCCCCGCGGGCGATGTCGCCGAGGGCCGCCACTTCCGCCGGTGTATAGACGGCGCCGCGTTCGGTGGCTTGGGAGATCGAGACGGCGGCGGGTTTGACGGAATGAATGCCGCGCGCGTTACGGGCGATGCCTTCGCGCAGCGCGTTCGGCGTGATCTTCGCCGCATCGCCATCGACCAGCACGAGCTTGGCGCCGCCTGAATAGAATTCCGGCGCGCCGCATTCATCGCACTCGATGTGCGCTTCGCGGTGACAGATGATCGAACCCCAAGGTGGAACGGCGCTGGCGAGTGCGATGGCGTTGGCGGCGGTGCCGGAGGCGACGGTGAAGATGCGCAGGTCGCGTTCGAACAACGCGCAGAATTTTTGCCCCAGCTCTTTCGACCACGCGTCCTCGCCATAGCCGGGCGTAGCGCCTTCATTGACGCGTGCGAGCGCGGCGAGCATCTCCGGCGCGGCGGGCGCGGTGTTGTCGGAACGGAAGTTCATAACTCGATTACCTGCGTGAAGGCGTAGCAAGAAGTCTCACCACGCGAGCAACACTTCTTGTCACAAGTTTCGTCTCAAAACAGCACGAAATGCCGTCAGGCGAACGCTTGCTTTACAGACGCGCGCTAGCGTTACTCTGAAATTAGCCATCGGGGTGGGCGGTGCAACACTTCATCAACCAAGCGGCGCTGGAGCGTGCTGCTGCGCAAGTCCTTTCCGGCGCGCACGCGCGTACGTATCTGCTGGGTCTGCTAGCGGTTGTCACCGCGGCTGCGGCGGGCGTCGCCGTTGCGGCGATCTGGCTCGGCCTTGTGCTGCTGGTTGAGGAAGCACGCAAGAGCTTTGCTGGGCGCCTCGATGTGCTGACAGCGCCCCAAGCGCGCGCGGCGCGCATTGCATTGGATATATGCGGCTCGGCGAGCCTTGCCGCTGCGCCGGCGATCGCATGGTATTCCGGCGGCGAGCTCGGCGTTGCGCTGGCGACGTCGATGCTGTTCGTTTTGTTGGCGAACGCCGCGTTCAGCGCGCGGCGCGGGCGGCTGCATGCGTTGATCACCTGCGCGCCCTATGCGCTGCTGGGCTTTGCGTTCCTGCTTGAAGCGGCGGCGGCGGACGCGTTCGGTTTGATCGCGGCGTGCGCACTTTGCGCTGGTTACGTGTTCGCGGCGGCATTGCATCACGTGCACGCAGCGAGCCACGCGCGCATGCAGGACGCCGAGTGGATCCGCCAGCTCAACATGAATTTTGGCGAGGGCGGCGCAGCGGCGTGGGAGATCGATTTCACCCGCGGCAAACTGATTGGCGCTCAACGACTGGGCGGGCTGATTGGGCGGCCGGTGTCGTTTGCTGACGTCGTCGATCGCGCGCTGTTTGCGCCGACCGAGGATCGAACGCTGGTGCGCAGCGCGTTCGCGCCGGCGCCGGGCGCTGTGCGCCGCATTGCGCTTGCGCATGACGTGGTGACCGAGAATGGCATCATCCGCGTGCAGCACAGCGGTTTTGTACGCACGACGCCGGATGGGGCGCCGGTGCGGCTGACCTGCGTGACGAAACTTCATGAAGCAAAGGCGGCTGCTGCAGATGGCGATGTCCGCGCGGCGGCGCAGTCGGCGCTCGCGGTGCAGCTTGAGACGCTGAAGACGCTCAACAATGAGCTGGCGGAGGAATTCACGACCGAGGCGCCCGCCGGCGTGGAGCGTGACTTGGCGGCGATGCTGCGCCTGATCACCGAGCGTAGCGCCGATGTGGCGCGCGGCGTTGGCGATCTGGCGCACGCACGCCACGCGGCGGAGGCGGCCAACCTGGCGAAGTCGCAATTCCTGGCGAACATGAGCCACGAGCTGCGCACGCCGCTCAACGCCATTATCGGCTATGCCGAGATGTTGCAGGAAGACGCCGCCGACGCCGGCGACGACGCCACGGTGCAGGATTTGAACCGCATCCTGACGGCGGCGAAGCACCTCTTGAGCCTCATCAACGAGATTCTCGATCTCTCCAAGATCGAAGCCGGCCGCATGGACGTGGCGGCGGCGAAGTTCGATCCAGTGGACATGCTGGAAGAGCTGATCGAGACGGTGCGGCCGATGGCCGAGCAGAATGGCAACGTCATCGCGCTGGCGCCGGCCTTGCCCGACATGGAAGCCAATACCGATGCTATGAAGCTGCGCCAGTGCGTGCTGAACCTGCTTTCGAACGCCGCGAAGTTCACCAAGAACGGCCGCGTCGAGATCGAGTTCGAGTGCAAGCTCTGCAACGGCGTCGATCAGCTCTTCTTCACCGTGCGCGACACCGGCATCGGCATGAGCAAGGAGCACATGTCGCGACTGTTTCAGCCATTCGTGCAGGCCGATCCTTCGATCACGCAGCAATATGGCGGCACCGGACTTGGGCTCACGATCACACGGCGCTTTGCGCAGCTCTTGGGCGGCGACGTCACAGTGAAGAGCGAGCTCGGCCAGGGCGCGGCGTTCACGCTGCATGTGCCGGTCGATTTTGCGGATGCGTCGGCGGCGCTGGGCGCTGCGGCGAAGATCGATGACATTCAAGGCGCAGAGGGCGCGCCGCTGGTTATCGTGATCGAGGACGAACCGGATGCGCGCGAACTGGCGGCACGGTCGCTGACGCGCGCGGGGTTCGCGGTGCTGGGTGTTGGCGGCGGTGAAGCGGGGCTGGCGCTCGCACGGTCGAAGGCGCCGGCGCTGGTGCTGCTCGACATATTCCTGCCCGACCGCTCGGGCTGGCGCGTGCTGCAAAGCTTAAAGCACGACCCCAAGACGCAGGATATTCCCGTTGTGGTGCTTTCGGTCAACGAAGACCGCGCGCATGCGCTGGCGCTGGGCGCGGCTGAGCACATCGTGAAGCCTGCCGATCGCGACATGCTGGCGGCGACGGTGATGCGCTTCGCGCGCAAGCGGCCTGCGGCGGCCGAGCAGACGCAAGCGGCATCCGCGGCGAAGAAGCAAGCGGGGTAAGCAACCCGGGTCTGAAGACCCGCGCTCCTTTAGCGCTCGAAATGCGCCGCTAACACGCGGGCGACGACTTCGGTGACGCGCTTGCCGGTGGGGATGTGCAGGAATTCGTTCGGGCCGTGCGCGTTGGAGTGCGGGCCGAGCACGCCGGTGACAACGAACTGGGCTTCGGGAAATTTCTCTCCGAGCATGCCCATGAACGGGATCGAGCCGCCCTCGCCCATCATCGCCACCGGTTTGCCGAAGGCGGCGTGCGAAGCGTCTTCGAGAGCCGCTTCCAGCCAGGGCGCGGTCTTCGGCGCATTCCAGCCTGAGCCTTCCTTCTCCGGCTCGTAGCTGACGCGCGCGCCGTACGGCGGATCACTTTCCAGAATCTCTTTCATGCGCGCGCTGGCGCGCTTGCCGTCGGCGGTGGGCGGCACGCGCATGGAGAGCTTTGCTTCGGTGAAGGGCCGCAGCACGTTGCCGGCGTTCTGCGGTGTCGGCGCGCCGGCAAAGCCCGTGACGGAGAGCGCCGGGCGCCAAGTGCGGTTGAGCACAAGCTCGACCGGATCGGATGCGGCGGGCCGCATGCCTTTGACGAACGGGAACTTGGCCCAGACCTGATCGCCAAGCGCGCCGGCGGCGACTTTAGCTTGCGCGATACGCTCGGGCGGGATCGGCACGTTGAGTTCTTCGACCGTGACTTGCCCGGTATCAATATTCTCCAACTGCGCCAGCAATTGGCGCAGGACGCGGAAGCTCGACGGGACGACGCCGGAGGCGTCGCCCGAGTGCACGCCCTCGTCGAGCACATCAACGCGGAGCGTGCCGCCGATGAGGCCGCGTAGCGAGGTGGTGAGCCAGAGGCGCTCGTAATCGCCGCAGCCGCTGTCTAGGCAGACCACAAGCGAGACCTTGCCGATGCGGTCGGCGAGCGCGTCCATGTAAAGCGGCAGATCGGGCGAGCCGCTTTCTTCGCTGGCTTCGATCACGATGACGGCGCGGGCGTGCGGCACGTTCTGCTGCTTCAGCGCGAGCAACGCGGCGAGCGCGCCGAACATGGCGTAGCCATCGTCCGCGCCGCCGCGGCCATAGAGCTTGTCGCCTTCGATGACGGGGATCCAGGGGCCCTTGCCTTCGGCCCAGCCGGTCATCTCCGGCTGCTTGTCGAGGTGGCCGTAGAGCAGGACGGTGTCATCGCTTTTAGCGCCCGGCACGTCGATAAAGATGAGCGGCGTGCGGCCCGGCAGGCGTTCGACGCTGAGGCTGGCGCCGAGCTCAGGAAGACGGGGTTTCGCCCAGGCGACGAAAAGATCGACGGCCTTGTCCATGTGGCCGAGGCTCGCCCAGTCCGGCTCGAACGAGGGCGACTTGTTCGGGATGCGGATGTACTCGACGAGGGTCGGCACGATCTCGTCGCGCCAGATGTCGTCGGTGAATTTGCGCAAGTCCTGCTGGGCGATTTCGGCCACGGGGAAGCTCCTTTGGAACCTTTATCTAGCCCGCCGGTTCGACGACTTCCATGCGTGAAAACGCGCGCTGCCGCCGCGTTTGCATGGATGGGCCCACCCCTCTATCAAAGCGAGACGATGTCCACCCTGCTCCGGTCCGAACCCGATGCGCGCGCACAGGCGCGGCTGACCCACCTGCAACGGCTTGAAGCTGAGAGCATCCACATCATGCGTGAAGTGGTCGCCGAGGCGGAGCGGCCGGTGATGCTCTATTCGGTGGGCAAGGACAGCGCGGTGATGCTGCACCTTGCGGCGAAGGCGTTCTTTCCCTCGCCGCCGCCGTTTCCGCTGTTGCACGTCGATACGACGTGGAAGTTTCGCGCCATGTACGAAATGCGCGAACGCATGGCGCGCGAGATCGGCTGCGAGTTGCTGGTTTATCAGAACCCAGAAGCGCTGGCGCAGAACATCAACCCGTTCGATCACGGCACACGGCATACCGATCTCTGGAAGACAGAAGGGCTGAAGCAGGCGCTCGATAAATATGGCTTCGACGCCGCGTTCGGCGGCGCGCGGCGCGATGAGGAAAAGAGCCGCGCCAAGGAGCGCATCTTCTCCTTCCGCACCGAGTCGCATCGCTGGGATCCGAAAAACCAGCGGCCGGAGCTTTGGCGGCTTTACAATGCGAAGAAGCGCAAGGGTGAAAGCATCCGCGTCTTCCCGCTCTCGAATTGGACCGAGCTCGACATCTGGCAATACATCCACCTGGAAAACATTCCGATCGTGCCGCTTTATCTGGCCGCGCCGCGGCCGGTGGTGCGCCGCAGCGGCATGCTGATCATGGTCGACGACGAGCGCATGCGGTTGGAGTCCGGTGAGGCGCCGGAGATGCTGACGGTGCGCTTCCGCACGTTGGGCTGCTATCCGCTGACCGGCGCAATCGAGAGCGTGGCGGACACCCTGCCGAAGATCATTCAGGAAATGCTGCTGACATCGACCAGCGAACGGCAGGGCCGCGTGATCGATCGCGATCAGACCGCGTCGATGGAGAAAAAGAAGCAGGAGGGTTATTTCTGATGGCCCACGCCTCCGATCTCATCGCGCGCGACATTGAGGCTTATCTCGCGCAGCACCAGCAGAAGTCGCTGTTGCGGTTCATTACCTGCGGCAGCGTCGATGACGGCAAGTCGACGCTGATCGGACGGCTTTTGTACGATTCCAAGATGATCTTCGAGGATCAGCTTGCGGCGCTGGAGGCGGATTCCAAGAAGGTCGGCACGCAGGGCGACGACATCGATTTTGCGCTGCTCGTCGATGGTCTGGCGGCCGAGCGCGAACAAGGCATCACCATCGATGTCGCCTATCGCTTCTTCTCGACGGAGAAGCGCAAGTTCATCGTCGCCGATACGCCGGGGCACGAGCAATACACGCGCAACATGGTGACGGGGGCTTCGACCGCCGATCTGGCCGTCATCCTCGTCGATGCGCGCAAAGGCGTGCTGACGCAGACGCGGCGGCACGCCTATCTCGTGGCGCTGATGGGCATTCGCCACGCGGTGCTCGCGGTCAACAAGATGGATTTGGCGGATTGGTCGCGCGAGCGCTTTGAAGGCATCGCCGCCGAGTTCTCCGAATTTGCGCGCGACGTCGGGCTCGGCGATGTGCTGGCGGTCCCGATCTCGGGGCTGAAGGGCGACAATATCGCGGCCAAGAGCGCGCTGACGCCTTGGTATGCCGGGCCATCGCTAATCGAACACCTGGAAACGGTGGAGATCGACGAAGAACGGCGCGCGCGCGCGGCGTTTCGCATGCCTGTGCAATGGGTCAATCGGCCGAACGCGGATTTCCGCGGCTTTGCAGGGATGATCGCCAGCGGCGCGGTTGCGCCGGGCGACCGCGTGCGGCTTGCGCCTTCCGGGCGCATGAGCACGGTCGCGCGCATCGTCACCAAGGACGGCGATCTGGCGCATTCAGTGGC
>JAEYPY010000208.1 GCA_023410295.1 Pseudomonadota bacterium | reverse complement strand
CCGATCCTTCGCTTTATGACGGCTCGCTCGCCAAGCCGATCACCTTGCCTGGCTTGCCGGAGGAGGTGTGAGCGTCGAGCGCCCCCCGAACCTGCCGCCGCGCAAGAAGCTGGCGGTCGAGCAACCGCTCGGCGGAAACGCGGCTCAAGGCGGGCGCG
This sequence comes from Pseudomonadota bacterium, assembly GCA_023410295.1. Lineage (GTDB taxonomy): Bacteria > Pseudomonadota > Alphaproteobacteria > Caulobacterales > Aquidulcibacteraceae > Vitreimonas. Next base: position 3,174 of record JAEYPY010000208.1, on the reverse strand, counting down.
TGCTTATCTATGTGGCCGTCACGCTCGTTTTGGCGGGGCTTGCGGGCTACAACGCGGTGGTTCAACAGCTGCCGCTCACCAGCCCGTATGTCGCCGCACCTGCTATCGGAGCGCTCTGGTTTGCGCTTCGTCTGTTTATGATTTGGGGTTCGAATGCTCGCGGATAAGGATCGCATCTTCCTCAATCTCTATGGGACGCATGGCGCGGACCTGGAGAGCGCGAAGAAGCGCGGCGCCTGGAACGGCACCGCGGACATGATCGCGGCTGGCCGCGACTGGATCATCACCAACATCAAAGAGAGCGGGCTGCGCGGGCGCGGCGGTGCGGGCTTTCCGACCGGGCTAAAATGGTCGTTCATGCCCAAAGAGGTGAAGGAGCGGCCGCACTATCTCGTGGTGAATGCGGACGAGTCCGAACCGGGCACCTGCAAGGATCGCGACATCATGCGTCACGATCCGCATTTGCTGATCGAAGGCTGCCTGATCGCCTCGTATGCGATGAGCGCGCACGCCTGCTACATCTACCTGCGCGGCGAATACGTTGCTGAGCGCGAGGCGCTCGAGCGCGCGGTGAAGGAAGCTTACGAAGCGCGCCTCATCGGCAAGGGCAACGTGCACGGCTGGGATTTCGACGTTTACGTCCATCACGGCGCCGGCGCTTACATCTGCGGTGAAGAGACCGCGCTGCTGGAAAGCCTCGAAGGCAAGAAGGGTCAGCCGCGTCTGAAGCCGCCATTTCCGGCCAATGTCGGCCTCTATGGCTGCCCGACCACGGTGAACAACGTGGAATCGATCGCGGTGGCGCCCACGATCCTGCGCCGCGGCGCGAAATGGTTCGCCGGTATCGGCCGCGCCAACAACACCGGCACCAAGGTATTCTGCATCTCCGGCCACGTGAACAAGCCGTGCAACGTCGAAGAGGCGATGAGCATTCCGCTGAAGACGCTGCTGGAAGAGCATTGCGGCGGCGTGCGCGGCGGCTGGGGCAATCTGAAAGCGGTGATCCCGGGCGGTTCATCGGTGCGCATGATCCCGGCGCATGAAGCCGAAACCGTGCTGATGGATTTCGACTCGCTGGTGGCGCTGAAGTCCGGTCTCGGCACCGCGGCTGTGATCGTGATGGATCAGTCGACGGATCTCATCCGCGCCATCGCCCGCATTTCGTATTTCTATAAGCACGAGAGCTGCGGCCAGTGCACGCCGTGCCGCGAAGGCACCGGCTGGATGTGGCGGGTGCTGGAGCGGATGGCCAAGGGCGAAGCTGAGCACAGCGAAATCGATTTGCTACTCGACGTCACCACGCAGGTGGAAGGCCACACCATCTGCGCGCTGGGCGATGCCGCGGCGTGGCCGATCCAGGGCCTCATCCGGCACTTCCGCGGCGAGATCGAACAGCGCATCGATCGCTACCGAGCGGCGAAGGGCGTGCATCAGGTGCAAATGCCGGTGGCGGCGGAGTGATGTGAGCGACGCTTCCGCCTCCGATTTGTTGACTAACGTCGCAGTCTGGCGGCCTGAGGCGGTCTCGACATTCGAGAGTATCATCCAGGAATTTAGCGATCCCGCCGCCCTAAATCCGGTCGCGGCGGAGTATCGGGGGTGCCTGCTTAATCGCCGAGTACTCGACAGCCCCCACCTTGAGGAGTGGTTCGAAGAACGTTTTAGCGATGCACAACGCGAATATGTGCTGAACCATGTTCACCTGTGGGATGTCGCGTGGATGCCTAACGATGAGGTACGCGCTGACGCCCTCACGGAAAGGCTCCGCGAATTTATACTTGTTCTGGCAGAATATTGGAGATGGAGCTTGGCGCAGCAGACAAGTCGCCCAGTCGAGGTGTGGACGTCGGATGATCCTGAGGAATATGGTCCCACGATTGGTTTTGGATACCTTCGATGAAGCACTTCCTCCTGATCTACGATTACGCGGCGGATTATCTGGAGACGCGCACGGCGGTACGGCCGGCGCATTTGGAGCTTTGCCGCGCGTCCGTAGCGCGTGACGAGCTGCAGCTGGGCGGGGCGGTGCCGAGCGATGAGCCGCCGTTTGGGCTGTTGCTGTTCAAGGCGGAGAGTGCGCAGGTCGCGGAAGATTTCGCGCAGGCTGACCCTTACGTGACGAACGGCGTCGTCACGTCTTGGCGGGTGCGCGAATGGATTACGGTGGTGGGCGAGGGCGCTCTGACGAAGGTGTAAGCGCACAATAAGAAACGGAGCGGCTTCTGCGCCGCTCCGCCTCTTTCACTCACACTCAGCCCCGCTGTCTTATTGCGGGCGTTCCTGGTCTTGGCGCCGGTTGCGCTCTTGGTCGCCGCGCTCTGGGCGTTCCATGTCTTCACGGCCGCGTTCGGGTTGCTGACGGCCCGGTTGCGCTTGACGCTCTTGGCCACGTTCTTGGTTGGGCTGCTGGTTGTTCGGCATAAGGCGAAACTCCGTTGCTGCCCCCCTTGCTGAACCAACGCCTTCAGCGGATGCTCGTTCCGGATCAAAAGCATTCAATATCAGGAACTTAGCAGTCGCTCTCGGAACCCGTTTTCGTACCGTATCCGCAACGGTGGCGACGTGCGGGCGCTGGCGCTGCATAACGAAGGTAAGCTGTTGGCGCTGCGGTCCTTTCGCCCACTTGCGGCGACGCCATAAATCGTTCATGCGCTGCCCGCGAAAGCGGTCACACTCATGACGAAAATCCTCGTCGATGGCGTAGAAATCGACGTCCCTCCGGAATTGACGTTGCTGCAGGCGTGCGAAGCCGCCGGCGCCGAGATTCCGCGTTTTTGCTATCACGAGCGGCTCTCCATCGCCGGCAATTGCCGCATGTGCCTTATCGAGGTGAAAGTCGGCGGCAAATCGGGGCCAAAACCGATCGCTTCGTGCGCGCAGCAGGTGAAGGATCTGCCGCCGCCGCGCGACAATCTGCTGAACGAACTCGTCACCAAGAGCGACACCGTCAAGAAGGCGCGCAACGGGGTGATGGAGATTCTGCTCATCAACCACCCGCTCGATTGCCCGATCTGCGACCAGGGCGGCGAGTGCGACCTGCAGGACCAGTCGGTCGCCTATGGCCGCGGCGGCTCGCGCTTCGATGAGAACAAGCGCGCCGTCGAAGAGAAGTTCATGGGCCCGCTGGTGAAGACGTGCATGACGCGCTGCATTCAGTGCACGCGCTGTGTGCGC